>JAIKWY010000211.1 GCA_024684395.1 Oscillospiraceae bacterium
TTCTCACCTAATATAAGTTGTTAAAGAGTCTTGCCTTTGAATTCACTTATGATTCGGCTATCTCAAATGGTAACTCCATAATTAACCTACAAAATTCCCTTCAGATACTGCTCCGATCACTGCACCTTAGTCATATACTAACACAAAACCACTAACCAAGTTTGCACGAAAGTCGATATCCACATGGAATTTAAATCTATTCTATACCATGCATATATATCCTAAAGAGATATCTTGTTTTTATATCATTCTAACACTTTATATAACATCACAGAATAGAATCACAGATTTGTCAACGCCGTAACAATTCCCATTTTACAAGAGAAGCCTAAACATAATTCGATATTTTGAATTGATTCCATTTTAACTCAAATTATCAAAAATGATTTAGTACTTTCTGAAATACTTCTAATTCTTAATGAACCTCTTCAGTACTCTTTTTAGGTCACGAGGGATAAGGCTCTTAACGAACCCAGAATACTTTTTGATGCCAATTTCGTTTTGAAATTTGTCATCAACAGCTTCCCACCCTGCTTTTGCATAAAGAGAGAGAACATCTTCTCTTTTCGGCTGGTGTGCAGTGGGTTTATTCAATTGTGCATTACCTCTTGCTGCCTTTTCAAACGATGACTCGTAAAGCCGTAACTCACAGCCATATTTCTGGAGCGCAGAAACGCCTTTCTGTGTGTTGACAATGATGACAGAAACGCCCTTGGATTCATCGAGATTTTGCTTGTTCAACAACTCTGGGTGCTCTTTTTGGATTCCCCAATAATCACCGATTGTAAGATCGCCGGGTCTGTGGGAACAGGCATATTTACAAGTATAGCAATTCTCACGCATAATAATGCTATACGCAAAATAATAGAAATACGACTGTGCAGTCTCAAAAAGTTTATAGCGTTTGCCAGACTGTGTTATAATGCTACCATTTTTCCCCCAGCCGACCTGCTTGTCTCTGAAAGTGAAGCTCTTCACTTGAATATTATTCTTCTTTTCAAAATGGTGAATATAGTCTTTGAATGATCGGTTGGATGGAACACCGTGACATATCAAATCAATTGTAAGAAGATTCGCATATTCTTTCCCAAGATATGATTTTAGTCCGGCAACCTGACAAGGGGTTCCACAAAAAAGAACCTGTTTGTTTTCCAGGAGCTTTTTCTTGATTTCACGCAAAACATAGCCTATGCTGCTCTGTGTATATTTTGATCCGCGCAATTTAGAGAGGAATTTGGACTGTTCGGTGATGATGTGATAAAGCGTGAAATCTTTATCAAAAACAGCTCCACTTACAAAGCCACCTTCTTTAAAATAGCCGGTAGCCAGTGCAGAAAAAACACCACCCGATGCAGCGTTCATAACGATGGTCTCTTCCTTGGAAACGGCTACCCAGGTCTGAAACGGTGTGTTGGTTTCTTTGATATTTTGATACGCACAGGCTTTCTGGCATTTGCCGCATCGGATACACTGCTGGGGATCTATTACCGGATACAGGAAGCCGCACTCGTCTTCCTGCATCTTAATTGCATCCTTGGGACAAGCATTCATACATGCACAGCAAGCACAACAATCTTTTTTTTCTTTAAACAGAACTGGAACGGGTCTTCCTTCCTGCATCATCAACACTTCTCCTTAGTTGCACGTTCGGTTATTTCATTTTTGATCATATCCATGTATGCAGCTGCTTTCTGACGTTCATTTTCCAAAATACGATCTGTTTTCTGAAAATCTATGTCGGCTGCCACTTGGCTGATCTCTGGAATCTGGTCTGATGCTCTGTTGCTCAGACCAGTCAATGCCAGGATGCTTCTGATACGAGAACTTGCCTGTTCAGGATAAATCGAAAAGAATTTCGTGTGGAAAACGAGAGAAAACACCGTCGCATGAAAAGAATCAGTCACAACATACTGTGCATTCCTGATTAGATCAAGATAGTCCTCCACACTCGGACACCATTTTAACGTTCCTTTTCTGACAATATCATGGATATTATAGCTGATATTGTATACCTTCATTCCATATTCCTTTGCAAGATTCTGCGCTAATTCATCTACCCTCTTGTCATGATGGAGGTTATAGGTCACGATATACCGCTTTTTACCATATTTATCTTTTACATAGCGATTCCAGAACTCCATAGAAAACAAAAGGGTCGGATCAAGCATCTGTACAGCTCTCAATCCGATACGTTCCAAAACTGCTACGCCTTTGTTTTCTCTGACTGCAATATGTGCGTAGTCTCGCAATAGCCCAGAAACCATTGCTGCTTCCTCATTACTTAACATTTCATTACCAATGCTTGATGCATAGGAAAACTTATACATCTCATGCGGTACAAAACTTAAATACAGAGGGCTGTCAATTCCCTCATTCCAATGACTATTCCAAACTTGATCGCTTCCAGTGCAGTAAGCATCGCTGTTTAACGGATAGTCCTTCAAATCATTTTCAGTACGATATGTATGTTCAGACAAGTTGATGTACTTTTTCAGGAATTGATCAAATATGATTTTCTTCTTTAAATACGAAATAGACATGATCATCTTAGCGCCCATCAGCAAGATCACATTATTTTGCAGCTTGGCGCTTTTGTTTTTAAGCCTTTTCAGAAGCCCAGCACTTGTATATCTTTCGGGATAATAGTCAATGACCTCAACCTGAAATCCAAGCTTTTCAAAGAAACTCTGGGTAGCTAAAGTCTGTAATGAAGAACCATAGTTTCTGACTCTATGTAATGTAATGATTGATATTTTCATTATTCCTCCCGTGGTTTTCTGAAATTGCAGATATTATTCTAAAGCATTCAAAAACAGGCTGATCTCATTGATCACATTATCATTACTTGAAATATACTTTGCAAATGAATGCGTTTTTGCCTCATGGATACAGGCTAAAAGCTGTCCCGTGTCCATACATCTTAATATCATATTCTGTTGTGAGAAGGCATCTGCGATCTGGATCTGGTGATCGTCGATATGTTCGCCATATTGTTTTTGCCTTGGCACGACGATCACAGGTTTTTCATATTTCAAACCAGTCATGATCGTTCCCACACCGCTATGAGTGATCAACAGATCACATTGTGAAATGAAGGTGTCAAATTCATTCTTCTGCATTTGGGGCTGTGCGGTATAGTTATGGGGAACATAATCTGACATTCCAGTTTGTGCATAAACCGGTTCACTGATGCTATGATCAGCGATCAGATCGTCGATTGCTTTCAGCAATCGGTCAAACTGAAATTTCTGAGTTCCAACTGCAACAAAAACCATTAAAATATCCCACCTACATACTTGGCCTTCGGGTACAACTTGACCATATCTTCCCATTGAACCAGAAACAGGTCGCTGATTGGATACAACATTTTTCCTGTCAATGATTTTGAATTGACTCTAGCAAAAGATTCAATATAAATAATGCGTTTTCCAAACAGTTTAGCAATCAAACAAATTGGATAGGCAACTAAAGCACCGGTTGTAATTACAACATCCGGTTTTTCTATTATAAAGATCTTGAACGACTGAAAAAAAAGTCCTACGAAATGAAGGATAAATAGTTTTTCGTGTCGATCAATCTTTTTAACGCCGTAAATATGTTCTAAATTAGAATCCTCTAATTGTCCGCCAAATTCAGTAATATAGAAGGATTGATATTGAGTCATCAGTTTTTTTAAACACATTAGTTCTTCCCAATGACCGCCTGAAGAAGAAACAAAACATAGTTTCATCACCGATCAATCTCTCCTAAACAAATCTCTCGTATATACCTTATCGGCAACATCATCCAGACAGCTATCATATCTGTTTGCGATGATAGCCTGGCTCATTTCCTTAAATTTTGTAAGGTCATTCACAACAAGGCTACCATAGAATGTATCGCCGTCCTTCAATGTAGGCTCATAGATGATAACAGTCGCACCCTTTGCCTTGATACGCTTCATGACGCCTTGGATCGAGCTCTGACGGAAGTTGTCGGAATTGCTTTTCATCGTCAGGCGATAGACGCCGATCACGACCTGTTTTTCTCCTACATACCCGCCGCTGTAACTGTTTCCTCCGGCGATCTTGAGCACACGATCCGCAATAAAATCCTTACGCGTGCGATTGCTGTCTACGATCGCTCTGATCAACTCTTCAGGCACATCTGCATAGTTTGCAAGCAGCTGCTTGGTATCCTTCGGCAGACAATAGCCGCCGTAGCCAAAGCTTGGGTTATTATAGTGATTTCCGATACGGGGATCAAGGCATACACCGTTGATGATCGCCTGCGTATCAAGTCCCTTCATTTCAGCATAAGTATCTAACTCATTAAAATAGGAAACGCGCAACGCAAGATATGTATTGGCAAACAGCTTAACTGCCTCTGCTTCCGTAAAGCCCATAAACAGTGTATCAATGTCGGGTTTTTCTGCACCTTCCTGAAGCAGCTTGGCAAAGATTTCTGCCACTTCTCTGTTCTTGGCATCGCAGCCGACAATAATACGGCTTGGATAAAGGTTATCATAGAGCGCCTTGCTTTCACGCAGAAATTCCGGACTAAAGAGGATCCTGTCGGTATTGAATTTCTTTCTGATGCTCTCGGTATATCCGACAGGGATCGTGCTTTTGATGATCATAGTTGCTTCCGGGTTGGTTTCCAGCACGAGACTGATGACTGCTTCCACTGCGGAAGTATCAAAGAAATTCTTCTGTGAATCATAGTTGGTAGGAGCAGCAATGATCACCAAATCAGCATCTGCATAAGCAGCCTTTCCATCTGTCGTAGCAGTGAGATGCAGTTCCTTTTCGGCAAGATATTTCTCGATATAGTCATCCTGGATAGGGGACTTCTTTGCATTTATCAGCTCCACCTTTTCAGGCACGATATCAACTGCAGTTACCTGGTGATGCTGTGCAAGAAGTACAGCCAAAGAAAGCCCCACATACCCTGTGCCTGCAACTGCAATTCTCAAACCCTTTAACTCTCTCATTTACAGGTAGTTCCTTTCATGTATGATGATCCAGCCTATTACCGTACTGTTTCACTCGCCGGATCCCAAAATAATCCAGCTGTTTTCAGCATTTCGGTTTCAGCTTATTTTGCGCCCTTCCTCAGCAGAACAGCGCCCACAGTCTTGAACATCAGCTTCAGATCGAGTCCGGCGCTGCGAGTTTTTATGTACTTCACATCGCCTTCGACCCACTTGTCAAATTCCATGTCGCTGCGACCTTCTGTCTGGCAGATACAGGAAAGCCCGCTCTTCACAAGAAGTCTGTCCATCTGCTCCGGTGTATACAGCACCACCTCACGGGGAAGCGGCGGACGAGGACCAATAATGCTCATGGAACCTTGCAGGACATTTAAAAACTGCGGAAGTTCATCTATCGACAATCTGCGCAAAGTTCTGCCAAGACGAGTGATCCTTGGATCATTGTCATTCTTAAAAGCCAGTCCGTCTGTCTGGTTATCCTTCTGGACCTCGGCAAAACGCTTTTCTGCATCCATACACATCGTTCGCAATTTGTACATTCTGAACGGCTTGCCATTCTTGGTAAGACGCACCTGCGAGAAGAACGGATTCCCCTTGTCATCAATGTAGATCATCAATGCCACGATCCCGATCGGGACCGCAAGGATCGTCAAAGCACTTGCGGATGCGACAATATCAAATGCACGTTTGCAGAACTCATAAAACTTCCCGCCTGCCGGCTTAACAGTACTGTATTTCAGCGTTTCCTCTACGCCTTCATGCAGAAGGAGCAGCGCACGCTCATCAAATTCCAGTATCGGATAGTGTGTAACTCCGATCTTTTCTCCCCTGCCAGGAAGAGTCGGCTTCGGATCCTTATTGGATTCCAGTGATTTCAAAAAATCACTGGTCACCTCTTCTTCCGTCAGCAGGTGATCTCTTGCTTTTATCTCAGTCGCCTGCATAATGGCCTCCTGATTTGTAATCAATCATATGCCGCCATCAAAATAGGTATATTGCGGCAATTCCCCTACCACTTTTCCCTCTCTAAAATCGATCATCCGTAAAGAACGCATATCTTGACATATCGATAATGCTCTGTATCTTTAAGAAGGAAGTAGTCTCTTCTTATCCATTCACCGCATTTCCCAGAAAACCACGATCCACTTTTTGGAGTTCTATGGGCTGTTCGGCTCCTTTTCTGATACTGTCGGCATCCGTCCGGTCCATGATCGCACCGATTCCCAACAGTTTCTGTAACCGTTCACTGGAAAGTCTTCCTTCAGCATATGCCTTACGCTGAGACATAAACCAGTCATACAGATCTTTCCCATTGCCTGCACACTGATGGAATGGTATATTTAAAGGTGTACCTGGGACAGCAAATTTCTTTGCCGCTTCAAACATCTCATTCCATACATCCCGCTTCACGCTCCATACCATGCCTATTTCTTCCAGCCGTTTCATCTGATCCTCAGAGAGCTTACCGCTGTTCTTCTTACTGCGGATATTTCTGATCCACGATGAAAGATTATAGCCATCATCGCACAGAAATCCCCTGGCTTTGACCAGAAGATCCCCATGCTGTTCATAATAGCGTTTTGCGTGTGCGATACCTACCTCAAATGGGTCAATTTCGTCTTTTGTAAAACCCAGAGCCTGCAGCTTCATTTGCTTCTGGCATTCCAATGCTCCGCTTTTCATAGCAGCCACTTGTCTGCTGACCCATTTCTTCAGATTCACTTTCTTGTCACAGAGATCACCAGGGATCGCGATCGAGCCTGTGCGCTCGATATAAGCCTTCACAGCCTGATAGTGTGATTCCCATACATGATCGTTGTTTGCTTTGCCAAAGGTCATACCGATAGACGCAAGCTTTTGCTTCTGTTCATCAGTCAGCTTCTTTTTTCTCTTTCCTTCACCCAAAAGACGCATTTCGCTGAGCCATTTATTCAGCCATACGCCATTGACAACATAATCGCCGGGCACATTCAGACTTCCGTCATGTGCTTCGCTGTATGCCTTGGCAAGCTGAAACTTCTTTTCCCACGCATCTTCGATCTTCAAACTTAAACCCAGGGAAAGCAGCTTGGCTTTTCTATCCTCTCGCAGTTCGCCGGCATCGTACAAATCCTTCTGCCTGCGGTACCAGCGCCCGAGCGGGATGCCGCCCTCCTTCCAGGTCGCCGGAACATCCGTATTTCCGGTCCGGTCACAGTAGGAGACCAAGCATTGATAGTAGGTATCCCATTGCACATCATGCTTGCCGCCCCACCGCATCCCAATCTCATCAAGGAGCCGGAACTGTTCTTCTGTCAAAAACGTGCAGTTGCGCTTCTTATACTGTTGTCTTAAATAATTGAGCCATGCTCCGAGCCGGATCCCCTGGTCATCCACATAATCCTGGTGGCATTCGAGATCGCCGTTCTTTCGGAAATAATTGACTGCACTGTGATAATTGCGCTCAAAAACAAAATCATACACATCCCACACCATTCCGATCTCATCCAGCTGAGCGATATGCTCCGGAGTAAGATAACTGCAATTCGATCCGCTTTTGCGCAATGTCCGTAGCCGTACTAACCATTCCCCAAGCCGGATACCGCATGGGGAGATATAGGTCTGCAATGGCATAAGATTATGCATTTCATGATAGTACGCCAAAGCAGCAGAATAATACTTATCCCAGGCAATATCCCTGGAGGCATCCCACCGCATACCAAGCCGATCGAGCTTCTCGATCTGCTCATCTGTCAGAATGCCGTTCGATTCTCCCGCACGCACACGCCGCTGCACCGAAAGCCAGGACCATAGTGAATACCCTTCATCTGTCCTATAGCTTTTAGGCACTTCCAGCGTACCGTGCTCATGATAGTATTTCTCTGCATCGGAGTACATGATATCCCACGAAGCGGACAGCATCCCTTCCAACTGTTCAAAAAGCGTCCTGCATCCTGCAAGCTCATCTATGACATCAAAGCTTTCATGAACGATCCGCTTTTCACCGTTGTGTGACCGATAATATCCGACCGCCTCCTGCATTTCTTCTTTAATAGTATCAACACTATACATATTTTCAATAGTATTGACCACATCAAAGATGACAGGAGTCTGTGATCCGGATGCTGACAACGCACACCCAATCTGTCGCTTGTAATTGATCGGAGAGATCGTCGGACGCACCAGAACAGCGCCTGAAATATCCTCTGCATGTACGCTCTCACTCAGTGCATCCATGCAGTACAACAGACGCAGATGATCAGAATGATCTGTCTGGAAGTCGCGCAACGATCGGCTCTCAGACGGATCATCAGAACAGACCGAATAGAGATGCATCTCTCTGTCGATCTTCCCAAACCAGGTTTGTGCAAGCGTCATATATTCCAGCATTGTATCATGATCCGGTACGAACACGATATATTTGCCATGTCGTTCAGTCATGTGCTGATCAAACACCGCATCCAAACCGGCGGTGTTTTCCAAAGCACGGCGCAGTGCTTCAAGACAGGCCGCTGCTTCATCACGTACAGTCTCACTCTTTATGCCCTGCACACGTTCCCTGTACTTTTCCAGATCCTTCTGACAGGAACATGCAGAGAGGACATATTTGGACGGATCCAGAACACCTCGAGCGATCGCCTCACCAAGTGTCATCTCGGAAGCGGTCGTATTGCCGAACCATTCCTCTGTCATATCCCGCCGACCGTCAAGATCGCATGTATTTGCTGCCGAAAGTCCGAGCACCGGCAGATCGGGATACATCGACCGCAGGCGTTCGACCCCTTGTACCCAGCAGGTTGCACCTGCACGATGATACTCATCATATACCATCATATCCGGCAACAACTCGGAAAGCTCTTCCGCCGAGAGCATCATCAGTTTGGCATAGGTCAAAAAAAAGATATTATCGAGTTTCTCTCCGCCGGCAGAAGCCCAATTCTCGCACTGTGTCCTGAAAACAGTCTCCAACGGCGAGAGCCAAAGGATCCGTTTATTTGCGTTCTCCTCACAGAGTTTGAATCCGATAAAGGCACTTCCTGTCCCGGTCGGATGAATAACAGCTGCCTTGCCCGTCTCAGCAAGCATGGCAACTGCTGCATTGTAAGCTGTTTGATTGTGCTCGAAAAGCTGCACTGCCATACTGACCGCCCCCTGTTCGCAGGATGATACATTTTACGAGATGGTGTTCTCGTGCCAAGACAGAAATGCACAACACTCCATTATTCAAATCTATTTTACCACATTCCTGTTATCATGTCAAGTTATTCAGAGAATTTGCTCTAAAAAAATCATGGAAATTAGACTGGTAACAAAATCCACAGCGTTTTTTTGTTTATTTTCACCAACACAAATAGAAAGCGGCACGTCAAACAAGCATGGGGCACCGCAGGATGACCGCTCACAGCACTGCTGATCGGTGTGCAGGATCAGAAGCTCCTGTGGTATCCCGTGGTTGACTTGCACAGCAAATTATGGAATAATCAAAGTAAATAAGCCTGCCGGGGTGTAACGCATGAAACGAAAAACAACGGAAGAACTGCTTGCCGGATCCTTTCTGGAGCTTGCGCAGACAAAGCGCATCGACAAGATCACAATCACCGAGATCACGAATAATTGCGGCATGTCGCAGCCGACTTTCTATAACCACTTCAAGGATAAATATGACCTTATCGTTTGGATATATACTCCCGTGTGAGCGAAGTCATGGGCAGGATCGACAATAAAAGCTATCTCTGGAAAGATACTCTGCTTGACGGAGCGAGATATTATGCCGAAAACTGTGAATTTATCAAAAACGCTTTGAGGCACACCAGCGGACAGGATTCTTTTATCGAGTATGTCCGTAAGAGAAATACCGAGTTTCTGAAAGTGGAAGTGCAGAAACACCTGATGACCGAGTATATCCCCGATGAGACAATGGGAATGATAAAGTTCTATGCCTACGGTCTCGTGCAGTTCATGCTGGAATGGCTGCTCGGAGATATGCACTTCTCGCCGGAACAGATCGCTGAGATCTGGGATAAGAGCCTTCCTGAACCGCTCAGGCAGTATCTCTACCCATAATGTTTGTCATTTCCCCCACTTAACAAACAGCTGAAAACGCTGATAGAACTTGCTGCGATCCGTCAGTAATTGCAGCGCTTACGAAAGGAGTGTCCATTATGAGCAATGAGTATCTGGGCTACAGAGGTTATATCATCAGTGTGCATGGCGAGATCATTTATGACGCCGGCTTCTGCTGCATTGTACATTACAGCTATCCCGATGATACAAGATACTATGTCCGGAGCGAATTTCCTGTAAAGGGAGGTATCCGTGATACCAGTTGTCCGGAGATATGGACAAGTGATGAATCCGAGGCGAAATATCTCCTGGAACATCCCGACAAGGTAGTGGAATGGCTCCGCAAACGTATCAAGGCTGACAAGAAGTACAGCAGCTATGTGGATCAGCCCATCATCGAAAAAGACCACCAGCTGCCGCTTTACGGAGGCAATACGCAGCTTCTGGCGAAAACGCCGCAGTACATCATCTTCCGGTGTCACTGGCCGGCACATGAGTACTATGAGCTGGCGTCAGATTACACGCCGAGAGGCTGCCATGATTCTGCACCCATGTGGGTTTGCCGCATCACCAAGGAACAGGTTGATGATCTTCTTGCACATACAGAGAAGATCGGTCCGTTTTTCACCGGGATGCAAAATGCACATCCCTACGGTGACTGAAAGACATTCAGGCGAGCGAACCATGCGCTGTCCGGATCAGTATGCGTTATGGGATCCATCATCCCTTCATAACAGAAAAGCGCCGATCTTCGGCGCTTTTCTTATTCTTACTTTCCCATCCTTGTCATCAGCACCACGCACTCCACAGCCGCCGTCCCCGGGAACAGATCCACCGCCCGCACGCATTCCGTCACATACCCCAGCTCCCCGAACGCCTTGCAGTCCCGTGCCGCAGTCGCCGGATTGCAGGAGATCATGACGATGCGTTCCGGCTGCATGGCAGCGCAGCTCTGCACGGTGAGGGCATCGCAGCCCTTGCGGGGCGGATCCACGACGATGACATCCGGACGAGTCCCCTCGGTGCGCAGCCTGTCCGCGATGCTGCCCGCATCGCCGCAGAAGAACTCCGCATTGTCAACGTGGTTCTCCGCCGCATTCCGCCGTGCATTGTCCACCGCCGATGCAACGACCTCCACGCCAATCAGCTTCTTCACCCGATCCGCCATCGAAAGCCCGATCGTCCCCGCACCGCAGTAGAGATCGAGCAGCGTCTCCGTACCGGTCAGCTTGGCAAATTCCTTGCCGACCGCATACAGCCGCTCCGCCTGCGCCGTGTTGACCTGATAGAACGACTGCGGCGAGATCTCGACCTTTCGCCCGCACATCGTGTCCGTGATGCATCCCGCACCCGCCAGCACGCTGATCTGTTTGCCCATGATGACATTCGTCCGCTCCGGATTCACCGACTCCGAAATGCTCACAAGATCCGGGAACTGCGCCTGTATCTCCGGCAGCAGCTTCCCGATCTTCTTCCTGACAGATACCCTCGTCACCAGACAGAGCATCATCTCCCCGGAATGAAAGCCTCTCCGCAGATAGATATGCCGCAGCTCACCCGTGTGTGCCTCCTCGTTGTAAGCCGTCACACCCGCCGCTTCGAGTTGCGGGAGCAGCCACTCGATGACCTCCGTGAACTGCTCCGGCTGGAGCGCACACTTCGTGAACGGTACCACCCGATGGCTGTGCCGTGCATAGAAGCCGCACACCAGATGCCCGTCCTGCTCCGTGACCGGATACTGTGCCTTGTTGCGGTAGCCGTCCCGGGTCTCCGCACCGAGGATGGGCTGAAATGCCGGATCGAGCCCGCCGATGCGCCGGAACGCATCCTCCACGAGCTGTGCCTTGTATTGCAGCTCCGTTTCATAGGTCACATGCCGGAACACGCAGCCGCCGCATTTCCGGAACACCGGACAGTCCGGCTCCTGCCGCCCGTCCGCCGGGTCGTGCAGGTCTTCAATGATGCCGAATGCATAGCTTTTCAGCACCTTCACGATGCGCACCCGCAGCCTGTCCCCGACCGCCGTCATCGGCACGAACACCGCCATGCCGTCCACACGGCACACGCCGGAACCCTCCGCCGTCATGCCGGTGATGACCGTCTCATAGATCTCGTTTTTCTGCATGTGTTACTCCTCTTCGTCCTGATCCCATGTATAAAACACAGCGCTGCTGCCGCATTCCTCCGCTTCGTCATAGCATTCCAGCAGCTCCTCATCCTCCGCATAGGATTCCCTGTCATCCGCCTCGGCACACTCCAGGATCTGCACCTGCTCCCATCCCTCGGAAGCAAGCAGCGCCTGCATCGTCTGCATGGCAGAGGTGACGGTTTCCGCCTGGATAAAACAATTGACATAAGCGCCCGTGCATTCCTCACATTCCGGATTGTCCGCACAGGGCTTTGCTTCTGTCATAAAATAGAACATCACTGGTCTCATCTCCTACCTCACTGTCCGAGCTTCACAAGCAGCTCCCGGAGGGTCTGCTTCTTTTCCATCATCTTTTCAAACCGGTCGATATATTCATACGGGAATTTATAATTCATGATCCGTGCAATATCGCCGTCCGGGAACACGATCTTCGTGGAAGCCCCGCAGCCCGCCCCGAGGATGGTCTGTGTCTCATCCATGATGAGTATGTTGTACAGATTCTCCTTGCCGGGTCTTGCATAGCCCACATTTTCGAGGTTCCCGACGGTATTTTTCTGCCGATACAGATAATACGGACGCCAGCCGCCCTCCGGCAGCAGTTTTGCCGAGAGCGCCGCCATGCGCTCCACCTCTCCGATCGTCCCCTCTGCCGTTTCCGACTGGTACAGATCCGCCGACCGCTTGAGCGTCAGCGTGTGGACGGTGATGCTGTCCGGCTGCAATGCCATGACCCGCCCGAGCGTGTCCGCAAAGCCGTCATAGGTATCCGTCGGCAAGCCGGCAATGAGATCCATGTTGATGTCATCGAACCCCATCTCCCGTGCCAGCAGAAAGGCATCCACCGCCTGCTGTGCCGTGTGGCGTCTGCCGATGGCTTCGAGAACACTGTCCTGCAAGGTCTGCGGATTGACGGAAATGCGTGTCGCCCCCATCTCCCTGATGACAGCGAGCTTCTCCGCCGTGATGGTATCCGCACGCCCCGCTTCCACGGTATATTCCCGTGCATGGCTGAGGTCGATGTGCTTTGCGACCGCTTCCATCACCGTGCGGAGCTGTTCCGCAGAAATGGCCGTCGGCGTTCCTCCGCCGATATAGACCGACTGCACCGTCAGCCCGTATGCCGGGATGATCTCGCCGTAGACAGCGATCTCCTCGCAGAGCTTCTCCACATAGCCGGGAATGAGCGCCTTTGCCGTCTCCATCGAATGCGACACGAACGAGCAATAGCTGCACCTCGTCGGACAGAACGGGATCGAGATATAGAGCCCGATCTCCTTCGCCGAATGCGGCAGGATCGGCTGCTGCACGAGCGCCGTATCCACCGCAAGCTGCATCTTCTTCTCGGACACCAGATACCGCTCCCGCAGCATGTTGCCCGCTTCCTCCGCCGTCATGCCCGCATCCAGGCACTGGATGACCTTCCGCACCGGACGGATGCCCGTGAGCAGCCCCCACGGCGGCGTATAGCCCGTCATCTCCTGCAAAAGATCATACAAAAGCCGGCAAAGCGCCAGCTCCTGCTCCTCCGACGGGGCATCCGCCGGGAGCGTGCGGCGCTTTTCGCCTGACTTCCCGTGCAGCTCCGCCGCCGCTGTCAGCAGCAAAGAGCCATCCTCCGGGCTGATCGTCGTCAGGATCCTGTTCGGAACGCCCTCCGGCGCATCTCCGTTCTCGCAGAGGATGAAGCGCACACCGGGGATGAAGACCTTCGCCGTCGCCTGCACCTCATAGCCGAAGGAATGCCCCCGGAAGATCAATACATACTGCTTATCCTCCATCATCTGACCCCCATGTACGGATTATGCTCCCGCTCCCATGCGAGCGAGGAGCTCTCGCCGTGTCCCGGATAGACCGCCGGATCCCCCGGCAGCGCCGCTATCTTCTGGAGCGAGGCGAGCATGTCCTTCCGGTTGCCGCCGAGGTCGATGCGTCCGATACCGCCGCAGAACAGCGTATCCCCCGTGAACAGCGCATCCCCGACACGATAGCAGACACCGCCCGGCGTGTGCCCAGGCGTGTGCATCACACCGATCTCCAGCCCAGCCGCCCGGATGGTCTGCCCGTCCTGCACGGTGGTATACTCCCGCACCGGCGTATAGCGCATACTGGTGAGCTGATAGGCAAGGTTCTTCTGCCCGCTCGTCAGGCATTCTGCATCCGCCTCATGCACATAGACCGTAGCACCGGTCTGTTCCCGGACTTCCTCCACGCCGCCCACATGGTCATAGTGCCCGTGCGTGACAAGGATGGCTTTCAGCGTCAGACCACGCTCCCCGAGCAGCTGCATCAGCCGCTCCGGCGTCCCGCCGATGTCGATGGCGACCGCCTCACTGCCGTTTTCCAGTACATAACAATTGGCGCCCAGTACGCCAAGCTGCAATATCGTCAGCTTCAAAATGTATTCCCTCCTAATGAAACAGACCGCCGAAGCGGTCTGTTCGTTGTTTCGTTATTCCTCGGTGTCCTCCGGTGCATCTGTCACTTCTTCTGTGTCCGTGACATCGGTGATCTCCGTCTCAGCGTCCTCTTCCCAGGCTTCCTCGACCATTGCGTCACCATTTTCATTGGCAGCCGCTCGCTGCTCGTTGTAAGCAACAGCGTCGTCAATGATCTCGCTGCAATTTCTTGCAATGTCCGTCACAGCATCGTCCACGGCATCCTTCGCACGGAGCGCAGCAGCCGTGATCTTTGTGTAGACCTTCTTGGCTTCATCGCTGGTCAGGATGATCACACCGGCAGTACCCAGTGCAACAGCTGCCGCAGCGACACCGATCTTTGCGATCGTAACAGGAATCAGCATAGCAATCACCTCATTATGGATTAGATCGTGCAGGAGCCATTCTCCCGCCTGTTATCATTCTACCACATTCTGTGCAAAAAGTCAACGGTTTTCATCTACTTTTCACTTTTTTCGGAAGTCTCCGGCTTCTTCTCCGGCTCCGTGGATGCAGCCTCCGCTTTCTTTTCCGCTTCCTCCGCATTCTGCTTCTTGTGGATGTTGTCGATGTCCTCCATCGAGCCGCCGCCGTGATCCTCCGGCAGCCGGAACTCGCCCTTGTCCACGAGCCGCAGGAACGCATCGACCACATCCGATGTCAGCTGCGTGCCCGATACCTCCTTGATGATGGAGACCGCCTTGTCAAAGTTCATGCGCTTCCGGTAAGGACGGTCGGAATACATCGCATCGAAGCAGTCCGCCACGGCGATGACCTGTGCCACACGGGGGATCTCGTCGCCCTTGAGCCCCTTCGGATAGCCCTTGCCGTCCGGGCGCTCATGGTGCGATTCTGCGCCGACCGCCAGCTCCGGCATGATGCTGATCTCCTTGAGCGTCTCATAGCCCCGCACCGGATGCGACTTGATGAGCGCAAATTCCTCGTCCGTCAGCTTGCCCTGCTTGTTGAGCACGCCCTGCGGGACGCTGACCTTGCCGATGTCGTGGAGCAATGCGATATTATGCCATTTTTCGAGCGTTTCCTCATCATAGCCAAGCTCCCGTGCCAGCATGACCGTATAATCCGCCACACGGGTGGAGTGACCGTTGGTATACTCATCCTTCATATCGATGACCTTGGCGAATGCCTCCACGATCATGCGGATGAGCATCTTGTCCTCCTCCTGCTTTTTGAGGTACTTCTTCGTCCGGATCCGGATGAGCATGATCACGAGGAAGGCGATCAGCGCCGCCCCGAGCAGCAGACAGCACACCTGGAACCAGATCTGCTCAAAAAGTGCCTTCTGCTTCACGATCTTCACGGAGAACAGCTGACTGCTCCTCCCCTCCTCATTCGTGAGCTTCATGGTGAACCGGTACGACCCGCCCGGCAGATTCGTGTAGATGACCGGACCGAAGTCGCTCCGTCCCGTGACAGATGCCGTTCTGTCAAAGCCGTCCAGACTGTAGACGACCTGCGGCTCTGTGAGAGAATAATGATAGATATACCCGTGGATGGTCAGCCGCTCCGTCGAAGCGGGCACCTTGAAATCGCCGTCCATATCCGGGTAATAGCGCACCCCGTCCACATCGACAAAGGGCACATCCATCCGGATGCCGGTCACATCCTCAAACGGCTCGTTGATGTTGACCCGTGCCACGCCGGAGGTACCGGCGATGTACAGCTCCTCTTCCTCCGTCAGCTCGCTGTAGGAGTTGGCAGTGGCGATGCGTGTCAGACCGTTCTCCCGTCCGTAGAACCGTGGTTCGATCTCCTCATTGCGGATCAGCTCCTCCGTCGGCACGACATAAATGCCGCTGCTGCTGAGGATCCACATCTCATCCCGGCTGTTCTGGTAGAGGTCGAAGTTGTTGGGATACGGAAAATCCTTCACCGTATGGATCTGATGCTCCGCATCCATATAGGCGATGGAATTGCTCGTCACGATCCAGTACAGATCCCGGGTGGCATCCTTCTTGATCCGCATCACGACCTCCGAGGAGAGCCCCTCCTCCGTGCCGTAATGCGTCACCCCGTCATCGCCGATGACAAAGATGCCGCCGCCGTCCGTTCCGACAAGGATCTCGCCGTCCGTCCCCTCCGAGACCGTCAGCACCTCGCTGTTGTCGATGCCGTCCGCCTCCGTATAGACCTTCGTGACCTTGTCATCCTCGATGACCGCCACACCGCCCGTACATGCCACAAGGAACGACCCGTCCGGACGTTCGAGGATCGTCCGCACACGGTCGGACGGCAGTCCGTCCTCCGGTCCGAAGCGCATCACCTTGCCGTAATCGTACCGCACGAGCCCCGCCTCGCCGAAGGTGGAGATCCAGATGCGTTCCCTGCTGTCCCGGATGATGGAGCGGATCTTGCTGTCCTCCAGGATCGTCAGCAGATCCTTGTCGTCATAGCGCTTCCCGGATGCCGAAACAGCGCTTGTCACCGTGATATTGCCCATGCGCTTCCCGTTCCGGACGGCGATCAGTCCGTCATTCTTCGTGCCGACCAGCAGCATGGACTGCGCCACGCAGGTGGAATACACGACCTCGTCCTCCAGATGGTATTTCTCAAAAATATCCGTGAAATGGTTGGAGACGATCTTCATGACGCCCTGCTGCGAGGAGGTGAACCAGAGATTCCCCTGATAGTCCACGCACATCCACTCGACCGAAGTCGTCATCGGCACATTGCTGATGGGCGTAAATTCGTCCCGCATATAGTATCCGATGCCCTTGTCCGTGCAGATCCACGGCGAGCCGTCCACGCAGTTGATCGCATTGATGCATTCGAGACGCCCGGTGTCGATCTCCTTCTCGACCGTAAAGCCGCCGTCGAGCTTGCCGTAGTACAGCTTTGACCCGATCGTACCGATGTAGAGGCAGCCCTCCCTGTCCGGGTCAGGACAGATCGCTCTCGCATCGGTGATGCCGAGCTGTTCCGGCGCATAGCAGCCCGTGACCTGAGAGTTCCGGAGCGTGAAGACCGTGCCATCCATCGTCACGCCGTAGACCGCCCCGTCACAGCCCTGCCGCAGCGAGCGGATGTATGCCCCGCCGATCTGCGCATCCTCGATCGGATGCACTGCCATATTCCCGTCCACACAGGAGACGCCCTCTGTCGTTGCGATATAGATATTCCCCGCCGGATCCTCCGCAATGGAGCGCACCGAAGCAGAGCCGAGCCCGTCGCTGACCTTGAAGTAGCGGAACTCACCCTTTTCGAGCACCGCCGCACCGTTGTCATTGGTGCCGATCCAGAGCCGGTCCTTGCTGTCCACAAACAGGCTCACCACGCTGGCGATACCGGTGGTGGAATCGAGACGTTCAAAGCGGTTGCCGTCATAGCGGAGCAGACCGCTGTAGCTGCCGATCCAGATACAGCCGTCCGAGGTCATGGCAATGGCATTGGCATCGGAGGTCGGCAAGCCGTTTGTGATGTCGTAGAGCACCGCCGAATAGCCTTCGCCGTTGCGAGCCTCGCCGGTCGGATCGACCGTGATCGTCTGCGAATCAAATGCATCTCTAGCAGCGCCTGCAAGCGGCTGCACCGGCAGCATCGTCATGCAAAGCAGGCAGGCAGCCACGAGCCGCACCGCCCTTCTGCGGGATCTGTTCAGAATGTCCATGCAAACCCCTCCTCATCAGGTCATTGTTACTTTTATTATAGCATAGATCCACTCCGGTGTAAAGTCGTTCAAAAAAATGTTACAATCGCACAAAAAAGTCCCTGCCGTCATTATGATTGGGAGAGCGCAGCTTGTCAATGAAATGTGTTTTGAGGCAGGTTCCCCGCAGAGCGCCCACCCCCAACCCCCTCCCAGAGAGAGGGGGCTATTGTTTTTCAGGGGGCTGACGCCCCCTGAAGCCCCCGTTTTTGATTATCCTCCCCCTTTTGAAGGCAGATAATCGCATGTTTCAGCATTTTTTGACAGTCAAAGACCTCCCTGCCGCCATCACGACAGGGAGGTTGACAATTTCGTTCAGAAAAGCGCATCACTTCACATACTCCACCAGCTCTGCGAACTCCTTCCGGTAGCTGTCCTGGATGTCCGTCTTGCCGAGCAGTTCCTTGATCTGGTCGTAGGAAGCCCCGTAGCGCTCCCGCTGCCCCACGATCATGCCGAACTCCGTCACTGCCGCCGCAAAGGCAAGGTTCCTGCCGATCTGCCCGGTGTAGCAGTCCTTGACAGCGATCGGATACTCCCGAAGCTGGCTCTCGTCGCCGTCCGGTGCCTTGTAGCGCATGGAAACGGTCAGCAGCGGATCGGCAGCATTCGCATCCGCCAGTTCTGCCTTTGCCTTGTCCGTCAGCACCAGCTCATACAGCGCCGTGACATTGTGCCCGGAGCCGATCTCGCCGGCATCGACTGCATCGTTGGCAAAGTCCTCATTCGTCAGCAGCCGGTTCTCGTAGCCGATCAGCCGGTAGCTCTCCACCATCTCCGGATCGAAGCCCACCTGGAGCTTGACATCCTTCGCCACGGTGTAGAGCGTGCCGCCCATCTCCGAAACGAGCACCTTCCGTGCTTCGAGCTCGGAGTCGATGTACGCATAGGTGCCGTTGCCGTTGTCCGCAAGCGTCTCCATGTTGTCATCCTTGATGTTCCCCGCACCAAAGCCCAGCACAGACAGGAACACGCCGCTCTGCCGCTTCTCCTCCACGAGCTTTTTCAGCTCCTCCGGCGTGGACATGCCGACATTCAGGTCGCCGTCCGTTGCCAGCATCACACGGTTGTTGCCGCCCTCGATGAAGTTCTTCTCAGCGATCTCGTATGCCTTCCGGATACCCGCCTCGCCGGCAGTCGAACCGCCCGCTTCAAGGCTGTTGATGGCATCGGTGATGGCGTTCTGATCCGCACCGGAACAGCCCTCGAGCACAACTGTCTCATAGCCCGCATAGGTCACGATGGAGATGCGGTCGTTCTTGTTCAGCTCCGGCGCCAGCATGTTGATGGCATTCTGCACGAGCGGCAGCTTGTCGGCGGTATACATCGACCCGCTCACGTCCACGAGAAACACAAGGTTCATCGGCTTGCGCTCGGTCATGTCGATCTTCTCCGCCTGCAATCCCACGAGGAAGAGCTGGTCGTCCGTATTCCACGGGCAGTCATACATCTCCGTCGTGACAGAGAGCGGCGCACCGTCCGTCGGAGCCGGATAGCTGTAGTTGAAGTAGTTGATCATCTCCTCGATGCGCACGGCATCGGCAGGGACGGTCTGACCGCTGCGGAGCATCCGGCGCACATTGGAGTAGGATGCCGTATCCACATCCACCGAGAAGGTCGAAAGCGGCTCATCTGCAACATTCCGGAAGGCGTTCTCGGTGATCGGCGCATAGGACTCCGTGTTCACATCGTCAAAGTACACCGCTCCGTTATCATACTCCGCCTCGGCTGCATATTCCATGCCGCCCTTCATCTGACCGGAGAGCTCGCCCCGGATGTTCTGCTTGCTCATATTCGGGGCGGCATCCTCCATAGGGGCGCTCCCGCAGGCAGCAAGGGAAAACAGCATCGAGGTGATCAGCAGCGCCGAAACGGCGGTTCTCAGGGTTCTCATAGTCTTTTTCATAGCAAGTCCCTCCTACATTCTTATTCTTTCTGTGCGTTTACTGCATCGACGCCCATACATCGAGCAGTTCTTCCAATGCGGTACTGTCCGTCAGATACATCCTGTCATAGAAGAAGTCGCTGTCATACTGCGGCTCACAAACTACCGGAATGCTCTGTCTTTGCAGCAGCGTTGCCCAGCCGCTGTGATACAGGATCTTCCCGTCCTGTGTACACTCGATCTGCGGCGCATCCGCATAGCTCAGTTCCCAGTCGCCCGGGATGCTGTCATCATAGTGCAGCGGCAGATAGTAGACATGCCCCTTCTCCATCAGATAGGGCGAGCTTGTCGAAAGCGTCAGCGTCACGCCGGGACCCTCTCCCCTGCTGTAGCTTTCCAGCACATGCAGCGTGTAGGTCATCACGCCGGAGCTCTCCTCCTGCGACCCACGGAGCACCTCCGCCTTGACGATGGCGAATGTGTTCTCGAGCACGCTCTCCTCGGTGAAATAGCTGTCCCCGGTCTTCAGCTTCGAGCGGTCGGTCACTGCGGCGATCTCGGTCGTCTGCGGGACTTTGAGCTGTGCATAGGTGAGCTTGTTCTCCCGCTTCGCCTCTTCGGACTTCGCCGTACCGTCATACAGCTGATCCCCGGCGAAATCGAGCGCCTGCTCATCCATTGCAGGAGCAGCTGCTTCACCCTGCGGTTCATAAGCCTCCGCTTCCTCTGCGGGCGCTTCGGCAGCCTGTTCCTGGACCGCCTGTTCGCCGGCAAAGTCCACATTATTGCTGTACGAAGGACGTGCCGTCTCAGTTTTCCGGGCATTTTTCGCAGTTTGGCTCAGTCCCCAGACTGCCAGACCGCCTGCCACGAATACGAAGCAAGCCGCCGCTGCGATCGTCCGGTAGACCATGCTGATCTTCCGCTTCGGCGGTTCCTCCGCAGGCTGCTGCGCCGGCTGTGCGGGAAGGTTCGCCTCAATGCGCTTCCAGAGGGCTTCCTTGTCCGGTATATTCTGCTGCAATGCTTCACGGCACTGCTGTTCCACATCATGTCTTGTCATACCAGTCGTCCCTCCTTTGCTCGTTTTTGAAGCTTTCCGATGGCGTTGCGGTATTTCCACGCCACCGTGCCAAGCGGTTTTTGCAGCACCTCTGCGATCTCCCGGAACGTCAGCTCCGCAGCCACATGCAGCCGGACGATCTCCTGCTCATCCTCAGAGAGAGAGGACAGCAGCTCTGCCGCCTGCATATTGCCGAGCACGGACGTCTCCGGCGTGTCGGTATCCGGCGGGAGCCCTGCCTCCTCGGCGTCCTCCACCGGCATCATTTTCACGGACTTTCTGAGATGGTCGATCGCCATGTTCCGGGCGATGGTCGTCAGCCAGCTCCTGTGTCCCTGCCCGGAACGGTGGGAACCGGCGCATTCCCAGAGCTTCAGGAAGAAATCCGATGTGAGATCCTCCGCATCCTGGTGATGATGTACCTTTCCCAGAAAGATCCTGTAGATCCTGTCGCCGTAAGCGTCATAGATCTCCCGCAGACCGCTGCTGTCTCCGGCACGGATCTTCTCGACAGCGCTTTCAAATTCCGAGTCTGTCATGGCTGCTCCTTCCTGCTTGCGCTTCTGTCTTGTTGTACGTTTTTGCCGGGTGCATTTTATGGGAAATGCTGCACAAAGAATCACGCTCATTTTTGTAGATGATGCACGATGCCAGTACCCCGGCAGGACCTGCTATGCCCCCATTATAGCATGATACGCCCGTTTTCGTCAATACATCTCCCGCAGAAAGTCACAGCCGTCCGGACATTCCGGCTTTGCGAATTATGAGAATTTTGTAAAAATCCTGCAAAAGGTGTTTACATGCCGTCACTTTTGTGCTATAATGAATGTGTATGAAATTCAGAAGCGCCGGGAGACCGGCAGCAGGAACCGCATTTTTACTCTACTAATAAGGAGAACCCATATGGCACAAAATTCCCCTAAAAAACGCTATCGTGTCAGATATGACCGCATTATCTTCGTCATCATCATCTTTGCCGTGCTGATCCTGATCCTGACATCCTGCATCAGCAGCTGCGGCAAGCATAAAGAAAAAACGGCAGTCAAGCCCACCGATCCCCTCGTGGATCAGCTCGAGACACTGCCCGGCGGTCAGCCCGTCCCGGCAGCCACCGAGGCAAAGGCGTCGCCGGCTGGGGATTATCAGACGATCTCCAAGTCCAGCAGCGACATCCATTCCGGCGATCTGATCCTCGCCAATGCCGAATATCCGTGTGATTTCGACCCCGATGCCGTAACGAGCGGCACCTCTGCGGACATCAACTTCGTCACCATCAAGAGCATCCTCGATACCAAATCAGAGAAGCACTACCTCGCCTCCGACTGGGAGGTCGGTCTGGACAGAACAGCCGCCTATGCGATGGATTCGTGGTTCGAGGCATTCTATCAGGCGACCGGCAACACGGACATCCGCATGATCAAGGGCTATACCTTCGACTCCGGCGACTACGATTTCCGCACCGGCAGAACGCTGACGATGGGCATTTTCCCCGAGGGCGAAGGCTCCAACTACTACAAGCCCGAGGGCGAGTATGCATGGCTTGACGAGCACGCCTCGGAATACGGCTTCATCCTGCGCTATCCGGAGGGCAAGGAAGGCAAGTTCGACGACACCATCACCAACCGCACGAGTGCGACCTACCGCTATGTCGGCGTTGCAGCTGCGACCTACATCCGTGAAAATTCCCTGTGTCTGGAGGAATTTCTTGATTCCGTCAAGAATTACTCGATCGACAGTATGCTCCGTGTAGCCTGCGGCAGTGCGCAGTACGGCATGTACTACATCCCTGCCAACACCTCCGGCAGCGAGACCAGCTTCGGCGTCCCCTCCGGTGACACGGTCTACACGATCTCCGGCAACAACATGGACGGTTTCATCATCACCGTAGCGCTCAATTCCGCCGCCGAGCAGAAGCCGACCTCCGCCACACCGCAGTACGAGGACCTGGACGAGTGATCCTTAAACGTTTAAAATTTTAAGCTCTGATTTATGCTACTGCACTAAATTGTGCAGTAGCATTTTGTTTAGAATGTCATAACAACTAAATGTTGTTATGTTGAATCTTCTCATTTTATTGCGTATTCGCGTTTGGAGGTATACATTCCGTGATGCTATCTAAAAATATTCCACCAAAATCGTGAATTCTGCCGAGGTGTAAATGATTGACATTTTCTTCATAATATGTTAACATATTTGTAAGGGGAGGTTGATATCTATGCGAATCAACAAATTATTAAGTGGCGTACTTGCTGCCACAATGGCTGTCGTCATGATGCCCATCACAAGTGCAAGTGCAGAAACCTACTCACTGCCTGGCGGCGGTCAGAAGTCCGGCGACCTG
>JAIKWY010000217.1 GCA_024684395.1 Oscillospiraceae bacterium
CCGGATAAGAAATGAAAACGAGGTTGACCTTGACGGTCTGTTCGGGGGTCTGGGGGTATCCACCAGCTGCGGAGCAGAGCCGTCAAGGTGCAACCTTGCCCAATCAGTTTTGATGAGCCCCGGAGAGGGGCTTGTCAAAACTGCTATTGGGTATCGTAATTTTGACAAATGGGGCAAAATTACAATACCCAATGGGGTGCAAAGCACCACCTGATTGAAAAGAAAAGCATAGAGGAGTGATGAGATGTGCAGATGAGCATTAGTTTCACGATCGGCAAAGCAAGTGTACCGAAAAAAGTGAACATTGCCCACAACAACCGGGAATTCATAGCACCTAATATTGATGGCAGCAGGACTTGCCAGAACGTTACCTATGTTCGTGAGGATATACGGGAAAGCTATACAAAATTGTTCGGAAATGCACTTGCCAAATATAATGCGCAGCAAAAAAGGGCGGATAGAGTGATCCATGATTACTACGAACATATCCAGAAAAGCAAACGTGAGGAAACGTGCTATGAGGCTATCATACAATTCGGTGATAGGAACAATGCAGGGTGCGGGACTGCGGGGGGTGCAGTGGCACAGAAAATGCTGGATGAGTATATGAAAAGTTTTCAGCAACGCAACCCGAACCTGTATGTCTTTAACGCCGTGTTGCATCTTGACGAGGACAGTCCGCATCTGCACATTGACTTCATTCCTTTTTACACACATGGCAGAACCAAGGGGCTGGAGGTGGGTGTGTCAATGCGCTCGGCTATGGATGAGATGGGATTCAAAAACAAATGCAAGGCGCATAATAGTCTTGTTGCATGGGAGGAATCCGAACGGCGTGAAATGGAACGGATCCTGAACCGCCACGGCATCCAGCGTGAGGACAAACACGACCACCACAAGCACATGGATGTGGAGCCATTCAAAGCAAGTAAGGATGCAGAACGTGCAGTGCAGGAGGCACTGAAGGCGGCACCATTATCGCTGGAAGAGCAGCAAGCGATCCGGCAAAAAGTCCTCATCCAGAAAGCAAAGGAGGCGGAATTTATCAGGCAGGATGCGCAATCGGAGTACCGGGGATTCTACTATGCCTCGGAGGAAAAACGTGCAGCGGTCACGGCAGAATTGGACAAACGGCATATTCCCTATCGGGACACTTCTACGGGCTTTGAGGCGCAGGCTTGCTTTGTAGATGTGATCCGGGATATTGAAGAAAAGATCAAGACAGAGAATCCGAATTATCGGCAACAGTTGCGGGATGAGGTGGACAGGAGGATGATGGATTGCAATAGCATGGAGGACTTGCTGGGGTACCTGACGATGGACGGCTATGAGGTCAAGATCGGGAAATACATCTCGGTCAAGCCACCGGATTCCCAGAAATTTATCCGGCTCAAATCGCTTGGAGCCGAGTACACGGAATCCGGTCTGATGCTGCGAATTAAGAATCGCATGGCGTTTGAAAAGCAACTGGAGAGTACAACCTTGAGGGCGGAACGGGATCACAAATCGGAGGAGGTCATCATCACGCTCAAGACCATGATCCTCTACACTATCGCATTCAAAAAGGGAGACTTGCCTGTCCACAGGAAGAACCCACAGAAGGCTCTCTCTTGGGTCAATGATGCGGAGTTGGATGCACTGCTTGCGCTGAATAATCGGTTCAATGAGGGCGCAACCTTGGAAACACTGCATCAGGAATTTGCCGCTGCCGAACAGAAAAAGGATGCCGCCCAAAAGGTGCTGCAACGTGAACGGCAGAACCTGACCGGCTACCGGAAACTGCGGGAAAAGCTGCTGCTGTACTTCGAGGGACAACCGTCGAGTCGGTTCACGATTGAGGATGCCAAGCGTACCCTGACGGTTGATTATCCGATGGTCAATCGGGAGAATTACCAACAAGTCCATACGCTTGTGGCACAGCAAGAGGAAACGCTGAAACAAGCAGAGATCGCAATGCAGGATGCAGAGGATCAGCTGAAACTGGCGGCGGGTGTGTTTGAGAAAGCGGAGCGAGTACTGGCTGGCACCTACGTCGAGGAACTGGTCAAGCAGGAGGAATACCGGCGGGCATCTAAGTTTGGTGGGAACGGGATGTTTGGCAGCAACGGGGAGGAATTCAGAACATGGAACTTACCGCCACAAGACTGAAACTGCTTGCGATCATCGCTATGACCTGTGACCATTTCGCCTACGGTTTCCTGCCGCCGGACAGTGCTGCCAATTACGTTCTGCGTCTGATCGGGAGGCTGACGGCACCAATCATGGCATTCATGCTTGCCGAAGGTTTCCGGTACACCCATTCCCACAAGCGGTACCTGTTCCGGCTCTTGTTCTTTGCAATGATCGCACAACCGTTTTACTATGTCTACTTCTACGGGGTACCGGCTCGGTCGATAGATTTTCTTTCAAAATGGAACGTGCTGTTCACGCTTGCCGTGTCGCTATTGATGCTGATGGTACGGGACAGTAAGCGGATGCCGGGAGCCGTGAAAGGGATCCTGATCGGGGTGCTACTGCTCCTGGCCGGCATCGGGGACTGGTCGGTGCTGATACCGGCTTGGGCAATGGTTTTCGCCAGTGATCAGGACTGGAAACGCAAGTGCATACTGTTCTGTATGGTCTCGGTGCCGCTGCTGATTTTGGTGTATCTGCCGGAGTATAACAGCTTGTTGAGCTTTGCTAAGATGTTCGGGGTGCTGCTGGCTTTGGTGCCGCTGTCCTTGTATCATGGCAAACAGGGAGCCGGGGGATGGAAACGGTTTTTCTACTGGTTTTATCCGGGGCATATTGGGATGATGCTGATGCTGCGATATATGGTGTTTTGATAGAAATATGACATTCAAGGATTGTTTCATGCCCTGTGACTTACTACAAGGAGCATAGAGAAGTTTCAGTCAAGACAGATACAGCAAGCTATATAAAAATGAACGGCACAATAAAGAAGCCGTTCGTTTTTTTGAAATTCGCTTGCATTTTTACTTTAGTTGTGTTATAATAAAGATGAAAAGGAAGTGAGCAGTATGAAAATGGTTGAGATTATAGCAGACATTGCCAATAAAAACAATGGCATTATTACAGCGAAAGATGCAAATGCTCATGGTATCAACAGTTGGTTTCTAACTTCTATGGTACGAAATGGAACACTGGAACGAGTGGAACGGGGTATCTATATGCTTCCCTCGGCGGAAGGTTATGACGAAAAATACTTCCTGCAAAAGAAATATCCCAAATGTATTTTCTCTTATCAATCTGCACTTTATCTTCATCAGTTGACAGACAGGATACCATTTATGGAGGAAGTAACCGTTCCGCAGGGTTATAAAGCTACAGCGGTATCCCAAACAGCAATGGTTCATTTCGTTGTCGGGAATTGGTATGAGATCGGTATCACAGAATGCCGGACAGAAATGGGAAATCCTGTTTATGCATACGATATGGAGCGAACGATCTGTGACCTGATCCGTAACAGAAAGCATCAGGATGCGGAAGTGTTTGCAAAAGCACTCCATAGCTATATCAAGCATAAGGATAAGGATATCTGGAAACTCCGTGAATATGCTGGGAAATTCCGTATATCTCAGAAACTTGAAGATATTATTGAGGTGATAATCAGTGAATAAGGATAGTGTAACGGCAAAACTTCGTAATCGTTCAAAGGAGACAGGCGTTCATTTTAACATTCTTCTGACACAGTTTTTCTTTGACGAATTTCTGAAACAGCTTGCAAGCAGCGAATTTAAGGGCTATTTTACGCTGAAAGGCGGTGTTCTGCTGTCAAATCTGCTCGGTCTGTCAACAAGAGCTACAATGGATATTGATTTTCTGATGCGTGGTATGCAGATGGATTTGCAGGTTCTGAATCAGGCAATAGAAGCGATTATCAGTGAAAATGACCGTTCAGGCTTATGGTTTGAATTTGCTCGTGAGGGCGAGCCGATACGGGATCAGGACGAATACGGCGGATTTCGATTTTTCCTGATAGGTCATCTTTCAAATATCCGTGTACCATTTAGCGTTGATATTGCCACTGGTGATCCTGTTGTGCCTGAGATAAAGGAATCTGCGTATACAACAGTATTCGGTGAGATCATAAAACTTAATGTATATCCGCTTGAAACGGTACTTGCCGAGAAGATTCAGACCATACTGTACCGAGCAGAAGCCAACGGAAGAAGCAAGGATTTCTATGACATACATATCATCTGGAAGTTGAAGTCCGCTGAGATTGATGTATCGGCTCTGCGTGCGGCATTTGATGCGACATTTCGTTACCGTAATACAGCTTTCGATACAAATGAAGCGGATCGTATCCTGCAAATCATAGAGAATGATCATGGCTGCCTGTCACGATGGAGCAACTTTAAAAAGAAAAATCCGTATGTAGGTGAGCTGGAGCTTGCGGATGCAGTGGCAGCCTGCCGAGAGATTATCAGGTTGGTGGATATGAAAAGATAGCGATATAGAGGTGATAGAATGCTTAGAATCGCAGTAGTCGATGATGAAAGACAACTTGCTGATATGATAAAACGACTGGCTGAGGCTGAGTTTGCCAAAATTCATGGCTCCGTAGAGATCATCTCCTACACCTCACCGGAACAAATGATAGTCGCACATCTCAGCTATCGGTTTATGTTCTCAGGTATCGAAAAATCT
>JAIKWY010000043.1 GCA_024684395.1 Oscillospiraceae bacterium
TAAGTGATCGTCTGAAGTGAAGTACAGTAATTGAAGCAATGCTCCTTGATTTCTGTAACTGTATTTGCGACTGTGAACTCGCTCAAAGACGTACAGCTCACAAACATATACGCTCCGATAACAGAGCCTTCGTATCTCACAGATACCAGTCGTGTACAGTCTCTGCACACATAGCTGCCGACTGAAGAAACATTATGCGGAATCGTCAGCGAGAGCAATGCTGCACCCCAGAAAGCACCACCACCGATTGTTGTAACGGCATCGGGAATTGTGAGGTTTTTCAGCTTGCCGGCTGCGCTCGGATATTCATCAGCAGGCATGAAAGCACCACTTCCGATGTATGTGAGTGTTGACGGGAGCGAGGCGGATTCAAGATTCATACAGCGCAAAAATGCATCGTATCCCACAGATGTGATTCCTTCCGATACCACAACATTCTTTACCGCGTCATTCCTGTAGAACGGTGAACGGTCGGAGCTGTCATACTCGTACATCGGTCCGGTTCCTTTCAGCAGCACCTTACCGTTGGAATACAGCACATAGTAGACATTATCGCCGCATTGTCCTGCTAAGATCACATCACCGATATCCTCAACCTCTGCTGTCAGCTCGTCCACTTTGTTAGTAAGCTCCTCAATTGTCTGATTGTTCTCCTGCACTTCAACGATAAGCTGTGCCATCTGTGCCATCAGCTCAGTGACCTTGCATTTGCCGAGGATACATTTGCAGTATCCGCAGACATTAGCGTCCTCACGGTAATCGTACCAGTCACGGTCGGACAGCTCTGTCGCTCCGGGATTCAGACGCACCGCATACATGAGCAGCCGCACATGGTCTGCATCCTGCGGGATAGACGGCAGTGACGGACTTTCAGCAGGAGTGCCGGGAAACAGCTTCAGCGTCACACTGCGGACGGATTCTGTCGTATCAAGATAAATCGCAATCCCCACATAGCGCGGCAAGGACTCGTCCATATACTCTGACAGGTCAATGGTGTATCGGGAATCGTTAACGAAATAGTGTCCGTTGATCCACGCTTTGCCTGTGCCGAGAATTACTTTCAAGCCGGAAGTAGCCGCTGTTAGCTTGAAATTCTGTCCGTAGGTGTCAAGAATACCGTTGCAGATGATGCTCGACAGGTAGCTGGTGAAGTCCTCGGCTGTGTAAGTTCGGTCAAGACCCTTTGAATTGAAAAATCCGCTTGAAAAAGCCATAAAAATCACTCCTTAAATGTCGGTGTCAGGCTTCTGCCGTTCTGGTCAAACGCTTCGATCATTCCGATAAGCTGCACTTTTGGCTGTATCATGCCAAAACGCTTATGCTCGACAGTCACATAGTCACCGACGAAATAATCACGGTTGTATACATACTGCGTGGAATTTGCAGCAATCTCCGATTCCGATGCAGTTTTCGGATCGACAAGTTTTTCCGAGCCTCTTGTTTTCAGCAGCGCAATATACTGTTCTTCGGGAATCGGTACAGTCTCGCCCTCGACCTGTTCCTCCTCGGAAATGTCCTTTGCGTCTACATATAGCTCATATCGGTCGAGATAGGTTGGCTCAGTATCCACACAGTATGTGGTGTTCTTGCGCTCTGCCCCCTCGCCGTGACCGTAGATGTAGGCGAAATTGCGTGTGATCGCAGTGTCTGAAGCGTAGGAGAGCGACAGCAGATTGCTGTAAGCATCAGAGAAAATGATATGTGGGTTGTCCTCCTGCAACAGACTTCGGTCTGTGCCTTCTGTGAGGTCGAGTACCATTTTATAGGTTTCACCAATATCCTTCACAAGCCGGATATTTGCTGTGCCGCCGATCTTTTCGCAGATGGTATAAACCCACTCCATAAGATTATCGTAGGATACTTGCAGCGATGTTGTATGCTCCCAACAACTACCGGATACAGTTCCGAGGGATAAGCCCGGAATGCGGCGGTTATCATTGAGGAGCGTATTCTGCCTGACAATATCATGCACAATTTCGCTGTATGCCTTCTGCGCCGTGACATTGTATGTCGGGTGAATGATGCGGCGCTCTAACAGGCACATGAGAAAACGCCCTCGCACCGTGAGGTAGTCGCCGTTTTCGGCATCGGTGTCAATCTGTACTGACTCAATAATGCCGAAATGCTGACTGTCATCATCTCTGCCCACGATGCACCCGGTCTGAAAAATCGAAAGATTCTCCGGATTGGCGGCGATATACACCTCAAAGCTGCCGCACTGATAATACTCAATATCCCATAGCAGCGAGGAAAAGCTGTCGCATACAGCTTCGAGAGTGATCGTCAGGCTGTCCGCTTCAGCCTCCATTCTATAGACTTCGATCTGCATATTTCACACCCCCAGATAAGCATTGGTGTGGACGATGGTCACTTTCAGATTTTGCAGTCCTGTTCCACGAAGATAGAAGCGGTTCTTGCCCTCACGCAGCGTCAGCCAGGTCGAACCGGACACTAGCCGATTGATGATGTTCGTTTTCACGCCGCCTCGGTCGAGTGATACCGTCTTATGACCTGTCTTTGTTGTAACAGTAATGATATCACCTGCGAGAATATCTCCTGTTATCTGCAAGTATTCATCGGTATCCGCATTGTACAGCGTGGGAGAACGGACATCGGCGAGTGCTTCGATCTGCAAGGTAAATCCGATCTCGTCGCCTTCGTTGATGATTTCCATGATATTCTGCGTATTATATTTGCCCAACACAAACGGCTCCGGATTTGATTCTGTCGGGAACGGAAATGTGAATGCGCCCGTGATCTGGCTGTAATACGCCATGACGGATTCCGTAGAATACCAGTATATATCCGGACAGAGAATAGAAATCTGTCCTGTAACAAGCTGCTCGAAGTTGCTGACTTCACAAGTCTCCACATAGCCTTCCGTGAAAACGTCTATGCCTGCGGTCTTGTAGTAGACCTTGACATATCTGCTCGGTTTCACCACCTTATAAAGCTGATGCCTTCGGGCTTCTACGCCTACACCCCGCATCTCAAAGTGAATGATCACATTCCGTTTTTCAATAAAGGCGTTGTTCAGATAGCTGCCGTCCATGCCGGCGTAGCTTGATGTGCTGATCGTTCCGGGCGGAGGCGACAAGCCCTCAATCTGAGAGGTCATATATTGATTTGCCGTAGCCGTCATATTGATTTGGTCGCCGGCTGCATTCTCTAAAATTAGGCTAAAAAACATGATATCACCGCCTTGCTTTTTCTATGGGATTGATGTATAATAAGTATGATACCACCATTAATCAATGAGGATATGTAATGAAACCTAAAGACTACAATAAAAAACAATGCGGAACTGTCAAGATGAATGCTTTGGTTCCGGTAATTGGGACTATCGGATCCTTGTTTTTTGGAATCGTGCTAGTTTTGACAATTTTGAATAATGCTGGATTTCTTTGCTATGTTATTTTTGGGGCTTTGTTTATTCTGTCTATAGGTATGATTTTGACTATAAATCAAAAAATAGACTATACACCACAGGAATTCATTTACAGAGATATCCTGAGAATCTCCCATAAATACAATTATTCAGAAGTCAAGAAAATACGATATAGTAAAGATGTATGGTTAAAGGTCAGGCACAGAACCATTCTAATTGATTCCATGTGTACTGAGGGGCATAAATTCGCCAGAATTGCTATGCAATATTCTTCTAATGCTGATATTATTACGGATGAGAAAGTTAAACTGTGGAATGGAAATATAAAAAATCCGGGAGAATTCATCTTCATTTATATCTTTTCTGCAGTTGCACTTGTCATTTTTTGCATTTGGGGTGTGTTTAGTTTCAAAGACATACATATAAACGACTTTACAATTATTTCCGGAACAATTACCGATTGCAAGTTCGACAAGCACGAAGATGGTGATGATCGCCTAACCATATTGCTTTCTGACAAAGAAAATACATTTTATACGTGGAAGATTAAGGAAAAATCAGATGTATACAGGAAACTGAAGGATGATATAGAACATAATAAAGCTTTTGATA
>JAIKWY010000071.1 GCA_024684395.1 Oscillospiraceae bacterium
GACTGCGCACACGGTGCAGGACTTGCTGTTATCATGCCGGCATGGATGGAGCATGTGTATCCGCACAACGTGCTGCGATTTGCCCAGGCAGCGGTGCGCATCTGGGGCTGCCAGATGGACTTCGAGGACCCGGAGAACACGGCGAAGGAAGGCATCGTCCGCTTCCGTCAGTTCCTGCGCAGCATCGGCATGCCGCTGACCTTTGCGGAGCTCGGCGCTAAGCCGGAGGACATCCCGGCACTCGTGGAGAAGTTCGGCATCGGCGACGGCAAGACCGGCGGCTTTGTCAAGCTCTCTGCGGAGGACATCACGAAGATCTACGAGATCGCCGTGGATCCGAAGCTGATCTGATCCCCTATCAGACAAACGAACCCCCTGACTGTGTGTATCACGGTCAGGGGGGCATTTTATACGGATCCTCAAAACTAAAATGGATAAAGCCGGTTAAGGGGGCGATCTTTGCTTGTCTACCGGGTTAAAAGGGAGTCGTGTTATGGTACGATCGCTTCTTCCTTTCGCTTGGTACCGGTCATATCGGCATCATAATCCACAATGCCGCTCTGGTACTTCATCTTGCATGTGAAGGTCAGATCCGAGCCGGAACCGGTGATATACAGTTCGAGCGGATCGGTCAGCATCTGCTGCTTGGGCGTGAGCGTCATGAGCTTCTTGCCCGGTTCAAACTTCACGGCATAGTAAGCATCCGGCGCCTCGCTGTCCTCGTAGTCGATCACCGCCTCGATGCTCTCGTCCTCCAGCTTCGTCACGGTCATGACAGCCTTGGTGGTCTGCCCGCTGCTGCTTTCAAGCGCCTGCTCATAGGCTTCCCGCATCCCGGGCGGCATCGCTTCAAGGATGCCCTGCATGTAGTTGTGGTCAAGGCTGTTCATCGTGAACTCCACATCCCACTTGCCGAAGATGTCATAGCCGCCGGACAGCGGGATCGGGTTTGACGGACCGAGCCACGGCTGATCCGGATAGGTGCCGGTCACGCACTCCTGAATGTCCATGGTGAGGTTTTCCTTCTGCTCATCCGTGAGCTTCTGCCCGTTCACCTTGATGCTGTTCAGGTCGAGCTTCCACGGCTCCTTCGGGTCCTTTTCGATCGTTTCGAGCATGACCTGCTCCCGGTAGACCTGCGTCTCGCCGATGCGCAGCGTGATGACATAGCTGTCCACGAACTGACTGCGCTCCGCCTTCTTGTCGATGGGTGCAAGCATCACTTGCAGCTCCGTGCCGTCGATCTGCCATTCCGGTTCTTCCGGTGCATAGAGAATGTACACATCATAGCCGGTCTTGGAGCTGGTGAACCAGCCCTTTGTGCCGGTGCCGCCGTCGCTTTCAAGGATGGCAAGATCCGGCGTTTTCGACATTAGGTACCTCGCCTTGCCCAAAATGTCATTGTCCTGGATATACCAATTGTGGATCTCCATCGGGTTGAAATACCACATCTTCTCCGTGGCATAATAATCCACGCCGAGCGTCTTATCCACCGGGATCATTTTTAGGTCGGCAGCAGAATCTGCGAAATTGTCATCGAGTACGAACAGCAAGGAAAACTCCTTGTCCTTGTCCGTGCGCTTCTTGCCGTAGAAGCGGCGCACTCTTGTCGTGTAGCTGAAATTGTAGAGCGTGACACGCTTCTTTTCCTTCACCATCGGCACATAGGGCGCAAATGCCGGGTCGCCGCTCAGTGCGGAGTTGTAAAACCTGGTGATGTAGGTCTCGCCGAATGTATGATAGGCTTCTGTCAGCTGTGCATCATCCATGGAGAATACCTTTTTGAGGATGGTCGTCAGGCTCCGGCTGCCCCAGAGGGATTTGTAGCGTTTCATGATGGTGTCATAGGAAAGCGGCTCCGGGATGTACTCCTCATTGAGATAGCGGACAAAATTGGCAAGCGGATACGATGCCGCTACCGTGTCCACATAGAGGATGTTGTCCACCAGATGCTGCACCCATGTGACAGGTCCGGAAAACGTCAGTCCGATGTACTTGAACACCACATTCGCAGGCTCCGCCTTGACCTTGATCTCCGGATAGGTCACGGATTTGCTGTCAAGCGGGAGCTCATAGAACTGCCATTGCTTGGAGTTTGTCTTGCGGTCGTAGGGCGTCTGGTGGAAGAAATACATGGCAGCATCGTCCTCGACCATCTGCGCCAGCAGCTCGTCAAACTTGTCGTTGGCACGGGATTTGTACACATACGTGCGCTGGCTGATGTGGAACAGCTCATGCACCATCGTCAGGAGCAGTTCATTGTATTGCTCCTCCTTGCCCTCCTTGACCCACAGCATGTTCAGCACGACATAGGGATTGCCGATGAACGGTGCGATGGTGACGGCATTGACACCGGCGTCCGTTGTGGCGCTCAGTTCGAGTCGCACCAGATCCGAGGGCGTGTTGACGCCGACCTGGTTTTTGATGTAGGGATATGCCCGCTTGCAGAGCTTTTCCACAGCGTTGACGCATTCAAAATCCTTGCGGAAATCCTTCTCCCGCTTGCCGATGGTCTCGTCAAGCTGCTTGGTGATCTTGCTGTCAGCGATATAGCGGTTGACCTCCTCCTGCGTATACTTTTTCAGGAGCTGCTTGGATTCCATGCTCCATTCGCTCATGGGTTTGTCCGCATGGATGCCCCGCTCCTCCCGCACACGCTTCTCGGCGATCGGTCTGCAAACAGAGTTGGCACCTGCCTTCATCTCGTTCTGGACATCTTCGAGCATCCGCTTCATTTCCCAGCCGCTGACCATGATCTCATAGCGGAACTTCTCGTCCTCGCCGCCCTCGACCTCCGGTACCTTGACCTTGAAGGTGCCGGTCGCCGGGTTGAAATAGGCGCCGCTGGCATATGCCATTGCCCAGTCGGTGATCTTCGGGATCGAAATGACGAGTCCGATGGCGATCATTGCCAAAATGTCGCAGTTCTGGTAGCTGTCCGCTTCGAGGTAGTGATCCCGGATGCCGACGGCATATTCATACCACATGCCGGCATCATCCCGCCGGAACAGCGTGACAGCCTCATAATTCTCCGGCAGCACGCCGAGCTCGTCGAGGTCAAAGCGCATCGTAAATGTCCCCGGCAGCGTCTCGTCATCCGCCAGTCCGGCATCGAGGTGCCAGCCGCCGACAGCAAGATAGGGCTGTTCAAACAGATCGCTGAGCTCCGCTTCGGCATTGTCGATGCTGAGCTGTTCGAGCTCGGTCATCCGGAAGTCACGGTCATGGTCGAGGGCATTCTCCTCGGCAGAGATCGTGATACCCGGCAGCGGTTCGATCCGGAACGGCTTGCTGTGTCCCTCAGCGAGAGGGATGACTTCGAGCGGCTTGCCGTCGTCATCGCTGACAGGCTCATTCCCGCCGACCGGCTGCTTTCCGCTTAAAAGCGGCACGAGAAAGCCCGGTGTGCCGAGGCCCGTGACAAGCAGCGCCAGCACCAGCATCAGGCTCAGCAATACCGTGGGAAAGCTGCGTTTCGTCATGGCGCAGTCACCTCCTCCGCTTCTGTCGGATCCGTGCGGAACCAGCTTTTGCCGAGTTCATGGTAATAATTCCGTGCTGCCTCCTCCTCGCTGATGGTCGGATCGACATAGGTCTCTTCCTCCTCCGCATCCGGATGCAGGGCATCGTTCTGCGCATTGATCTGCTCGATCGCCTCATGCAATGCCTCGGCTTCGGAAGGGGAGAGCGTCTCCGCAGGTGTCTGCTGTACAGCAGGAGTGCCGGCAGAGGTCTCTTTCTTCGGATGGCTGTGCGAGGCGATGATCTTCCGGACATTGCCGGGGATCTTCCAGACGCCCACGCCCACGAGCCCCACGCAGATCACAATGAGGATGATGCGCAGGATGAGAAAGCCGTTCACGCCGCTCTGCTGCCGTCTGCTGCGCTGCTGCGGTCTTCCGGTGGGAGCAGGGGAGCGCTGGGGCGCAGCTGCCCTTGCACCGCAGTAGCGGCAGAATTTGGCAGTGTTGGGGATGTTCCTGCCGCATTGGCTGCATTTCATAGGCTGCGCCTCCTTTCTACGGACGGATCATGCCGACGGTGGCTGTCATGCCGGTCGGCGATCTGAATGTCCCGACGGCATACTGGTAGTCGCCGATCTGATAGAAGTATTCAATGTCAAAGGTGCTGTCACCCAAGGTGCCGTCACCCTCGGTGTGGATGCCGTTGCCCCACTCATAGCCGGAGAATGTCGCATTGTCGTTGTCCTCCTCGTTGATGGGCTCCTCGCCGTTGTACCAGAGGAGATACCATGCGATGTTCACACGGATCTCGTCCGAGCCGTCAATGATGACCGTGCAGAGCTGCGTGGTCGATTCATTGTAGTACAGCCGGCACTTCCATGCGCCCTTGCAGTTGTCATCGAAGTCGATGTACGTCGCCCCGGGAGGCGCACCCGCATCGGCAGCATTTGCCACCCACATCAGCTCGTCGATGGACGGATGCTCAAAGGTCGAGATAGAGGGGAATCCGGCATCGTTCATGCCGCCGCCGTCACCGTTGCCGGGATCCTGCTGCGGATCGGTCGCAGATGCTTCGGCGGGAGCTGTTGTTTCCTCGGTGGGCGGTTCGGTCGTTTCTTCGGTCGTCTCCTCGGAGGTCTCCTCGGTGCTCTCCGTGCCGAGCGGCTCGGTATTGCGGTGGAGCGGGTCAAGGTCGCTGTAGCAGATCTGGCTGTCCAGCTCCGCAAGGTACTCCTCGCTCATGAAGTCGGTCGCCGTCCGGTCGGGTCTGAGCATCGTGAACATCCACGGCAGCCCGTCCGTGCCGCCCTGCGGTTCATAGTAGCCGTTGCCTTCCTGCCGCCCGTTCATGTTATTGCGGGTGAACAGCAAGATCCGGATGGTGTCATCGCCGTCCGAAACGCTCAGTGTCCCGGCAGAGTTCCAGAAGCCACGGTAGACCGTATTCTGGAGATGCTTTTCATCCCGGTAGACCTTTTCCTCTTCGTCATAGAGCTGATACCAGTCGAGCGTCAGTGTGGCTTCACCGGTCGCCGGGTCGATCTGGAGGTCGCCGTTGAGGTAGCGGTCCTTGTACAGATCCGTATAGTGGATCGCCACGAGCCAGCCGCCGTTCAGTGCCTCGGGCTGTAGGATGTATTTGCCGTTGCGCTCGGCAAAGTCACGCAGGTCATACTCATCGTTGTAACGGACATCGGTCGAGGAAATGTCGCCGTTGTCAGGGCGCTTGTAGGTCGATTGCCGCTGCGCCTCGGCAACAGGGTCGTCATATGTCCAGACCTTGTCATCCGGCTGATCTTCACGCACTTCCACGACATCGAGCTCAAAGACCGCATTCGGCTCCATGCCCTTCAGCGAGCGCTCCTTGCTTTCAAAATAGAGCACAGACACATGATCCGTGTCCTCCGGCACCTGATACAGCAGATAGACCGATGCCGTCTCATTCGGTGCAATGGTGATCGGATCGTTGTAGTAGTCCTCCTCGAGCGTTGCTGCCGGTTCCACGGGATCACCGGTCAGATTGGCACGGTTCTCGGCACCGAAGGTCTTTTTCAGGATGTCCTTCTGATAGACCGTCTGCCATTCCTGCATCCACTGCGGGAGCTCGTCCGGGTAGTACATGTAAAAGCATTCCGCAGGGATCGCCTCAACAGGCTGGTCGGAGGTGTTCTCCATATGGATCCAGATCTGGGCATACTTGAAGCCCGGTGAGAGGAAGGTCTCTTCCTTTGTCCAGAACACGGCATCTTCCATAAAGAGGTTGATGTCTCCCGCATCATAGACCTCCCCGACACGGAGCACCTCGCCACGCTCATTGTTCCCCTTGCCGCCTTTGCCGCCCTTCTTGACGAGCGTCACGATGCCGATGACGATGCCTGCCACGAGTGCCGCCGCCAGCACGATGACAAGGATGATGACAGCCGGATTGCCGCCTCCGGAGCGGCGCCGGTTCCGGTTGGGGATATTGGGATTGCTGGGGCGGTTGTCGGGACGGCGTGCCGACCGGTTCTGCGGTGCCGGACGGTTATTTCCCGGAGGGCTGACACGGGCGCCGCAGTTTTCGCAGAAGGCTGAACCCGGCGGCAGCGGCTTATGGCAATTCTGACAAGTCATTGACATACTGATCTCCCCTTTCGTAACAAAAGCAGCATCATGCAGCAATCTTTTTCTCATTATACTACATTGTTTTGTTGAAATTCAACTATTGACGTCATTTTGTCATTGACAATAATCTGGCATCCTTGCTTTCTGTTGCCGTATATGCTATACTGAGGGAAATGATATGTTTCGTATGACAGACCAAAATGACAGATGTTCAAAGAAACGGAGTGGATACTATGTTTTCCGAACGCTTGACACAGCTCATGCAGCAGATGCAGATCTCCTCGGCAGAGCTGGCAAATGTGATGCGGTGTGATACATCTAATATCAGCCGCATGTGCAGCGGTGCAAGAGTGCCGAAGTTCGGCGGTACGGCGCTTATGCGGCTGCTCCGGGGGCTGTACCGGTGTGCGGTGCAGAAGAACACCCTGGGGATCATGTGTGAAATGATCGGCTGTCCGCCGGATACGGTCAGCGAGGAGGTCATGCGCTATCTGCTGACATGGCTCTATGAGGGGACGGAGCTCCCCGTGCGCACGGTCGCCGAGCAGCCCTATCGCTCCTTCGGCGAGCGGCTCGATGCCGTCATGCGCCTGACGGAGCTGTCCAATGTGCGCTTCGGCAAGATGATCAGCCTCGATGCGTCCTATATCAGCCGTTTCCGGAACGGTGTGCGCTCGCCCCGCTCCAACCCGGATACGGTCTCTGCGATCTGCCGTGTGCTGTTTGAACGCATCTGCCAGCAGGGACGGCTCGAAGGGCTCGAACGGCTCATGGGGCAGACGCTCCCGGCGGACAGGGGCGATGCCTTCGTGGCATTCAGTGGATGGCTCTGCGATTTTTCCCCGGAACAGGCAGATCCGACCGTGGAAGGGCTGCTGGCGTCCATCGAGACATTCTCAGCAAAAGAGAAACGCCCTCTCCCGGTCTCCGCATCGGACGAGCATCCCGAGCGCTCTGTCTACACCGGCGGCAGCGGGCTCCGTGAGGCAGTCATGCGCTTCCTGACAGAGGTGCTCCGGAAGAACGGCAAGGAGCTCTGGCTCTATTCCGATGTCAGCATCGACTGGATGACCGAGGAACCAGGCTTCCTCGAAAAATGGTCGTCGCTGATGCACGCATGTCTCAGGAACGGCGTCCAGATCCGTGTCATCCACCATGTGGACCGCCGGCAGGGGGAGCTGCTCGCTGCCATCCGGACATGGCTGCCGCTGTATATGGCAGGCACGATCCGGTCGTTCTGCCTGCGTCCGGAGGAGTACGGGCGGTTTTCGCACACGCTCTTCCTCTGCCCGGAGGTCGCCTGCATCGAGGGCTATCACCCGGTGGGGAGCACGGGGCTGTTCCGCTATCACGACAGGAGCATGACAGCGGTCTTATGTGATATGTTCGATGCCCTTTGCAGCAAGGCAGCGCCGCTCGTCCAGATCGGACATGCGGTGCCGGTGTCCTATCATCTGCAAAACAACAGCATGATCCGCATCGGCACGTCGCTTTCGCTGGCGACCATGCCGGAGGTGGTGCTGCAATCCGCACTCGACCGCTGCGGCATTACGGAGAGCGACCGTCTGCGGGCGGAACGGGCATGGCAGTCCTGCCGGCAGTCGATGATGCAGATGCTGGCAGGCGGTGAATCCTTTGAATGCTGTCCGCTCGCTTCTGCGGAGGAGCTGAAAAACGGCAACGTCCGGATGGAGCTGACCGATGCCCCGCTGTATTATACGGAAGAGGAATATGCGGCGCATATCCGTGAGATCCTCAACCTCTGCAAGAAATACCCGAATTTCCGCTTCTATCCGATGCAGGAGGCTGCCTTTGCGCACACCTTGCTTTTGATCTCCCGGGATCAGGTCACGGTGAGTAAGTTCAACATTCCCCGTGTGACGTTCCGCATCTCGCATCCGGTGCTATGTGACGCATTTCTGGCATATGCAGAGCGCATCAAGGTGCAGAACCGTCTGGATACGCCGGATCTGCACGCCCTTCTCGAACAGTACCTGTGACCGAAATGTTTTCAGGATCACTCGTCATTGTTCACAAATTATTATTGATTTTCACATCCCATTTGTGATATAATAAAATAGACAACTTGTGCGCAGCACAATCAAGATTGGGATGAGAAGTATGCGTCTTGCTTTTTGCATCGTATTTATAGCGATCATCATAACACTTGCAGTATGCTCCGGCGTTGCCCGCAGATCGACAAAACCGATGGGCAGGACCGTAGGTATGATCACGGCGGCACTGATCCCGCCTGTTTTCGGCAATCTGCTGATCGTCAGCACGTCAATGGAGCTCGTTGCGACGATCGGCTGTTATATCTATTTCATCGGCATGGACATGGTGATGTACGCACTGCTGCGTTTCACCGTCAAATACTGTGATTTCCAGAAGAAATTCCCTCTGCTACGTGGCATCATTGACACGCTGCTGATCATGGATGTGATACAGTTCCTGTGCAATCCGTTCTTTGGCAATGCCTTCACGACCGAGCGGCTCGATGATGTATACGGCAAAGCCTATTACCGGCTGGTGCCCTTCCTCGGGCAGACCTACCACCGGGTCGTCTGCTACGGTGTTCTGCTGGCGATCATGATCGTGTTCCTGGTCAAGATCATCCGCTCGCCGAAGATCTATGCAGAGCGGTATTCCATCATTTTCTTTACATTGATCGTTGCTGCGGTCTGGCAGACGCTCTACATTTTCTCCCGGACGCCGATCGACCGATCCATGATCGGCTTCGGCATCTCGGGCGTGCTGATGTTCTATTTCTCGCTGTATTACCGTCCGCTCAAGCTCCTTGACCGGATGCTGGCGAATATCGCATCCGAAATGCCGGAGGCGCTGTTCTTCTTCGATGCCAATGAAAAGTGCATCTGGGCGAATGATCCCGCTATCAGCTTTGCGGGGATCGAACAGGGCGAATTTGGCACGGCTACCGAAAAATTGCTGGAGGTCTTCGGCAATATCGGGCTTGAGGGGCCGGAGTGGTCATCCCGTCAGGTGATCGGTTCCGGCGATGAGACCCGCTATTATGCCCTCGAAAAGCGCACGGTCGTGGATGACCGCGGCAGGGCGGCAGGCTCGTTCCTGAGCATCCGTGACAACACCGAGGAGCAGAAGCGCATCCAGCGTGAGATCTACAACGCCACCCATGACAGCCTGACCGGGCTGTACACACGGGAGTACCTCTATGAGCGCATCCGCCATAAGCTCGAAGATAAGAGGGATATGGAGTTCTATGTGGTCTTCGTGGATGTCAAGAACTTCAAGATCGTCAATGATATTTTCAGCAGCAGCTTCGGCGATTTCGCATTGCAGCGCATTGCGGACTGGATCCGGAGCGGCGATACCGAGAACTGGGTCTACGGGCGGCTCGCCGGCGATACCTTCGGCGTATGTCTCCCGGTCGAAGCGTTCCATGAGCAGGAGCTCGAAGAGATACTCAGCCGGTTCGTGGTCAGGAGGAACAATGTGGAATACCACATCCTGATCCATCTCGGTGTGTACAAGATCACCGACCCGAACATCGAGGTCTCGGTGATGTTCGACAGAGCGCATCTGGCGCTTTCCACCATCCGGGACGAGTACCAGAAGCACATCGCCTATTATGACGACGATCTCCGCAAAAAAGTCCTCTGGTCGCAGCATATCTCCTCCGAGCTGCACGATGCCATCCGGGAGATGCACCTGCGTCCCTACCTCCAGCCCATCGTGGACAAGGAGGGCAAGATCGTCGGCGCCGAAGCGCTGGCACGATGGATCCACCCGAAGGACGGCTTCCTGTCGCCGGGTGCGTTCATCCCGGTCTTTGAGAAGAACGGCATGATCGTCGAGGTGGACAAGCACATGTGGCGCTGCGCCTGCGAGATCCTCTCCCGCTGGAGCGAAAAGGGCAAACGGCTGTTCATTTCCGTGAACATCTCGCCCAAGGATTTCTACTTCATGGATGTCTTCGACGAGATCAGGATGCTGACGGAGGATTATGGCATTGATCCCTCGCTTCTCCGCATCGAGATCACCGAGACCGTGATGATGACCGAAGCGGAAGAGCGTATGCGGATCCTCCAGCAGTTCCGGGATGCCGGGTATATCGTGGAGATGGACGACTTCGGCAGCGGCTATTCCTCGCTGAACATGCTCAAGGACATGCCGGTCGATGTGCTGAAACTCGATATGAAATTCCTCGCCAGAGGCGGCGATGACGAGCGGGCACAGACCATTATACAGAACATCATCCACCTGTCCGACGATCTGGGCATCGTCTCTTTGACAGAGGGCGTCGAGACCGAGGATCAGTTCCGGATGCTCGCCAGGATGCACTGCATCCTCTTCCAGGGCTATCACTTCGCAAAGCCCATGTCCGTGGAGGAGTTCGAGGATACGTTTTTACAGTAACAACAGAACGGCTGCACAGGGTTTTCTGTGCAGCCGCTGCTTTTTATACATTCCAGAACCGGTACATTTCAAAGAAGAGGATCGCTGTCACGGTGATGACATTGGCGCCGGAGCAGAGGAGATATTGCACCGTATGTGCCTTCTCCTTCTGTCTGAGGAGCGATACGATGCAGATGACTGCCGCAATGCCGCAGGCTGCGAGGCAGAGCATCTGTCCGATGCCGATGACGGCACCAGTCGCTGCGGGGATGCCGCCGCTGACAACGAACGAGAACGTTGCGACCATCAGCACTGCCGACAGGAGCCGCCCGATGCGTCCGATCGTCATAAATCCGGCACCGGCGTAGCTCTCCCACCTGCCGGCTTTCCGGAGCTTCCGGCGGATGAGCATCATGTAGACCGCTGCCACGCCCACCAGAATGAACGCCGTGAGGAGCGCAAGGTGCAGCGTATACGCCTTGACCGGGATCAAGTCGTTGGAGGGCGACTGCAAGGCGACGAGCTTGTTGTCCGGGGTGCGGATCTCGCCGAGGAGCGCCGCTGCCCGGGTGCCGTCTTCCGCATTCTCCTGTGTCAGCTGGAGCAGCCCGCTGCCGATGCAGTCCATATCGTCAGCGCCGAACTGCTCGGCGTTGATGGCGAACAGATAGGGGTCGAGCCTTGTCATGCCCACATGCGTGGAACGAGCCGGCATGAAATAGCCCTTGATGTCCGTTGCCTTGCCGTAGGTCGTAGCACCGTATTTGTCCGGGTCGAGCGTGCCGAACACGAGCTCGGCGGTCACATTGTTGAAGTGGTTGCCGCTCGATTCGTTGACCATGACGGCGATGCCGACCTTGGAGACGGGGTCGATCTCCAGATCCGCCTGTCCGAAATGCGTGCCGCCGGTATGCCCGTAGATGCGGACGCTGCACTCTGTCGGCCAGAAGCCGTGGCAGCAGATCGGGATGTCCGATCCGCCGTAGAACGACGTGGCGGAGAACAGGAGCTCCTGTGTCTCGGGATGCTCGAACAGGGGAGCTGACTCATCCACGAGCGCCTGCCCGTAGATCATCATATCCCCGATGGTACCGCACGCCGCACCCGCCGGATACATCCCGACATAGCCCGTGTTGCTACCCTTGTCGATGGCGTGGGCGAGCATGGAGTTGATCGAATAGGAATGCATCTGGCTGCGCTTCTCAAAGACAAAGGCATTGTCCGAATGGGTCGGGTTCAAGGCTGTGTGCTCCATGCCGAGCGGCTCGAAGATATGCTCATGGACATAGTCGCAGAAGCTCTCGCCGGTGATGCACTCGATGACATAGCCTGCCACGCCTGCGCCGTAGTTGGAGTACGCCGTGACCTCGCCGGGACGGTGTACCTGCGCCGGTTCGACGGCTTGCAGCTCGTCCCTGAGGGAGCCGATGGTGCTTGCATCCTTATTCATGATGGGCTTGACGGTCTCCTGCCAGCCGGCATTGTGGTTCATGAGGTTGAGCATCGTGATGGGCTCGTCATAGGAGAGATGCCGGAAGAAGTCCTCCGGCAGGTACTCCCGCACATCCTTGTTGAGGTCGATCTTTCCCTGCTCATAGAGCTGCAAGGCGCTCACCCAGATGAAGGTCTTGGTGATGCTGCCCCACTCGAAGCAGGAATTTTCATCCGCCTTGACGCCGTGTTCCTTGTCGGTCTCGCCGTAGAAGCCGGTGAAGAGGACTTCATCGCCCTGGAAGATGCCGACGAGCGCTGCGCCCATGAAGTCATCATCGCTGGTGCCTGTATTCAGCCGGATATAGTCATCGAAAGCCTTTTCCACCTCTGTCACGGTCATGCCGGAGGGCAGCAGGGGAGAGGTATCCTCCTCCTCGGCAGATACGGGGAGGCTCATGTTTATCATCAGCAGCCCCGTGCAGAGCAGCGCTGCCGCCTTTTTCAACAGATGTTTCATCGCCTGACCCTCCTTTACAGATCCCGCACATCGTACTCGAGTACGGTGGCGATATAGTTATAGAGTGCGTGGAAAATCGCACAGAACAGGAACGTTGCCGCCAGCAGGAAGCCGTCCGCTGCCTGCATGAGCTGCATACCCAGATACAGGAACACCGCAGCGACCTTCCCGGCAGGGAGGATCTCCGTGACCATGCCCACCCACAGGAGCGTGGGCACGACGATGATCAGTGCCAGAACGATCTCGGAGCCGCTCTGCTTCTTCTTGCGCTTGCCGGACTTGCCCAGCTGGAGCGCTGAGCTGAAAATGGATTCATCCCGGAAATAGCTCCGGAGCGATGTGGCGATCCACACGATGCCGAGTGCGGTGCAGGCGAAGAACAGGAGATTGAACAGTCCGATCGGGGACAAGCCCAGCTTACTTGCCAGCATTGAGACGATCTCCGTATTCTCCACACCCTCGCTGCTTCCCTCGATCCCTGTATAGATCAGCCGCCACGGCCGCAGGTACAGCGCCAGCACCATGAGGAGATAGATCACCGTGCTGACGATGGCATACAACCCGTAGACCATCAGAAAGCGTGCATTCACGAGGTCACGCCGCCGGATCGGCAGAAGCGCCCAGAGCCTGGTGCTGTGGTACTTGATCTCGTTCTGGAACAGCATCGGCACAAAGAAGCCGGCAAGCAAAAACGGGAGGTAGAGCCCCATGAGCGGCGAGACAAAGAAGCCCAGTCCGCCGAACAATCCGCTGCAGACGATGAGGATGAGCTTCATATTATTGCCCTTGCCGCCCTGCATAGTGATGCGGTCAACACGGATGATCTCACGCATCAGAGACCAGTTGATCTTCATAGTCACACCTCCTTACAGCTCACGCTTGGCAAGCGCATTGGCTGTGATCTCGCCGAACAGGATGTTCAGACCGAGCAGCACGATATGGATGCCGATGCAGAGCGCAGTACGGATGCTTTTGAGCTTTTCAACGAATGCCTCAATGTTGAATGCCGGGATGATGTCACGGTCGCTCAGGATGGTGAACGCCACGCCGATCACCGTGAGGATGCCCATAGCGATGAAGATGACTTTGAGGTCGCTCTCCCTGCCGAAGATCTGCCCGGTCATCTCCATGAACGAGAAGGCGAAACAGGCGACAGTGAAGAGTACAACGGTCAGCGTATAGTTGCTGGCAGCGGAGGAGTTGAATGTCTGTGCAGCGACCTGCATGAACTCCGCATTCTGGTTCGGGAGCAGCGTGTTGAGTCGGAACTGTAGGGAAAGCGTGATCAGCACCAGTGCGAAGACCTCCGCAACGAACAGACAGGTGAAGATGAACAGGAAGCGTGCCCGTGTGATGTTCCTCCGGTCAACAGGGAGGGTGCCGTAGAGCTTGGCGAAGTCGGATTTCTCGGCGATGGTGCCCTGCGGCAGGATGAACAGGAGCGCACCGGCGAGCATAAAGGCGGCTGCGCCAGGAAAGATCAGGAAGACGATCCCTGTCAGCGCCAGCACGATGACGATGAGCGGCACCAGTGCGAGCGGCGCGGCGGACAGGAGATCAAACCGCATCATGCGCAGAATGTCCTTCATGTTTATCCTCCTTTGCGATGTAGACGAGGATCTCGTCAATGCTTGCCTTCTCATGTTCGAGGGACTCCGGCAGACCGGCAAGGTCGGCGGTTCGGATGAGCGCTTCAAAGCCGTTGCGGTAGTTGTGGTAGCCGATGAGCTTATCCATCACGCCCTCCGGGATGTCCTTGGCATCGCCCTTCAGGACGGCATAGTCGGCGGCGAGGTCGTCCTTGGTGCCGGTGTACCATACCTTGCCGTTGTGGAGGATGGTCACGAAGTCGGCGATGCGCTCCACATCGGCGGTGATGTGCGTGGAGAACAGCACGCCACGGTTCTCGTCCTCGATGTATTCGGCGAGAATGTCGAGCAGCTCGTCACGGGCGACCGGATCCAGACCGCTGGTCGGCTCGTCGAGGATGATGAGCTCCGGCTTGTGGGAGAGCGCCACGGCGATCATGAACTTCATCTTCATGCCCTTGGAGAAGTCGCCGACCTTCTTGTCCTCGGGGAGGTTGAAGGCTTTCAGGCGGCTGTGGTACTCCTTGCTGTCCCAGTCCTTGTAGAAGGGGCGGAGCTGCGTTTCGATCTGCTTCGCATTGAGGTGCTCGGCAAGATAGAGACTGTCGAACACTACGCCGAGGCGCTCCTTGATGGCGATGGAATCGGTCACGGAATCGAGCCCGAAGACGCTGATCTTGCCGCTGTCGAACTGCGCCATGTTGAGGATGGAGCGGATGGTGGTCGTCTTGCCGGAGCCGTTCTGCCCGACAAAGCCCATGATATAGCCCCTCGGCAGCGAAAAGCTCACATCCTGTAGAGAAAAGTCGTCATAGGTCTTGCAGAGACCCTGAATTTCAAGAATGTTGTTTTCCATAGTTATCCCTCCAAGAATTGTCTGAGTGCGGAGATGATCTCCTCGTCGGTGAGCCCTGCGTTGCGTCCGTTGGAGACAGCCTTCTCGAAGCCCTCCTCCATCTCAAAGAGCATCCGCTCCCGCAGCAGCTCGTTGTCACGGGGCGCCACGAAGTAGCCCTTGCCTGCCACGGAGATGATGAACCCCTCCTCGGCAAGGTCGTTGTAGACCCGTGTGGTGGTGATGACGCTGATCTTGAGATCCCTGGCGAGCTGGCGGATGGAGGGCAGCTGCTCCTCCTCCGTGATGGTGCCGTCCAGGATCTGCGCCTTCATCTGCTGCTCGATCTGTTCGTAGATGGGCAGCTCGGATTTGTTTTTGATGATGATCTTCATGAAGTACTCCTTTAAGGGTAGGCGACATACTGTACATGTCTGTATATATCCGTCTATATACAGTATAGCACAGGGGACTGATTTTGTCAATAGGGTATTTGTAAATAAATTATGATGATGCAGAAATCCCCATCCTGCGGCATTTTCGGACATCCGCAAAAAAATATCAGAAAATTTTGAAAAAATGCTTGACAAGCGCCCCCAACTGTGCTATAATAAATAGGCAGTCCAGACGAGGGACTGTGAACAGACTGGGGTGTCGCCAAGCGGTAAGGCAACGGACTCTGACTCCGTCACCCGGGGGTTCGAATCCCTCCACCCCAATTTCAGCAATGACGCTCTAAGGATCATTCCTTAGAGCGCTTTTTGCTGTATGACCATCGCTTATAATACATTATATAGCAAAATGCATATTATTTCAGAAAAGGTGATACAGAAAAGGCGCAATGTACTAATTTTGACGGATAAAGATTGACATTTGCTTGACATTTGACAGAAATAGCAGTATAATAGATACTGTTCGGGTATCCGTATACCCGTTCATCCGCAGAAACAAAACGGTCTGCACGGGAGGTATCACATGGAAGACCTGCATAAGGAGCTGCGCTTTGCGGCGATCTGTACAGTCATCCTCGATGTGCTCCTCTGGCTCGGTGCGCTGGCACTGCATGTGCGGGGGCTTGCCTTCCCGCTCGGGCTGCTGCTCGGAAGCGCCGGGATGCTGGTGAATCTGCTCCTGCTCCGCCGTACCATCCAGAATGCCGTCTACCACGGCAAAAAGCGGGATCTGGCGGGCTATCTGCTCCGTGTGGCGATCGCTTCGGCGGTCATGGCAGCGGGGCTGCTGTTCGAGCAGATCAGTGTTGCGGGAGCAGTATTCCCGTTTCTGTACCCGAAGCTCATCTTCGGCATCCTTTCGTTTTCCGGCAAGAAGCCCGGGAAGAAAGGCGGTACTGATTGAGCCATCGATCAGTACAAGGGGCGTGGGGCGAAGCCTCACAAACGATCCTTTTACTATCTCCGGAGTGCTGTATCCACGATCGATGCGGTGCTTTCAGAGAATGACAGGAGGGATAGATCTTTTGCAAATCAGTGATTTTTTCAGGGGCTCGCCTGACGGCATCGACGTCCACGGCCCCAAGGTACTGCTGAGCTTTCAGGTCGGCAGTCTCACGATCAATCTCACCGAGACGATCGTCATCAGCTGGGGCATCATCCTGGCGGTGACGCTGCTGCTGCTCTGGCTGACATCCGGCATGAAGACCCGGAACATCTCCAAGCGGCAGGTCGTGGCAGAGTGGATCGTCCAGACGGTCTATGACCTTGTGGAAAGCTCGATGGGCAAGCGCTGGCGGAGTTTTGCGCCGTATATCGGGGCGTTGTTCACGTTCTCGATCCTCGGCAGCCTGATCTCCATGCTCGGCTTCCGCTCGGTAACGGCGGACTACAATGCCCCGCTGGCATGGGCGCTCGTGACCTTTGTCATGATCCATGCGACCAACATCCGCACCAACGGCATCGGCGGCTATCTCAAAGGCTATGTCGATCCCGTGCCCGTCATGCTGCCGATCAACGTCCTCAGCGAGCTGTCAACGCCCGTTTCCATGAGTCTGCGTCACTTCGGCAACATCGTGAGCGGCATGGTCATCACGAGCCTTGTCTACTTCGCACTCTCGGTCATCACCAAGTCCGTGGGCGTGGCATTCATGACCATCGGTATCCCGGCAGTGCTGTCGCTGTACTTTGACCTGTTCAGCGGCTTCATGCAGGCATTTGTCTTCATCATGCTGACGATGGCGTACATCTCGAATGCAGACGGCAGAGACCCCGAAGCAGCGTGAGCAGCGTGAGCAGCGTGACGCTGCATCCATCCTGCTCCGCAGATTGATACTGCACTGCTTCGGTGCCCGCTTGTTCCCAATGCTTCGCAAAGGGAACAATGCTAAGCATTCTAAGCCACCGCAGCTAAAGCTGCTCCAGTGCAGTGTTCTGGTGTTCCAGACTGCGGTACAAAGTTAGTCATCTTCCAAAATCATACATATATTCAGGAGGTAATCACTATGGACAACAACGAAATGGCAAGAGCGATCGTTCTCGGCGCATCTGCGCTCGGTGCAGGTACTGCGATGGTCGCAGGTATCGGCCCCGGTATCGGTGAGGGCTTCGCAGTCGGCAAGGCTTGCGAATCCATCGGCCGTCAGCCGGAGAGCTCCGGTGCAGTCACCAGAACCATGTTCATCGGCTGTGCAGTCGCAGAGTCCACCGGTATCTACGGTCTGCTCGTGGCACTGCTGCTGATGTTCGCCAATCCCTTCATCGGCAAGCTCTGATGCCCCGATCCTTACGGAACGGAGGGTAATACATGGTAGAAAAGGTTTTGTATACCGACTTTCTGACAATTGATGTCGGAACGATCCTGTTTACGCTCATCAACACGCTGCTGATCTTCCTGGCATTCCGTTTCATCCTGTTCAAGCGGGTGGATGCCATCGTGGAGAAGCGCAAGAACGAGGTCGATGCGACCTATACCGAGGCAGAGAAGGCACGCTCCGAGGCAAATGCCGACAAGGAGAAGTATGCCGCTGCCATGAGCGGTGCAAAACAGGAGGCTGCCGAGCTGCTTTCCCGTGCCGAGAAGAAGGCACAGAAGGAGGGCGATGCCATTCTGGCTGAGGCTCGCAGCGCTGCACAGACAGTGAGAGAGAGAGCAACTGCTGAGACAGAACGTGAGCGTGTACAGGCACGCACCGAGCTCCAGGGTGAGATCGCCGATCTGGCTATGGAGCTGGCACAGAAGATCATGGAAAAGGAAATCAACAAAGCCGATCACGAGCGTCTGATCGACGAGTTCATTGAGGAGATCGGTGAAGAAGGAGATAACGCATAATGCAGACTGTAGGCAAGGTATATGCCGAAGCGCTCTTCTCGCTGGCAAGGGAGGAACGGAAGGAGCAGCAGGTGTATGAGGAGCTGAACCAGGCGGCAGATCTGATGCTGCAGAACCCCGGCTTCTCGACTCTGCTCGATGTACCGACACTGCGTACAGAGGAACGCATCGAGGTGCTGCGGAAGGTCATCGGTGACAAGCCGGGCATCACGGAGAATTTCCTCTGCCTGCTGGTGGAAAAGCACCGGTTCGGCAGGCTCTCGGAGATCCGTGAGGCATATAACAAGCAGTACCACGAGGCTTTCGGCATTGCAGAGGTGTTCGTCACCAGTGCAGTGCCGCTTGACGAATCCCAGCGCAGCGCCCTGAAAACCAAGCTGCAAAAGAAGCTCGGCAAGACCATCCAGCTCCGGGAGCGTGTGGACAGCACCCTCATCGGCGGCATGGTCGTCCAGTACGGCGACACCCGGATGGATCATTCGATCAGGACAAGAATGAAGCAGTTCAAGCAGGAATCTTAAACCCAAATAATGCGCAGCAAAGGCTGCGTACCAGAATAGAGGTGCTCATTAGGAAATGAATCTACGTCCGGATGAAATATCCAGCATTATCAAAGACCAGATCAAGCATTACCAGTCCCGGCTGGAGCTGTCCGATGTCGGCACAGTCATCACCGTCGGCGACGGTATCGCCAATATCCACGGACTGGAAAAGTGCATGTCCGGCGAGCTGCTCAAATTTGAGAACGGCACCTTCGGCATGGCACTCAACCTCGAACAGGACATGGTCGGCGCCGTATTGCTCGGCTCCGATGCGGACATCAAGGAGGGCTCCACGGTAGAGCGCACCAAGACCATCATGTCTGTTCCGGTCGGTGAAGCACTGCTCGGCAGAGTGGTCAACGCCCTCGGTCAGCCCATTGACGGCGAAGGCGAGATCGTGACCGACAAGCGTGCGCCCATCGAGAAGGTCGCTTCCGGTGTCATCACCAGAAAGTCCGTTCACAAGCCGCTCCAGACCGGTATCAAGGCGATCGACTCCATGATCCCGATCGGCAGAGGTCAGCGTGAGCTCATCATCGGCGACCGCCAGACCGGCAAGACCGCCATTGCGCTCGACACGATCATCAACCAGAAGGGACAGGACATCATCTGCATCTATGTTGCCATCGGGCAGAAGCGCTCGACCGTTGCCAATGTGGCAGAAACGCTCCGCAAGGCGGGTGCGATGGACTATACCATCATCGTATCGGCTACGGCTTCGGAGCTGGCGCCCTTGCAGTACATTGCGCCGTATTCCGGCTGTGCGATGGGCGAATACTTCCTCGACCAGGGCAAGGATGTGCTCTGTGTCTATGACGATCTGTCCAAGCACGCTGTTGCCTACCGTGCGCTCTCGCTGCTGCTGAAGCGTCCGCCGGGACGTGAGGCATACCCGGGCGATGTCTTCTATCTGCATTCCCGTCTGTTAGAGCGTGCCTGCTCCTATAATGAGAACTACGGCGGCGGCTCCCTGACGGCGCTCCCGATCATCGAGACGCAGGCGGGCGACGTATCTGCCTATATCCCGACGAATGTCATCTCCATCACGGACGGTCAGATCTTCCTTGAGACGGATCTGTTCAACGCCGGTGTGCGTCCTGCCGTGAACCCGGGCATCTCGGTATCCCGTGTCGGATCTGCGGCACAGATCAAGGCGATGAAGAAGGTCTCCGGCTCATTGAAGCTGAGCTATTCGCAGTATCGTGAGCTCCAGGCATTCAGCCAGTTCGGCTCCGACCTCGACCAGGACACCAAGAACCGTCTGGCAATGGGCGAGCGCATCGTGGAGGTGCTGAAACAGGACAGAAATGCGCCTGTTCCGGTGGAATTACAGGTGTGCATCATCTATGCCGTAACAAAGGGCTATCTGAAGGACGTACCCGTGACGAAGATCCAGGACTACCAGGAGAAGCTCTTCACCTACCTGCAAGACGAGCATCCGGAGGTATTGCAGAACATCCTCGATACCAAGGATCTGACGGCGGACAACGAAGCAGCCCTCAAGGAGGCACTGGTCACGTTCGGCGGTCAGTATAACGCAGAGGAGTAAGCCATGCCGAATTTAAAGGACATCAAGCGCCGGATCCATTCCGTGGAAAGCACGATGCAGATCACGAAGGCGATGGAGCTGGTGGCATCCTCGAAATTCCGCCGTGCGAAGGAACGTGCGGAGGCGAGCCGTCCGTTCTTTGAGCAGACCTACAAGCTCATGGCGGAGATCGCCGCCGAGGATCCCTATTTCAATTCGCAGTTCGTCCACAAGCGTGTGGACAACGGCACGGCGCTGCTTGTGGTCATCGCCGGAGACAGAGGGCTTGCGGGCGGTTTCAACAACAATGTGCTCCGTCTGGCACAGGCTCGCATCGACGAGCTGGTCGCCCGTGGCGAGCGTCCGATCGTGATGCCTGTCGGGCAGAAGGCGGTGGACTATTTCGAGCACCGTGAGGCGAAGATCCTGAAAAGCTATGACCATGTGGCAGAGCACGCCAGCATCTACCTCGGCATCCAGATGGCGGATCTGATCCTGAGCACCTACAAGCGCCACACCTCGCTGCAAAGCGTGGAGATCGTGTTCACGAACTATGTATCGCCGATCTCGCAGGTGGCACAGATCATGGAGATCATCCCGCTGAACGAGCTTGCCGGCAATCATCCGCTCGGCAGTGCGGTGGAATATGAGCCGTCCCCGGAGGCGGTCTTTGACAAGCTGGTGCCGCAGTATGTGGCAGGGCTGCTCTACGGAGCGATCGTGGAGTCCTTTGCATCCGAGCAGGCAGCACGCCGCACGGCAATGGAGAACGCCACCGACAACGCCACCGAGATGATCGACAAGCTCTCCCTCCAGTACAACCGTGCCCGCCAGAGTGCCATCACGCAGGAGCTCACCGAGATCGTCGGCGGAGCGAATGCTTTGGAGTGAGGTGACCGGAGTTGCCGCAGCGTAAGGATCTCTATGGCAATACCCATTATTATATCGCCGGAATAGAATATATGCATTCCCGAGAGGATATCTATGGGAATACGATCTATACCGACAATGACGGAAACTTGATTGCGACCGGCAGTGTGGAAATGGACGGCTATGTCATCCGTGACCCGAACCGGAGTATCATCACCACCATCCATCCGACCCCTGAGCCATCGCCATCGGTCAGCCCGAAAGAGGGAAGACTGCGCTGGAGCGATATGACAGACAAGCAAAAGTTGCAGTATGTGGATGGCTTCCACATCAAAGCCTTGGTGGAAAAGAACAGAGCAGCCTATCATCGCAAGCGGTTTGTGATCCTGTTTGCGGTGATGGTACTGGCGGCACTGCTGATCATTGGCATAGTGAAGATCCTGCTGATCTCTTCGCAGGACCATCCGGATCAGAGCATCCCATTCTTAAATGTCATGCTGATCATAAGCAGTCTGATCGGGCCTGCCTTGTACGGCTTCTTCCTGCATTTCTGGAAACGATCCTATAACGCCTGGTCGTTCTGTATCAGTGATTCAAAATGGTATGAAGAATTCAGGAAAATGGACGATGCACCAAATCTCCCGCCATTAGCGCCCCTTCCCGGATGGCCGCAGACCCTGAATCTCCTCATGTGCTTCTCGGCTGCGATCCTGGAATTCGGTATGGTGATCTTTCTGGCCAAAGCCTTCTGGGATCAGATCCACATCTCTGCCAAAGCTGCTGCGAGCGGATCGATAGGCATTTCTGTCCTGCTCGATCTGGGCGGGCTGCTGTTGGCGCTGTATATCATTTACAAGCACGACTGATCCAACGTGACGTTGGCACTCATGCACTTCACAGACTATGCTTGCGTGCGTGCGTGCTCTGACGTATTGTCTACTGACTGACGGATGATAGCTTCACCGTATTCTCACGCTACCTGACAACCGACAGCACCCGCTCACTTTTATAAGGACTGAGTGAGTGGCGGGGAGCTGAACAGCCCGTCCCCTCTGTCTCGTTCCTCGACATCTCCCCACCCCGTGGGGAGTCACCCGCTGGCAGGTGCCTCCCAATGCCCTTCGGGC
>JAIKWY010000151.1 GCA_024684395.1 Oscillospiraceae bacterium
AAAAGTCACCGTGTATAGGTAGAGGGGAATAATCCTCTTTTCGCAGCTTGACAATTTCATAGCGGTATACCAGTACAGCGTATTCTGATGGGCGCAAAACGCCCAGCCATCCCATGCGCCACGATCTCCATCCGGAAGGAGCGACCAACATGTGGATTCGGGCAGGCAGCACTCCCCTACTCTGGCGATGAAAGTCAGGATATGGCACATCGGCAGCAAGGCGTTTGACGGTTGCGAAAAGCTCACTACGCTACATATCGGCACAGGGCTCAAAGCCTTCAAGAAAGACCTCATTGGTGAATGCAAGAAGCTCGATGATGTCCATATTTCGCCGGAGAACAAGAAACTCTCGTCCTTCTGTGGCACGGTATTCGACAAGAAACAGTCCAAGCCGTCCTATGTTCCCTATCACAAGAGCGAGCTGATTTTGCCGCCCACGCTTGTGAATTTCACGACCAACTGCATCGTGGGCAAGATCAAGACGCTCACCTTCGATCTGCGTGGCAGCAGTGCCGATGCATTGCTCGAACATCTCGTCAAGGGCAAGCAGGATTTCGCTATCCGGTCGGTCAATACGCTCCGGTTCCTGACAGATACGCAGGAATACACCCTCGAACTTTCCGGCTGCAAGAGCATGGTGGAGCATCCGTTCTATCCGGATGATTACCCGGAAAAGCAGACTGTGAAGAACTTTGTCAAAATGGTGACCGAGACGATCGTGTACCGTGCTACGAGGTTTAAGGCTTACGAGATCACGCATAGGCAGGGCAATCGAGGGCGCTTCTCCTATTTGTACAATACGAAGTTATGGTTCAGGGCTGCGGAGATCATCGCAGCGCTGTTTGGCAAGGATAAGACGGCGCTCTTTTCCGCTGCTGTAAAGGGTTGGTGCAAGATTGCTAAGGACTATGATCCGGATACGACCGACATCGACAGTATTGCCCATGCTATGGAAGAATATCCGGAGGGGCTTGGCGAAACGCTGCGCTGTGAGCGTGCTGTCCGTGCCTGCATTTCGCTCTATGCGCAGGCAGGCGATTTCCTACGTGGCTATGGCACAGCCGAGGAACTGGAACGTGCCATTGCGATCTCTGTGGAGGAGAATGCCCCTGAGAGTACGGCTGTGCTCCTGCAGATGAAATATGAGCTTGAAGGTAATGCAGATCCCGCTGCGATCCAGCAGGAGATCGAACGGCGGTTTTCGCTTTGACAAGGGAGATCTTCGGATACATGACGCAGTAAAAAATGGATTTAGGAGGAAATCACATGGGCTTTAAAATTGAAAATGGTGTACTAGTGAAATACACAGAAGAACGGAACGTTACAGAGATTACCATTCCGGAAAGGGTGACGTGTATTGGGCATGATGCATTCTGGGGCTGTGCGAGTCTTACGAGCATCACGATCCCTGACAGTGTGACGAGTATTGAAGCAGCGGCATTCAGTGAATGCAACAGCCTTACCAGCATAACGATTCCGGATAGTGTAACAAGCATTGGATATGAGGCCTTTTATGACTGCATGAAATTGACCAGCATCACTCTCTCAGGTCATGTGACAAGCATAGGAAAACGTACATTCTCCCATTGCCATTCCCTCACCAACATCACAATCCCTAATGGTGTGACGACAATCGGAGACGAAGCATTCTACGACTGCAAGAGCCTTACCAGCATCATAATCCCAGATAGCGTAACGAGTATCGGGTGTGAAGCATTCAGTCAGTGCAGTAGCCTCACGAGCGTAACGCTCCCTGATAGTGTAACAACTATTGGATTTGAAGCCTTCTACGAATGCAAGAGACTTACCAGCATTACGATCCCCCGCAGTGTGACAAGTATTGAAAAGAATACATTTTCCTACTGCGAACGGCTCACCGCCGTCACAATTCCTGACACTATAAAGTTGATTGGAGATCAAGCGTTTTCCAACTGCACGAAGCTCACCAATATCACCATCCCTGACAGTGTGACACGCATTAAAAAGGATGCGTTTTCTTATTGCGAAAACCTTACCATCACAGCAAAATCAGGCAGTTATGCTGAGCGATTTGCTAAAAGGGTTCGTATTAAATGTGAAATCGTTTGATACCTTTCGTTGCCTTGTGTAAGACAAAATAGCAAGAATCATAGTCAGGAGGAACCACCATGTTAGAACCCGGAACCCAGGCACCAGCCTTCACCCTCCCCGATCAGAACGGCATGCCCAGAAGCCTTACCGATTACCGGGGGCAGAAGGTCATCCTCTATTTTTACCCGAAGGATATGTCTGCCGGCTGCACCAGTCAGGCGTGCGGCTTTGCGGAACTGTATCCACAATTTCAGGAGAAGGGCGCTGTCATCCTCGGCATCAGCAAGGATAGTGTGGCATCGCACAAGAAATTTGAAGAAAAATACGGACTGCCGTTCACGCTGCTGTCGGACACGGAGCTGAACGTCATTCAGGCTTATGATGTCTGGAACGAGAAAAAGCTCTATGGCAAAACCTCGATGGGCGTCGTGCGCACGACCTACCTCATCGACGAGAACGGCATCATCGTGAAAGCATTCGGGAAGGTCAAGGCGAAAGAGACCCCGGCACAGATGCTGGAGGAGCTTGACTGACACAGGAGCGTGATAGCATGATCTTCTACTTTTCATCCACAGGAAATTGCCGCTATGTTGCAGAAACAATCGCCAAAGAGACCTCCGATGAGGCAGTGTCGATGCTGGACTGTCTGCAGCGGCGAAAGCTGGAATTCCCGGACTGTAATGTGCTCGGCATCGTGACACCAACCTACGCATGGGGCCTGCCGGATATTGCAGCCGTGTTCCTGCGGCATGTCAGGATCCGCAGCCGCTACACATTCTTCATCGCAACCTATGGCACAACACCGGGCAATACGGCATATTTCGCTCAAAAAAATCTTGGCAGAGAGCTCGATGCGAAATTCAGCCTCAAAATGCCGGATAATTTCACACCTTGATTTGATCTGTCCGATCAGGAGAAGGTCGCATTGCAAAATGAGAAAGCAGATGTGCAGCTCAGCACCATTATCCGCCGGATCAAAGCATGGGAAACAGACAATTTCATGCAGCGTGTTCCGCCGGATTTCACGAGCCTCTTTCACCAGATGGCATACGACAGCCTGCGTCAGACCTCTCATTTCCGGGTTGAGCACACCTGCATCGGCTGTGGGCTATGTGCAAAGAAATGCCCTGTTCATGCCATCGAAATGCGCAGAGGCCGCCCCGTCTGGGTAAAGGAAAAATGCACAATGTGCCTCGGCTGTCTGCATCGCTGCCCCAAATTTGCGATACAGTACGGCGCATCTGATCGACATGGACAGTATCAGCATCCTTGAAAGAATTCCAGTTAGAAAAGCAGAGCCGGGCTTGATGCCCGGCTCTTTAATCCTGTATCAACCTTGCGACAAGTGCTGCTCCATTAAGCAGCTCCCGGACTGTGATATGCTCCTCCGTAGAATGTACCCGCTGCATCCCGCAGGAAAGCACGATGCCACTGATGCCGGCTTTCAGGAAGTTGTGGTTGTCGCTCCCGCCGAAGGTCGGGCGAAGCGTTCCCGCAAGCCCCAGCTCCTCACATGCACGCCGGAAACGGCTGACGGCCGGTGCATCCTCCGGGACACGATAGGCACGCAGGATCTCCTCGGTCTCCATCGTCAATTCGGCACCGGCATTCCCGGCTGCCTCCGCAAAGCAGCGGCGGATCTCTCTGATCCAATAGAGCGCTCGCTCATGCAAAAAGCTCCTGACCTCGCCTGTACAGATGCACTGCTCCGGAACGATGTTTTTCTCCGTACCGCCCGTGATCGTTCCAATGTTGCAGGTCGTTTCCTCTTCCACATGCCCCTGGTGAATCTTTGCGATCGCAGCAGCTGCTACGGCAATGGCATGGATGCCGTTTTCCGGTGCAAATCCGGCATGAGAAGCCCTACCAGTCACTGTGACACGAAACGAGATCAGTGACGGCGCACGCACAGCAGCACTTCCCACATCGCCGCTCATGTCCAATACATACGCTTCCTCTGCGTGGATGCGGCTGAAATCGAAGACCCCGCTGCCTTGGATGTAAATCTCTTCCGCCACCGGGAACAGCACCTCAATATCCCTGTGCGGGATATCGGCCTCACGCACACTGCGTATCCCCTCAAGGATCTCAACGAGCCCGGCTGCATCATCCGCACCGAGCACTGTCGTCCCATCAGAGGTAATTGTCCCGTCCTCATGGAGGATGGGCTTTTTGTTCTGTCCGGGCTTCACAGTATCCATGTGGGCGGAAAGCAGCAGCGGCTTTCCGGGAATACTGCCTTTCAGAAAGCCGTAGAGGTTCCCGGCATTCCCTCCGAGCATCTCCCCTGCATCATCCTCCGTGACAGAAAAGCCTATCGATTGCAGCTTTTCTGTCAGCAGATCAGCGACCCTGCGCTCATCCAGGCTTTCGGAACTTCCTGTGGTCAGCTCCATAAAATCGGCTTTCATGCGTTTCTCTGAGATTTCAGGATACATATTGCACCTCCAAATCGTGTATTCTTACACTCAGCTTCAGGCGAATCCTGATTGCTTTTCCATAGCAGCAAGAAACGCATCCGCACATTCAGATCGTGTCATGGGCGGTGTCTGCCAGATGATCTCACCCTGTGCATCCGCAAGATTCAGCACAAACCCGTCACATTGCTCCCAGCCATAAAGCAGGTATTGTTTACCTTTTAGATTGAAGTGCGTTTCTTCACCCTTCATGATGCAGCTTTTGTAGAAAGCTGCAAAATCCAGCCGCATCTGATACCACACTGCCCCGCCGTGCTGTGAAGCAGATTCCCCCTCACTGACAAATCCGAACCGTTCATAAAACGTGAGCAGCTCCGCTTTACAGGTCAGGACAATGCCCGCACACCCACGCTCCTGTGCATCAGAGATCACACGCTGCATGAGCTGCGAAGCATACCCATGATGCTGACATTTCGGGTGCGTTGCCACGCCGAACAGCATGAGCCATTTTCCATGCGCTGCATAGAGCGAAACGTCCTCATACATGGCATCGCAAAGATCACGGGAATCCGTCGTCATGCCGCCGATCATAGTACAAAGCTCCCCATGTTGTTCAAGCAGCCAGAAGCAGTGCGGAAATGCGTTTAACCGCATGGAAAATGCAGCCCTGTTTGCAGCTTCTGCAGGCAGAAAACAGGCTGCCTCCAGCTCTGTCACGGCATCGAGATCAGAGAGACAGGCCTGCCGTATCACTTCGTTTTGCATAGATCCTTGATGACCTCCCCAGCGATGATAAGCCCCACAACGGACGGCACAAATGCCGTGCTTCCGGGGATGTCCCGGCGTTCGGTACACTTGTGCTGTGCGCCCGGCGGACAGATGCAGTGCGTGCGGCAGCTGATCGCCATATCCTCGATGGGGCGTGTGGGCTGCTCCTCCGAATAGACGACCTTGAGCTTTTTGACTTTGCGCTTGCGGCATTCGATCCGCATGACCTTCGCAAGCGGACAGACCTTGGTCTGATAGATATCCGCCACACGGAATGCAGTCGGATCGAGCTTGTTGCCGGCACCCATGCTGCTGATGATGGGGATATGCAGCGTCTGTGCCTTCATGACAAGCGCCAGCTTTGCCGTGACCGTATCCACCGCATCGACAATATAATCATACTCAGAAAAGGGGAATTCATTCTCATTATCCGGCAGAAAGAAGCACTTGTGGATGTGGACATCTGCGTCCGGATTGATCTCTAAGATTCGATCACGCATGACCTCCGCCTTGTATTTGCCGACGGTTTTCCGTGTCGCAATGATCTGGCGGTTGAGGTTCGTCAGACAGACCTTATCGTCGTCGATCAGATCAAACTGGTACACACCGCTGCGGACAAGTGCCTCGCACACATAACCGCCTACGCCGCCGATTCCGAACACGGCGACACGGGCATTTTTCAGTCGTTCCATGCTGTCTTTTCCGAGCAAGAGCTCAGTTCTTGAAAATTGTGTGAGCATGTCATCTCTCCTGTCTTATGTTATTTCATTTGATAAATGATCGTATCCAGCACTCTGAGAAAAGCATCAATTTCCTGCTCTGTTGTGAGATGTGAAAGGCTGATCCGCCATGAGGACAGAGCGTTCTTCCGATCATGAGAAACAGCCATCACGGCTCTGGACGGCGTATTGGGTACGGAGCAGGCTGATTTGACCGAAACGCAGATACCCTTTTCATCAAGCAGACGGCGCATCTCCTCGCCCTTGATGCCCTGCACGGACAGATTCAGGATGTTCGGTACTGCCTGTTCCGGACTATTGATCAGGATAAGATCAGAATGAGCAAAATGCTTCCGGAGCTGTTTGTTCAACACAATGACAGCATTCCTGCGTTCTTCATACTCCTCCAATGCATACCGCAGTGCATCAGCCAAAGCCGCTGCTGCCGGAGCATCCGGTGTGCCGCTCCTGTAAATCGTAGTGCTTGCACCGCCGTGGATGAGCGGTTCCAGCACAATCCCCTTCTTTTTATACAGAACACCGCTCCCCTTCAATCCATAGTATTTATGCGGTGCAAAGCTCGCTGTATCCGCATCGGACAAGTCTATCTTGATTTTACCAATTGCCTGTGTGGCATCAACATGCAGACGGCAGTTCGGATAGGATTGCAGAAGCTCAGCAATAGCTTTGACTGGCTGCACCGTTCCAAGCTCGCTGTCCACTGCACAAACCGCACACAGCACGGTATCATCCCGGAGCAGGCTTTTCAGATGGTCAAGATCGACTGTCCCGTCCGGGCGGATATTGACCAGATCGATCTCCCAGCCCTGTTCCTGCAAAAAGGTCAATGCTCCGCTGACGGAGCTGTGCTCCAGAAATGTGGAGACGATATGCTTTCCACGCCGGCGATTTGCAAACGCAAGTCCTTTGATCGCCAGGTTATTGGCTTCACTTGCACCGCTCGTCAGAACGATCTCTTCCGGCAAAATATGCAGTAAAGCTGCCATTTCTGCCAAAGAACGGTCTACAGTACTCTTTGCTGCAATGCCTGCACTGTGTGCAGAATTTGGATTGGCAAAGCACTCCCTTGCTGCTGCAAGATAGGTCGTCAATACACGCTCATCCGGCGGCGTATCGGCGGCATAGTCAAGATAGATTGACATGGGAATCCTCCTCGAAGCGTTCCAGAAAATGGTGGTATTCATCACCGAGATGATAGGAAATGAGCGTTTGCAGATTGACATTCTCGACACTGCGGAAGATGTTCATATCCACTGCAGGATTGGCAGCACGGAGCTGCTTGAGCAGTGTCTTGATCTCCTGGCGCTTGGAACCTCCGCCGCCATTATCGCACATGGTGCAGTTCTCGGTAAACCGACAGGCGCACTGGATAAATTGTAGGTCATTGTACTGCTTCCAGCGGATGATGTCCGCCTCCCGCACCAGATACATAGGACGGATAAGCTGCATTCCGGCATAGTTTTCGCTGTGTATCTTTGGCATCATCGTCTGCACCTGAGAACCGTAAAGCATCCCCATCAAAATCGTTTCGATCACATCATCAAAATGATGCCCGAGGGCGATCTTGTTGCAGCCGAGCTCCTGTGCTGTCTTGTAGAGATAGCCCCGCCGCATCCGGGCACAGAGATAGCAGGGATGCTGATCGACCTTGGCAACTGCATCGAAAATACCTGTCTCAAATACCTGGATCGGAATGTTCAGCAGCGACGCATTTTCTTGAATTTTCTGATAATTGATCTCGTTGTAGCCGGGGTTCATCACGAGGAATACCACCTCGAACGGTACTTTGGTATACTGCTGCAAACGCTTCATACACATCGCCATCAGCATGGAATCCTTTCCGCCGGAGATACAGACGGCGATCTTATCTCCCGCCTTGATCAGCTCATATTCTTTGATGCCCTTCAGGAATTTTGACCAGATCTGTCTGCGAAAATTTTTGACGATGGACAGTTCAATATCACTCTGGGCTCTTGCCTCTTCTGCCATGTTAACCTCCTAAGTATATCGAATTACTATGATTATACCATATTTCAGGAGAATTGTCAATCCGATATCGCTCGTTCTCATAGATTCCGGTGATAGCAGGCAAAAGGTTTCCCGTATTGGACAAACCACAAACTTTGTGTTATGATTAGGACATACCAAACGAGGAGTGATACACATGAAACCAATCACGATCCACGCATCCGGGGTGCGTTCACGATGTTGCCTTTCCCAGAACAACTGACCCGATATTTTAAAAAATAAGAGAAAGGTGAATCTTCATGAAAATCAGAAATAAAATTACAGCAGCCCTGACAGTATTGGCGCTGCTGACATTACTGGGCGGCTGCGCTTCACAGAACGAAGCGACCGCCAACACAGTATCGCAGGCAGAGACTTCTGCCGCAAAGGAAACTACCGCAGAGGAAACCGCTGCACCGGAGAGTGCTGCTGAGGATAGCCAAGCAGACGCACCTGCCGCACAGCTTGGCGCTCCGGAAAAGACCGACATCAACCTTGGATATCTCAATTCCACCGCCCATTTACTTGCCTTTGTGGCACAGGAGGAGGGCTATTTCGCCGAGGAAGGGCTGAACGTCACACTGACGCAGTTCTCGAGTGCAGGTGAACTGATCACCGGTCTGGAGTCCAACAAGCTCGATCTGGCATTCATCGGCTCCGTGCCGACGCTGACCTTCCAGAGTCAGGGGCATGACGTGACGATCATCGGAGGTGCCATGACGAACGGTCACGGCTACGTCATCAAGTCTGAATTTGCCGATCAGGATGAGCTTGGCGTGGAGATCCTCAAGGGCAGAAATGTCGCATCCGTCAAGAATTCCGTACAGGATGCCGAACTCCAGATCCTCCTGCGGGATGCTGGTATCGAGATCGGCGAGGGCGAGGACAAGGTGAACATCGTCTACTTCGACAGCCAGAAGGATGCCTATGCGGCGCTGTCCAACCAGAGTATTGATGCAGCTTCCGTTTATTCGCCGTATGCCTCCCTTGCGAAATCGCAGGGCTATAAGGTGGTTTACTACTGCGCCCATGAAAAGGCACTCGAGAATCAGCCGTGCTGCCGTCAGGTCGCATCCACGGCATCTGTCAATGCGAATCCGAACACATATACCGCACTGGAACGTGCCTTCCTGAAAGCCTACCATCTGACGCAGAGCAACCACGAGAAGACTATCGCTGATGTCAAGAAGTACATCGACATTGATGAGGCGTTCATCGATACCGAGGTCTACGGCGGTTACAGCGTATCGAGCCCGGATCCGGATAAGAAGGGCACGCTGACGCTGAAATCCACCATTGTGGAGTTGGGCTATACCGAGGATTACGACATCGAGCCGCTGTATAACACGGCGATCTACAAGGCAGCGCTGGACAGCATCCTTGCAGAAGGTACCGATGATATTTACAACTCCCTGAAAGAGCATTTTGATGCTTATGAGTAAAACGGCTTAAACCAATGACCTCCTGATTGATATATTGCAGAAACCGGCTCCCCTGTGCTTTGTGCAGGGGAGCTTTGTATGCGTTCTTATTTACTCTTTTCAAACAGCAATTATATATAACGCCCAAGTATATTATGCCATTAACTACGCACAATTTCAAGGGGTTTCTTTGCAAATAAACAGTATGGTCAAATTATCAATTACACTATTAGAACAATCAATGCACTGCCGGACGTTCTATGCAAGGATCAATTTTCGCCTTGATCTGCCCCAGCTTGTAAGGGCAAGTCCGGCACTTTTTCAACTCCATAAGCTCTCCATAATTCACCGCTATTATGGCACAGGTACGAGGTTATCGATATTGACGAAGGTCAGATCCTGAAGATCACCGCTGACGGCAAGACCTCTTGCGAACGATTCGATCCGTTCCTGCTTGCACCGACCTACAAGTGGTACTCTCCCAACTATGAGACTTCCGACGATGACGATGCGTTGATGGATCTGATAGACATCTACTCCTGCTTCGGTGTCCCTGCCGATGAGGTCATAGAGCTCTGGGAGATGGGCTACTCCTGCGACGAGATCGAGGATTTCCTTTTTTGTCCCGGCGCGTATGAACGTGCGATGATGACAGGGAAGATGTGAATTATGCCGATAACAACAATTTCTGACCTGTACAATGGAACGATCCCGGTTCAAACCGTGATCCTTCCAAATGATAATAAATACCAGCAGCTATCTGATGACTATGTTTCGACATATAAGACGTTGATTGACCTGCTGGATACGCAACAGCTGGAGCTTTTTAATCGCATCACCGACTTGCAGGGACGGATCGATGCAATGGATGCGGCGTACCGCTATGTGCAGGGCTTCCGGGACGGAGCGGGGATTATGCTGGATGTTGTTGGCATAGCAACCGTTAAATGAAAATGAACGCAGCACCTGATCGAAATAATGACCAGGTGCTGTGCATATTTTT
>JAIKWY010000162.1 GCA_024684395.1 Oscillospiraceae bacterium
TGAGGCTCCCGAAGCTCCTGTAGCTCCGGAAGAGGTTGAGGCTCCTGAGGCTCCCGAAGCTCCTGTAGCTCCGGAAGAGGTTGAGGCTCCTGAGGCTCCCGAGGCTCCTGTAGCTCCGGAAGAGGTTGAGGCACCTGAGGCTCCCGAGGCTCCTGTAGCTCCGGAAGAGGTTGAAGCTCCTGAGGCTCCCGAAGCTCCTGTAGCTCCGGAAGAGGTTGAGGCTCCTGAGGCTCCCGAGGCTCCTGTAGCTCCGGAAGAGGCTGAGGCTCCCGCTGAGCCGGTCGTTGTGGTTGACACCGAGGACGAAGACACCCAGCTTGACGTTGTAGAGAGTGACACTGTGATCAAGAAGAAGGCAGTCGGCGAGGAAGCCTGGTTCATGAAGCTGTATGACAACGCTTTTGACTGGGATCGTTTCCAGGATCCGAACGAGAACAAGGCTACTGTAGTTGACGGCGGCAGCGCTGTTGCTCTGAATGACTGGAACTACGTGCTTGCCTGATCCCCTGCACGAAAACACCTGTGAATTTCATATAGAATAACTTCCTTTGTACGGCGTCCTGTTCTTGATTGGCCCAAGAGCAGGGCGTTGTACTATTTCTGTGGGGATGCGTCCACTTGACCCGCTTAGTTTTTGAGTATATGTATAAAGCCCCCTCCGACCAGAGCATTCCGGTCGGAGGGGGTCTTGCATGTGATCGTCCTTTTCAGGGAGAGGGTCCTGTTATTCGGCAACCGGCAGTTCCGGTAAGATCTCGACCACATATTTCAGGATATTCAATGCATCTGCTTCATCCGGTGCAGCCTTGCCCGGTACGGTGATGGCGTTCTTCTTGCCCTGCTCGCTCAGCGGTTCGCCGACCATCAGGTTCTTGTTCAGTGCGATGACATCCACGATGTCCACCTTGCCGCTCTCGTCTACGTCGCCGCAGAGCGTTACAGTATCGCCGGTGGGTTCAGGCGTGGTCTCGGTCGGCTTCGGATCGGTGGGCTTGGGATCGGTGGGCGCGGTAGTGCCGTCACCGTAGAGATCTGCCGGCAGCTCGGAGAGGGTGATGCAGTAGTCGCTCTGCATCAGCTCCTTGACAGTGTCTGCATTCTGGTAAGTCTCACCGGAAATGAACTTGTCCCCGTCGTCATACCATGTGCAGAAATACGACCACTTCGCCTGCTCGATCTCAAGATTGGCAAGGCTCGGGATGGTGCTGTTCTCCGGCATGGAAACGATCTTGCCGTTGTTTACGAAGTCCACGAGCTGCCAGAAGATCTTGCTCTCGGCATCCTCGTTCGGGGTGTTGGGTTCGCCGCCGTCGTGACGGTTGTAAACCGTGTTGTACTTGTCAAAGCCGACCATGTCCACATAGTCATCGCCGGTGTACCAGAGGGCAGAATCATCCGACCATGCGTAAAGATTCTGCTCCCAGATCAGGTTGTGGATGCCGTACTCGTTGGTGAGCTTGTCATAGAGGTACTTCCAGAGCTCGTTGTAGACCTCTGCGCCCTCCTTCGACCACCAGAACCATGCGCCTGTGCCGTCGCCGGGCTTCTGGCCAGGGTTGCCCTCTGCCTCATGCAGCGGACGGAAGATAACCGGAACGCCTGCATCCTGGAGCTTCTGCAGCTCAGCCGCCGCCATTTTGATGGCCTCGTTGTAGAAGACATTCTCCTTCGTGCCCTCGACCATGATGTTGGCGGTCACGAAGTCGGTCTTGGTGTCGTAGGTGAACTGCTGCCAGTCGTTGGAGATCTTGGTGATGTTGCCGTCCTTGTCAATCTCAAAATCTGCCATCTGTTTCGGCACGGTGCAGTGCCAGCTGATGGTCACGATGCCGTTCCGGTTCTTGGCCCAGTCGATCATGCGGTCGGTCACGCCGTCCTCCCAGGCAAAGCCCGGGTTGTGGCAGTTCAGGTCAAAGCCGCGGATCGCCGGGTAATCACCGGTCAGTTCCTTGAGATAGCGGCATTCCTGCTCATAATCATTATAGGTATAGTTCCGGTTCTGGGTGCTGTAAGTGTAGACGAAGCCGGTCTCATCCATGCAGTGCCACGGGAACTTATTGCCCTGCTCGTCCTTGTCGTAGCTGTCCGGGTCGATGGTGTATTCCTTGCCCTTGCCGTCCACGCACTTGTCCGCAGCCGCATCATACCGGATGTCGGTCTGCACGCCGTGACCGCCGCCGTAGATCTCCTGCTGACCGGAGAGGATGTGCTTGCCGTATTCAGAAGCGAGGTACTTCATGAGCGCCTTGGTCTCCGGGGTAGCCTTCGGGTCAACAGGCGTTGCAGATGCCTTGACCTCAGGGAGCTCTGCCTTGGAGATGGTCATGGTGTCATAGCCAGCATAGCCGTAGATGGGCTTGAGCGTGATGGTGTTCTTGCCCTTCTTCATGCGGAATACGCCGAAGGTCATGTCCTTCCATTCCGGCGTGTAGGGCATCTCAAAGCTGTAGTCGATGTCGTTGATGGAAATGGTCTGCTTGCGGCTCTCACCGGCGCCAAGCACCTGCACGGCACGCACGTCGATCTGGTACATGGTCTCCTCCTCGACCTCGATCTCAAGGGAGATGGGCGCTGCCGTCAGATAGGCAAAGCCCTCACCGGAATAGCCCGGTGTCTCGGTGGCATAGATGCTCGTCCAGGTCTGATCCACGCCCTCGAAGGTCTCGCACTCATAGGTGCCGAGCCCGTTGGCAGCGGATGCCGGTGCAGGCATCGCAGCGAGCATGGAGCCCGCCATTGCAGCGGCGATCACAGCACTGACGGTTTTTCTGATTTTCTTCATAATTACCCTCCTGTTTCTCTGTTTGCGTTACGGAGCTTAAATTGCTAAGTAAATTATAGCACAAATTTAGCTAAAAATCTATGTTCATAGTAGACAAATTTACACCATTATTTTTGTGTATAATAACGGATCCCGAAAGCAGCTGCCTGCCTTCGGGATGTGTTATCTATAGGATCAGCCGTCATTTTCCTCCGTATAACCGAAAAATGTGCGGAGCCCTTCCTTTTGCATCAGCATGTCCGCCGTAAAGCCAAAATGCGCCGCAGCAGCAAGTTTTACCACATTTTGCAGAAGATCTGCATAGGGCAGTGCCAGCCATTCCTCCGGGATCTCCACCCGGATGGTACCGCCGTCATAGTGGCTGCCCCCGTCCCAGGCTTCGTCGAGCTCTGCCCGGAAGGTGCCGTCATCCATTTTCCGGAACCGGTACCACGATGCCCATTCCCGCATACCTTCGGGCGTGTGCGGGCCTTCATAATGCGGTGCATCGTGCGGAAGCGGCGAATAGTCCGGTGCGCCTTCCTCTGCCATGCAGCGGTAGACCGAAAAGACCTCGTCCGTCTCCCGGGGCTCCCGCTTTGCCGTGACATCGCCGTCCTGATAGATGCGCTGCCGCTTTCCCGGCACACGGTGTTCCTCGCTGAGCAGCGCCGTAAAGAACGGGATCCTGCCCGTCTGCGGAATGTCCTGCGCCAGCGCCTCTCCCCCGCCCCCGTAGGCGCTGTAGGACACGCTCCCGTCCTCATAGATAAAATAGCAGCCGATGCGCTTTTCTTTCTCATACATATAATAGGTATCCGTCACGCTGCTCATAGTTCCTCCTTTTCCCCATCGGGGACGGATCTCAATTCTGATACCAAACAGCAGACCCGGAAACCGTTCTCACGTTTCCGGGTCTGTTTTGTCAGGGATCAGCATACATAAAACGGCAGTCAGCACCGACAGCAGTGCTGTGATCGTGCAGAACAGGGCGATCGTTCCGGTCGCTCCGCCGTAGCACAGGACACAAAGCCCGGAAAACGCCAGTGTGCAAGCCAAGATCACCCCTGTGAGAAGAAGCTGCAAGCGCTTCTGCTTCGCCTTCCAGAAGCAGACCACGGCGATCACAGAAACGACCACCAGCCCCACGCCGATCGCCGAAAACATACAGGAAAATGCAATGCTGAACAGCGGCACGGTATCATTGTGGAAGTCGTAGAACAGCCCCTTCACAAAGGTAATGCTCGCCACAGCCATTGCAATGACCGGCAGCAGAGCGGTGATCCGGCTGAGTTTTTGCAGCATGGTGCTCACCTCCTGTGATGCACTATCACTCCGGCTTCGTCCGCAGCAGCTCCCGCAGGTTTTCGAGCAGGTCGCCGCCGGAAACGGACAGGTTCCCGACATTCTCGCAGATGCGCTCGAGATACTCCAGCTCTTTCAGCTTGTAGAGGGTCTTGTTCTCATCCATGAGCTTGGCGGTATTGAGCAGTGAGCGGGTGGAAGCGATCTCCTCGCGGCGGGTGATGACATTCGCCTGTGCCCGCTTCTCGGCAAGCAGCACGGTGTTCATGATCTCCCGCACATCGCCCGGAAGGATGATGTCACGGATGCCCGCCTCGTACACCTCGATGTACAGCGTTTCCGCCTTCGGACGGATCTTTTTCAGCAGCTCCTCGCCGATGACATCCCGCTGGAGCAGGAGCTCATCGAGCGGCAGCCCTGCGATATGCTCTCTCACGGCAAGCTGCACAGCGGTATAGAACTGCGCCTCGTAGTCCTCGATCTCGCGGAAGGCTTTCAGGCAGTCCGTCACACGGTAGCTGCACACGAAATTCAGCCGCACGCCGACCTTGTCCTTCGTCAGGATCTCCTGCCCGTTCAGAGACAGCTCCTGCTGGCGGGTCTCGGCGATGCGCACCTGTACATTCACGGCATTGTTCCAGAAGTAGTAGCGCCCCGGTTCGAGCATCCGCTCAAATTTGCCGTTCATCAGCAGCAGACCCTGCTGGGACTCGCCGACCTCGAAGCTCTTCATGAAGCCCTTGGCACGGAGCTTGTCGCAGAGCATCGCAGGGATCTCCTCGGGGACATCCGGCTCGGTCATGTCATACAGATCAAAGCTGTGCTTCTGCGAGATGTTCCAGAACAGGTACTTCCCCGACGGCAGCACCTCGGACAGCAGCCCGTCCACCCGATGGATGGCGATACAACCGTCCGGCACCTCCTGCTCCACGGTCTGTGCGGTAAAATCCGCATCCCGCTTGCAGGCGGCAAGCTCCGCCGGTGTAAACACCTTGGTGAGCTGGTCGGTCAGCTGCACACGGCGCACCTCGCTCTGCCCCTTCTCGAAGGCGGAGCTGTTCCAGAAGCGGTACTTTCCGGGGGAAAGCATCCGCTCGAACACGCCGTCCTTGAACAGGAAGCCCCGTTCGCTCTCCTTTATAATGTATACCATATATAACCTCCTTTGGACAGCCTGCATAGATGCAGGGCATGAGGATAGTTGGCGGCATCTGCCTGCCCCCCACCCCAGCGGCGGCAGGAACCTTGAGCCGTATGCACGGCACTGCGGAAGCACAGGGCTCTGGCAGTGAAGGCATGGCGGCGGTATCCGGGACCCGGCAAGGCACATCAGGCGTGTTCCTCTCTCCCGTGCGGGGCACGAAAGAGAGGACGGGAACAGCTGCTTTTTGTCATGAGCGCTGCCCTTGGGGGGCAGCAAAAACCTCCAATCAAGCTCCGTAAGCTTGCGCCGGAGTTGAACCGGCAAAGGCAAGGATTCGAACCTCCGATCATGCGCCAAGCGACGCAGACCTACCATATCTGGAGAAGTGCGGCATACGTTACGGCATCGCCCCACGCACCGCCGTGCGGTCCAGACACACGGCAAAGCACATTCACCCAACCTCATTATAGCAAATTCTGCAACCCCTGTCAAGCAATTGCATTTGTGCAGTATGACAGTGCCCCCAAACGCCCCCTCAGCCCCCTCCTGGAACTGATAGCACTCCTCTCTGTGCACCCTGCACAAAGTATGGATTTCGACACTGTGCACCCCCTCCAAAAAACGATTACGCAGCGGTTTCCCACGTCATCTTCCTGTCATTTTTTGGTCGATTCGTTCATGATCCAGACATCTTTTGTTATCAGAATATTTACAAAAATCTGTGCAACATGTCCTGACCCGGTCTGAATATGGCAGAAAGTTTGTTTATTAAATGGAAAAGTCTTGAAAAACATTGCAATTCAGCCGAAAGTATGCTATGATAGGGTAAATTCCGGAAGGGAACATTCTGCTCGTATGAGGAAAGGATTGAGTTGATTGAGAAAAGCCAAAGTTGTAGCTATCGTCTGTGGGATCATTGCTTCCTGCCTGATCGGCGGTTTTGCCGTGGTAGATGCAGCAACCATTACCTTGGATGACAGTTCGACTACCGAGTCGGTCGATGCTCTGACTGAAACGACCGAAGCTCCCACCGAAGCTGCCACAGAAACTTCGATCGAGACAACAGCCCCCGTCAGCAAGAGTACCGAAAAGATCGTTGAGGAGACCACCGAGGTGACTGAGACGACTGCTCCGGAGACCACCACTGCTACCGTGACCACGGCTGCCGAAGCAACGGATGCGGAGGAGACCGAGACGGAGACTGCCGAAGAGACCACCGAGCCGGCAGACCCCACCGAGGATGCAGAGGGCGTAAGTGCTGAACAGATGCCCGATGAGTTTTTCATCAAGAACGGCAATTATGTAGAAGAGCCGGTCAGCTATGATATGCCGGCAGTTGAGGAGCCGACCGCAGTAGACGGCGCATGGACGTATTACGTATCCGAGCGGGATTACATCCTTCTCTGCAACGCTGTAGGTCATGAGGCAGGCGCCGACATGGTGCCGGTCGTGGAGAAGGCAAAGGTCGTTGAGGTCATCATGAACCGTGTCTACTCCGATATTTACCCGAACGATGTTTACAGCGTTCTGACCCAGAAGAACCAGTTCACCGGTGCTTCCACCTATGTGGATCTGGGCACGTATTCCCCGAAGGTCTCCGACATGGTGCGTGAGGCTGTGGATCTGTACTTCTCGGATCCGTCGCAGTTCAACCACGGCTATATCGGCTTCTGGGGTGACGGACAGCAGAACCATTTCAGCTAAGATGATATAAGGCAGAGCACCGCACGGTGCTCTGTTTTTTTGTTTTTATGCAACACTCTCTCATTCTCCGGTGTCTGTACAGATGAAAGCACAGGAAAGGGGTGATCTCCGTGACAGAAGAGCAGATCCGTACTGCGGCGAGGCAGAGCCCGGATGCGGGCGCAAGAGCCTTGTTCGACACATACTACAACTATGTCTATGCCATCGTCCACCGCTGCATTTCCGGCACGGGCACACGAGAGGATGTGGAGGAATGCGTCAGCGATGTGTTCCTCGAAGTCCTTGACAGGCTCCCGGGCATCGGGGAGGGCTCGTTGCAGGCGTATCTCGGCACGACCGCCCGCCGCAGGGCGCTCAACGTCTGCCGGAGCCTGAAACGCCACGGCACGGACGAGCTGCCGGAGACATTCGCATCCGAGCAGAATGTGGCGGAGGATGCCGAGCTTTCGATGCAGGCAAAGCAGCTTATGGCGCACATCCGGGCGCTCGGGGAGCCGGATGCGACCATCCTCATCCAGAAATACTACTACGACCGGAATGCCAGTGAGATCGGCAAGCTGCTCGGCATGAACCCGATCACCGTCCGGAGCCGTCTGAGCAGGGCACTCAAAGCGCTGCGCAGTGCGGCGAAGGATCTGCTGTAAAGGAGGGAGCTTATGAAGGATAACAAGCTGCAAACGCTGCTCCGTGCGGCCGATGCACAGGAGATCGCTGACTTCCCGGCAAGCAGTGAGCAGGAGAAGGAACGCATCTTTGCACGGATGCAGGCAAAGCGTCGGCACCTCGATGCGGAACCGGCAGAGTCGGAGACCTTTGTCGTGACCGAGGCCAAGCGCCCCAAAATGCACTTTGCTGCCATCGGCGTGGCGGCGTGCATGATCGGTGTGCTCGGCCTGGGAGGCTACCTCTGGATGCATCGTCCGGTATCGCCGGTGCAGCCAGGCGGTGAAGTCCGGCAGGAAGATACGTGCTATACGCCGTTCGGAGACATCACCGGCAAGCGCCCGTGGTTCACGGTGCCGCTCACGGAGGCGGACTGGGCGAACCCAAAGGACGCCGGCAAGATACAGGAACGGCTCGGCGAGGATGGCTATCTGGCAAGGGAGTATTTCATTGACGAGAGCCTGCTGCCTTCCTTGCAGGCAGTCTTTGAGACCTACGGCTGGCGAACTGTCCGCCCGGATCTCCTCACCGCAGAGCAGAAGACCGAACCGACACGGGACTTCCTCATCATGCACTTAGCGACTGATCCGGAGAACCACGGCGGCGAATACCTGACGGCATGCTTCAACTTTGGCGCAGGCATCATCCGGGTGGACGCACCGGACGGTACAACGTACTACGAGATGGACGGCGGCGAGCTGAAACGCTGCCTGTACGAGATCGTGGTGCAGGGCAGAGAAACGGAATATGCGCCGTTACAGTTGGATTGGAGCGGCCTGTCCGTCTACGAAGAGGATACGGGCTCCGGCTATTGGCAGCTCTCTCCCGGGCAGCTCAAGGCCTTCGGGCGGATGCTGAACGCCACAGACTGGTATCCGTGGAGCATGTATTACCAGAGCAACCCGGACAACGGGGGCTATTGGTACCAGTTCCGTGCGACTAATGCCGATCACGCAGCCATATCGTTCTGCTTTTACCCGGATTCACAGCTCATGGACGTTTACCGCTTTGATCCGGAGGATCCGGGAAAGCTTGAAGAGCTTCTGTATCTCCGCCCGGACTATCCGGCCTTCTTTGACGAGGTCAATGCGCTGGTGCATGAGGATGTGTATCCGTTTGCGCCGACCACGATGGAGGCAGTATTCGCCGAGCAGAGCGGCGACACAACGCAGCCCCTCCCGCAGTCTCAGAACCATGCGCTGTGTGAGAAGTTCTCCAAAATGCACTGGCAGGCAACGGATGATGCGCCCCGGGACGGCGCCGCCCTGACACTCCAATGCGAGGATGCCCACGGAAGCTACCTGCTGTATTTCTATCCAAACTGGCATGTGATTGAATGGTGGGAGGACATCACGCTGATGGAGCGTTTCAAGCTCAGCTCCGATGACTGGCAAGACATCGAAGGGATCCTTGACGGCAAGCAAGTCGGGCAGCCGTTCATGAGCCTGATGCTGTCCTCGGCGTACACGACATTCACCTGCCACAATGCATGGGAGAACGGTAAGCGCTTCGGCGTGGAGCTCCCGGAGGACGGCACCAGCTTTACGGCGGATCTGTTCCGCTTACAGGAGCTCTTTGACGAGAAGGAATGGATCACGGCGGACATCCCGAATTACAACTGGCGCCCTGGCTATATCACGATGCATGTCGGGGAGGGCGACCTTTTCATCGGTACAACGCCCATTGATAACAACGGGAACTATGTGCTGCTGTGGAAAAGCCATAGCGGTTCCATGCAGTATTACTATGCCGATGAGACGTTCATCACCCGGCTTGTGCAGATCTTAGCGGAGACGCAGCAGGAGATCCAGCCTGCCAGTTCGCCGGAGGAGACCCGTGCTGCGGATGCTGCGAGAAGATTTCTGGATCAGACGGCACCAGAAATATCTGCCGGTTGGGACTGCCGGAATGTCAGCATCGTCATGCAGCTCCCGTCACATCTACTAACGGTCGCGGATGAGATCCCGGATGACGCATCGTATTATCTGGTGGAGTTCTACAGCTCTGCCGACCCGTCTACCATCGGGAAGGTCTTTGTCAGCTATGACGGCGTGGTTCTGGGCGGACCTGCCGACTACTTCCCCGGCATCGAGAATACCGAGGACAGCCGTTGGGTGATCTATGATTAAACAGTTATGCAATAGACAAAGGGGCATCGCAGTAGCGATGCCCCTTTTCGACAGCTTTTGCAGCGCTCCTGTGCTATAATGGGGACATACCACCCTGATGCAAAGGAGCGATCGTTATGCTGTTCCCGTTTCTGAGACCCAAACCTGCCCCGCCTGTGACCTACCTCGAATGCAGCAGCTATTGCGGCATCATCTACCGGGTCATAGAGAGCGGCACGCCCCGGCGTCTGAGCCTGGAGATCGCCTATCCCGGGAGCGTCCACCGGACACGGCTCACGGGCTTCACCGAGGATGTCCGGGAGGCGCAGGCGCTCGCCCTCGCACTGCTCGAAGCCGGTGCCACGCCGGAGGATCTTGCCAGACTTTCAGAAACAAACCGGGATGCCCTGCTGACGGTATAGATGCGCTCCCTCCACGGTGTTATCTCCACCACGGACACTTGTCCGCTATTTTTTACAAATTCCATGTGTTAAACTCTTGACAATTCCTGCCGAATCGGTTATAATAATAATGGAGTACTTTGGAGCATTTTGCCCCGGAGTGACCAAAAACCCCGTGGGGGAAGCCCTGCGGCGGAATTTCAAGGAGGTAATACCTATGGCATTAGAAGGCGCACTGACGAAGAATCAGAAGGTACTGGACTGGGTCCAGGAATGCATTGATCTGTGCAAGCCCGACAAGGTAGTATGGATCGACGGTTCTCAGGAGCAGCTCGATGAGCTGATCAAGGAGGTCACTTCCCTTCCGGACGGCGACCCGAATAAGATGTGGCATCTGAACGAGGAGAAGCTCCCGGGCTGCCTGTATCACAGAACTGCTGTGAACGACGTTGCCCGTGTTGAGGACAGAACCTTTATCTGCACCAAGACCAAGGAAGATGCAGGTCCGACCAACAACTGGATGGATCCGCAGGAGATGTATGCAAAGCTCCGCCCGATGTATGACGGCGCTATGAAGGGTCAGACCATGTACGTGATCCCGTACAGCATGGGTCCGGTCGCTTCCCCGATCTCCAAGGTCGGCGTTGAGCTGACTGACTCTATCTACGTTGTTCTGAACATGAACATCATGACCAGAATGGGCAAGGCTGCTTTCGATAAGCTGGGCGATTCCAACGACTTCGTTCGTGGTCTGCACTCCAAGGCAAACGTAGATCCCGAGAACCGCTACATCGTACAGTTCCCGGAGGACAACACCATCTGGTCCATCAACTCCGCATACGGCGGCAACGTTATCCTGTCCAAGAAGTGCTTTGCACTGCGTATCGCGTCCTTCCAGGGCAAGAACGAGGGCTGGATGGCTGAGCACATGCTCATCCTGGGCGTTCAGAAGCCGAACGGCGAGACCAAGTACATCACCGCTGCATTCCCGTCTGCCTGCGGCAAGACCAACCTGGCAATGCTCATCCCGCCGGAGGGCTACCGCAAGAACGGTTATAAGGTATTCACTGTCGGCGACGACATCGCTTGGCTGAAGCCCGGCAAGGACGGCAGACTGTATGCCATCAACCCGGAGAACGGCTTCTTCGGCGTAGCGCCCGGCACCAACGAGAAGTCCAACCCGAACGCACTGGCTGCTACCAAGAAGAACGCTATCTTCACCAACGTAGCTCGTGACAACTCTGATAACACCGTATGGTGGGAGAAGCTGTCCGACAAGGCTCCGGAGGATGCTACCGAGTGGACCGGCATCAAGTGCAACGGCGTAGAGTGGACTTCCCAGATCGACGAGAAGACCGGCAAGAAGAAGGTTCTGGCTCATCCGAACTCCAGATTCACCGCTCCGGCAGTAAACTGCCCGTGCCTGTCTCCTGAGTTTGACAATCCGGACGGCGTGCCGATCACCGCTATGATCTTCGGCGGCAGACGTGCATCCACCACTCCGCTCGTATACCAGAGCTTCGACTGGACACACGGTACCTACATGGGCTCCGCTGTATCCTCTGAGACCACCGCTGCTGCTACCGGTGCTGTAGGCGTTCTGCGTCACGATCCGATGGCTATGAAGCCGTTCATCGGCTACAATGTCGGCGATTACTGGGCACACTGGCTCGAAATGGGCGAGAAGCTCGGAGACAAGGCTCCGAAGATCTTCAACGTTAACTGGTTCAAGCAGGACGAGAACGGCAACTTCATCTGGCCGGGCTTCGGCGACAACATGAGAGTCCTCGACTGGATCATCAAGCGCTGCGAGGGCGAGGTTGACGCTGTTGAGACTCCCATCGGCTTCCTGCCGAAGAAGGGCGACATCAACACCGAGGGCATCGAGGACGAGGTAACTCCCGAGATCATGGACAAGCTGCTCGACGTTGATACTGAGCTCTGGAAGAAGGAGATCGCTGAGATGCGTCGTTACTACGACGAGGACATCGCTGCCAAGGGCGGCCGTGTTCCGCAGGCTCTGCGTGACGTACTCGACAAGATCGAGGCTAACCTGAACAAGTAAGAGAGCTTCTGATTCATCTGAAGTGCAAACAACAAAACGCCATAGCATCTCTGATCGTGTCAGGATGCTATGGCGTTTTTCTTTCAAAGTGAGGTGATCCCAATGAGCAAGACAAAAGTCCATGCACCAAAGTCCTATACATCCGGCGAATACGCCGTCGGCACAGCGTGCTTTTCCCTCGTGGATACCGGGCGCAAGGAGGTGCTGGGCGATGCCTCCGGCGACCGGAAGATCGCGGTCAGGATGTATTACCCTGCGGAGAAAGCCGCCGTTGCCGGGAAGAAGCGTGCGGTCGTCTTTTCCGAGGCAAAGAAAGCGGCGATCTGCAAGGCGTATTACATCCGGAAGATGAGCGATGACATGAACGAAGCCGATTTCTACGAAAATGTTCCCGTCGCACCAGGGCGGACTTTCCCGCTCATTATGTTCAGCATGGGCTATAATTCCTATGTCGAGTCCAACACCTATCTGCTGTGCGAGCTGGCGAGCCACGGGTATATCGTTGCTTCGGTCGGCCATGCCTATGAAGCGGTGGAGAATGACTACGAGGACGGGAGTACCGACCTCTTCGACAAGCGCATCAACAAAATGATGTACACCAGCATGATCGGCGCCCTCCTCGCCCAGAACAAGCTCATGAAGCAGAAGGGCAGCTACGAGGAGATCCTGGCGAAGTTCGAGATATTCCAGGACAAGTACACGCCCTATATCAAGGGACGTATCCCGGAATGGAAGCAGGACATCGAAAAGGCGCTCGAAGCCGTGAAGGAGCGCTATGGTGCGCACATCGACCTCAGCCGGGGCATCGGGGCGTCCGGGCATTCGCTGGGCGGGTGTCTGGCATACTATCTCTGCCGCTACAATGCGGAGTTTTCCTGCGGCATCAACATCGACGGCGGGCTGTTCGGCGATTATCCGGAGAAGGTCATGGAAAAGCCCTTCTGCCAGATCGGCTGCACGGATAACCGCAATGTCGAAACACGCCCGTTCGTGCAGACCACCGCTGACACCTATCATGTGATCTTTTCGGACATGAAGCACATGGGCTTCACCGATGCGAAGTTCTACATCCCGGTGAAAATGCTCTCCGGCAAGCTCGATTCCGAGGAACTGTTCCGGCACCTCGTGTACTGCCACCTTGCCTTTTTCGACCGGTATCTGAAAGGCACCGGCGGCGAGTTCAAGGGACTGCCGTCCGAGAAAGTCACCTACAAGAAGATCAATTGAGATGCTCCCGCAGCCCGGTGTTGTCCATGATGCAATGCGCCGGGCTGTCATTGCGCTCATAGATCGCCATGAGCGTTTCGCTCCCGGCAAGCTCCAGCCGCATCAGCGGCTCCTTGCCCGGCTCCGTGGGCACTTCGCCGGAAGAGAAGGACTTATACTGCACACCGGCGCTGTCAAGGGCGTTCCGGGCGAGCGTTTCCGCCCGTGCATAATCCATCTCCCCGAGCTGCGCCGTGAGCGTCTCGCCGTTGACGGTGAAGCGCTCCCCGCCCGGTTCGATCAGATACCGGAGGACAGCCGCTTCCTCGATGCCGCTGCCGGTCAGCCGCACCGCCGTGATCTCACTGGCGAAGCGGGAGGGCTTGAGCTCATAGAATACCGGCGCAATATAGGCATCGAACGCAGCATCGCCGCTTTCCTCGGCATATTCTGCCCGGTAGTTCACGAATACGATGAGATCCCCCTGCAATTCCACCCGGATATTCGGTTGGACGAACGTGTGCTCGTCATAGGTCAGGAGCGGATAGCTGTTCAGCAGCGTGCAGGTGTCTGCCCCGATGGCATAGCTGTCGAGGATAAAGGCATAGCCCTCCAGCCGGATCGTCACGAGCTCCGGGGTGCCGTTTCCGTCAAGATCCCGCACCAGCGCACTGATGATGCCCTGTGCCTCGTCGGGGATCTCCGGGGAATAGCAGCGGTCGCCCGACTCCGTATACCGGAACATGTCAAAGAGAGCGGATCCCGAAAGCCCGTAGCGGGGCACAAGGGTATCCCGGATATAGGCATAGGCAGCTTCCTCCGCATTCGCCGGAGCGGGGCTGTTTTTTGTCTCTTCGGCAGGCGGATCGGACGGGACAGCGCTGTTTTCCGCTTCTGCTGCATCCGTGTCGGACATAGCAGCGCTCTCCGTTTCCTCCACAGCCGGAACGGTCACGACGGGATCATTCTCCGATCCCGTGCGTACTGTTTCCGACGGGACAGCGCCGCTTTCCGTTTCCGTCATCGTCTCCGCAGATGCTGCAGCCGAGGGCTCCGACGGCGGCTCGGGGGCATTCCGGAGCAAGAACGCTCCGCCCGCAATGCCGCCCGCTGCGATCATCAGCGCCGCAGCCGTCACGGCAAAGCGCTGCCAGTCGATGCGCTTCTCCTCCTGCACGGGCTCGTGTTCCGTCACAGTGATCTCAGACTGCGAAGGAGCAGCCTTTCTGCGCCGGATCTCCTGAAAAATGCGGTCTTTCGTCTGTTCATCGGTCGCCGGATAGGTCTCGCCGATCTGCTCGGTCTGCCGGTCATTTGTCTGCCGCAGCAGTTCCCGGATCTGTTTGTCACGCATATGCTCCCCTCCTCACTGTAGATCTTGCAGGGCTTCCCGCAGGCGTTTGAGCGCTCTTGCACAGCGGTTCCGCACCCATGCGCCGTCCTTGCCGAGCACGGCGGCGATCTCCCGTGCATTCCTGCCGTAGAAGAATTTCTGGATGATGATCGTGGCATCCGGTTCCCCGAGCGCTGCCACGGCGCCGAGCAGCCGGTCAGTCAGCTCCGCCTGTTCCACGGAGCCCTCGACATCCTGCCCGGAGGAGAGCTCCGCCGCATCGTCGAGCGGCTCCGTCCTGCGGGATTTTGCCGACACATAGCGCACCATGTTGAGTGCCCGGTATCTGGCGACCGTCCCGATGAATGCTTTCAGCGAGCCCTCCCCGATCGTATCATAGCGCCGGAACACCTCAACGAACACGTCGATCACGCATTCCTCCACATCCTCACGGGTGCCGGCACCGCAGAGCTTCCGGTGTACGATGGCATAGACATAGCTGTAGTAGGTGTCAAAGAGCGCCTGTTCGCCCTGCTCCGGCTGCTGCGCCATGAGCGAGCGGATCTGTTGTTCCGTCATGCGGTCTCCCCCTTTCTGCGGCTGGATTTTGCTTTCATAGATACAATCACGGTCAAAGGCGAAAGTGTATCATCCATATCTGATCTTTTTCAAAAAACGCCTCCAATGCCCGGAAGCATTGAAGGCGATGTCTGACAAAACAGGGGCACTTTTTGCAAAGTGCCCCCTTTCTCAAAGCAGTCCGATGGAGTGTTTTGAGCCCCCCCCCCAGGAATAAGCGCTGCAAGCGGCTCTCGCCGTCTGCGGACGCTATACCTTTTACAGATATTGCAGCAGCTCCTCGCGTTCTGCCTCCGTGAAACGCTCCAGACCGAAGTCCATCGCTTTGTAATTCCAGGCGCAGCGGGCGATGCCGTGACGCTCAAAGACCGCATGGATGGTACGGAACCAGGCAATTGCCGCCTTCGGTTCCACCCGGTCGATCACGCCGTATTCGCCGCAGTAGAGCTCTGTGTTGTACTGTGCAGCCTTGGCGACCGCCGTGCTGAACAGCTCCTCGAAATACTGCTCCGTGCAGCCGCTCTCCTCAAACGGGATACGCACCTCGGGTTCAATGACAGGCGTCCAGTAAGCGCCCTGGTGCGTGAATTTCAGCGGTTCATAGCAGTGCATGTTGTAGATGACACGATCGTCATAGGGTGCATCAAGATACTGCACCGTCATGGCAGCGTTGTTCTGGTAGCTGCCGACAAGGATCAGCGTCTTGGGCGCATACTTGCGGATGCGCTCGATGCAGCCCGGAATGATCTGCTTCCATGCCGGAAGAAATTCCGCATCCGTCACCTCGTTGAGCAGCTCGAACGCCACCCACTCGGGCTCATTGCCGAAGCGCTTGGCAAATTCCTCCCAGAGACGGTAGAAACGCTCCTGGTACTTCTCATTCTCGAAGAAGCCATGCTCGTCCTCGGCATAATCATCGAAGGAAAAGCCCGCTGTCTTGTGCAGGTCGAGCATCAGCCGCAGATCATACTTCTTGCAGAGGTCAAATGCATTCCGGAGCCGTATGAAGCCTTCCTCCAGATAGCCGCCGTTGTTGTCCTCAAAGAGATTATAGTCCACCGGGATGCGGACATGGTCCATGCCCCATCCGGCAATTTTCGCAAAATCCGGTTCTGTCACAAAGCTGTCCAGCCGTTCTTTGCTGTAATCACACTGTGAAAACCAGCCGCCCAGATTGATGCCCCTGTAAAATCCGTTTTCCTTCAGCATGTGATGCACCGCCTTTCGTTGTAATGATTATAGCATAAAAGCAGCTCGTTTGCTATCAGTTTTCTGCTGTTTATATCATTTTTTTGAGGTAAGTGCTCCAAAATGATACATAAACTCTCAAGCACTCCCCTGTCCGGTCCAGCTCCCGCTATTTCAGCAGATGGCGGAACACGATCGTACAGATGAGATCCACCACCATGACCGAAACGATCGTGATCGCCGTGATATAGACCGCTTTGTCCTTCATTTTGGCGGACAGCAGATCGAGCAGCGGCTGTATCCCATACAAAAACAGAACGCCGCCAAGACCGAACCGTAGGCTCGGGCTCAGTGCGATGCGCGCCTGGAAATTGATGGCATAATCCGCATAGGTCTGCCACGGCCATGAGCCGGTCGTCCATTCAAGGAGGTAACTCGTGATCAGCTCGATGAGCGTCGCCGTTGCCATCGTCAGGAGGAAGATCGCCGGCAGCATGAGCAGCTTGCGCTGCCACGGCTTTTCCCTGATGAGACGATACCACAGGAACACAAACACGATCGCCCCGAAGCCATAGACCGGCAGCCACGGGCCGAACAGCACGCCGCGGTTCGTGAAACCCCAGCGGTAAATGAAGGTCTCTAAGACGACCTCGTAGATCCAGCCGATGACGGCATAGACCCAGAAAAACAGTACATATTCGGAAAGACCTCTCTTGGTCATCGCATTTTTCACTTTCAATATGGTGATCCTTTCGTGCATTCATTTATCCTAATCTTATTATACACCAGACAGGCGGAAAAAGCAAGCGGGACTGGCAGAGAACACGGATATTCATTTTCAGAAAAGCGGGTTTAAGGGGGGCAGCCCCCTCTTTTTCCTCCCCCAACGGGGGAGGTGCCGCCGAACGGCGGCGGAGGGAGACAGCTTGCAGGGGATCCATCCCTGAATCAAAAACATCACGCCCTCTCATGATTGACATTCTCCGCATCCTATTGTATAATGAGAATAGCAGCAAACTACCGCAAAGGAGGTCATCAACATGCAGTATATCCTTTCCCTTGACCAGGGTACCACCTCCTCCCGTGCCGTTCTCTTTGATGCACAGGGAGCCAAGGTGTATGCCGCACAGTACGAATTTCCGCAGATCTATCCGCAGCCCGGATGGGTGGAGCATGACCCGGAGGTCATCTTCGAGACACAGCTCCGGGCAGCGAAGGACTGCCTTGCCCATGCGGAAGCACAGGGCGCCGCCGTTGCCGCCATCGGCATCACCAACCAGCGGGAGACCACGATCGTCTGGGACAAGGCGACCGGCAAGCCCGTTTACAATGCCATTGTCTGGCAGTGCAGACGGACGGCGGACACCTGCGCCGCAATGGCAGCCGACGGGCGGACGGATTTCTTCCGGAAAAAGACCGGGCTCGTGCTCGATGCCTATTTCTCGGCGACCAAGCTGCAATGGATCCTCCGGAACGTCCCCGGTGTCACAGAACGTGCGCAGCGCGGCGAGCTGCTGTTCGGCACGATCGACACATGGCTGATCTATAAGCTCACCGGCGGCAGGACGCATGTCACCGACCGCACCAATGCCTCCCGGACGATGCTCTACAACATCCACACGCTGCAATGGGATGCGGAGATCCTGGACTATTTAGGCATCCCCGCCTGTATGCTGCCGGAGGTCTGCGACTGCTCCGGTCAGCTCGGCATGACGGATGCCGCGGTGCTCGGGGCAGCGATCCCGGTCTGCGGCTGTGCAGGAGACCAGCAGGCGGCGCTCTTCGGACAGCGCTGCTTCCGACCCGGCGACGTGAAGAACACCTACGGCACAGGCGGATTCCTGCTGATGAACACCGGCGAGCTCTGCACCGAGAGCAAAAACGGCTTGCTCACGACGATCGGATGCAGCATCGGCGGCAAAGTGACCTATGCACTCGAAGGCTCGGTCTTTGTGTCCGGCGCCGTGATCCAGTGGCTCCGGGACGGCTTGCAGCTCATCGAGAGCGCCGCCGAGACGGAAGCCATCGCCCGCAGCGTGCCGGATACGGGCGGCGTGTACTTCGTGCCGGCATTCGTGGGGCTCGGCACGCCCTACTGGGACAGCGAAGCCCGTGGGCTGCTCTGCGGCATGACACGGGGTACCGGGCGTGCGCACATCGTCCGTGCGGCGCTCGAAGCCATCGCCTACCAGACGGCAGATGTCATCCGTGCGATGGAGCAGGACACCTCCATGCTCGGCACGATCAAGGTGGACGGCGGCGCCTCGCAGAACGGCTTCCTGATGCAGTTCCAGGCGGATCTCCTCGGACAGCGGATCCTCCGACCGTACAATGTGGAATCCACGGCAGCCGGTGCGGCATTCTTAGCGGGGCTTGCCTGCGGGATGTGGCAGGATACTGCGGCGCTTGAACAGCTCCCGCAGGGCTTCACGGAGTACTGTCCGGCAATGCCAACAGCGCAGCGGGAGGCGCTGCTCAGCGGCTGGCACACGGCGGTCAAGCGGTGTACGATGTAATACTACTCCCCTCCGCCGCAAAGCGGGGGATGAAGTTTTTAGGGGGCTGCGCCCCCTTAACCCGCTTTTTCATTTTCGTTTTGTATCAATATGAACAAGCCTAAAACAAGCGCTGCTGCGGTCTGCAACAGCGCTTGTTTTTAATGATACTCCCTCCCGCCGGAGGCGTACTTGTTCATGCAGATGTCGATAACATCCCGCCTGGGCTGGACAAGGCTCTCCTCGAAATGGCACTTCCACTGCACGGAGCGGCTGAACTTGCCGTTGTGGATGCCGTCGATGGTGTCGCCGTTCCTGATGGGACAGTTGTTGGCGATGATGTATGCCAGCATGTTATAGGCATGGTTCACGACATCATCCGGGGCGAGCCCGTGGAAATGGTATTGCAGATCGGGCATGGACAGGATGCTCATGCCAAGGCTGTCCACGAGCATGTCCCCGGAACCCTCGATCCGGAAGAAGCGCACATTGACCGCAAACAGCAGGAACCGATCCCCGGGATCGCCGTTGTACTGCCGGATCTTGTCGGCATAGATCATCTTGCCGGATGGCTGGAAATATACCGCCTCACAGGTGGGATACAGCTCCATGAGCGCCGCAAGAAAATTCATCAGTATCTCTGAACGATCAGCCGCTTCCAGCGCCGACGCCATCATGTCCATCGCTGCGACCTCGTACTTACATTCCTCCAAAATGCGCTCATGCTCCGGGCAGTCCCACATCTGGCTCCGGTGGAAGGCGTCGATGTTCTCCGTCTTGCTCTCGTTGCAGCCGGTGATCATCAGCATCGGCGAAACCTGCATCCCGCTGAACGATCCATGATACTTTGCCGCCGCAAAGCCGATGCAGTCGGGATCGTATGTGAAGCGCTCCACGGCGCCGAGATGCTTTTGCAGGACGGCAGATACCGTGGCTTCGTCGGGCATCTGACACTTCTCACGCATGTACAGATGCATGACAAACACCGCACCCGGCTCCATGTCCTTGCTCAGATCCTGCTGAAATACTTCATTCATGAAAATGCTCCTCTCCTTGGGTTATGCCGGGATCAGTCCGTTTCCAGCCCGAAATAGCGGCATAATAGTCCACAAACGCCCTGACGAGCGCATCCCGGGCGGGAAGCGCCTGTGAATCGTCCGGTTCGCCGCCGTTGGCAAGGCTTTGCAGCCATGCGCCGTCGATCATGCAGCCGGTGTCCATATTCAGGTGCTTTGCCTTTGTCAGCAGCGGCAGATCCGTGGCAAGCTATTCTGCAAGTTCTTCCTTGTCCATTTCGTCCCTCCTGTTCAGTCCAGCAGATCAGTTCGCTCAGATCCTGCATTCGTATCACCACTTTATGTCACCGGCATCAGCGCCGGGATGAGATTGCGCAATATCGCCCATATCAGGATCAGCCCGATCACCACGTACCAGAATGTCAGCCGTCTCGGCACCAGCTTCACCGGCTTGCCGCACGCTGCTAAAATGCGCTCCGCATACAACAGCACTGCCGCAAGCAGCAAAAGCATCGCCGGCGGATTTTCATGCAGTGCAAGCAGAAAATGCCCGCCCAGCACTGCCTTCAGACTGCGGGTACCGCCGCAGCCCGGGCAATACAGTCCCGTGATCGCATGGATCGGACAGTGATACAGCCCGAACAGCTTGTCCGCCAGCGGTCTGCACAGCCGATAAAACACCGCTGCCGCCAGTATGAGCACGGGCGGCAGCCAGATGCCGAGATATTTCCTTGCAGGGTGCTGCATACGCTCCTCCGATCAGGTCAGCGGCATCAGCGCCGGGACGAAATTGCGGACAACCGCCCACACCAGATGCAGCCCGATGAGGACTGCCCAGAACTGCCAGCGCTCCGGCAGCAGCCGCACCTTCTTCCCGAAGGTCAGCAGCCACAGCTCGACATAGCCGAGGAGTGCCAGCACGGCGCAGGTCAGCGGCATGGGGTTCTCGTGGAACGACAGCAGGAATTTCCCCTGCAGCAGCGCCAGACTTGCCCGTGTCGCCCCGCAGCCGGGACAGTAGAGCCCTGTCACGGTGTGAAAGAAACAGGCACCCCCGCCTGCAAATGCCTCGATCAGCGGGTATGTCTTTTCATGAAAGACATACCCGAGCACGATCAGCATCGGTACAAGCAGCAGGAGCGCCCGCCATACATACTTCATTCAGTCTTACTCTAAATATTCGGTGATGCCCTCGCTCATGCCTGCAAGAACGCCGCAGATCATGAGGATGGTGAGCACAACGATGCCAACAGCGCCGAGGATCAGGGAAACCAGGCACATGGTCTTGCCGTTCTTCATCTTCTGCTGATTCTCCGGAGAGATCAGAAACAGATCCTTTTGCAGACCATTTGCCTTGACCATACCGATGATACCCACAACGATCGCTACGATCTGCGGGATATACCAGCAGCAGCAGGCAAAGCCGAGCAGACCTACGCCGTTTGCCACGAGACCAACGATACCGAGCGTGAACGGCAGCTTCGCCTGCTTGTCATACTCGTTCTCCTCTGCCGGCGTACCGGAATAGCTCTGCCCTGTCGCCTGCGGAGGCGGGGTCTGGGTGAACTGCGGGGGCGGCGTCGGGTTGTTATACTGCGGGGGCGGGGTCTGGTTGTTGTACTGCGGAGGCGGTGTCGGGTTGTTGTACTGCTGGGCAGGCTCCTCCGTAGACTTGTTCAGATTGACAGGACCGGAAACGCCGGGATCTACATCAGCAGTGACCGGTGCGCCGCAGAAAGGACATACCGAAGCCACATCGGCAATTTCGGCATTACAGTTTTTACAGATCATAGTTTATACCTCCTATGAAGCGTGGGGCAAAATGCCCCTATGTCAGGACCATCCGGGATACGGACGGTAGCGTATAGCTTTATTATAGCACATTTCATACCAAATGTAAAGCAGTTTTACCTCATCTAAACCAAATTGTAAAGATTAGCCGAAAAATTCTGCAAGGAAGAAGATCAGAATATAGAACAGAACCACCAGTGCGACAGGCAGCCCACGTACCAGCAGATCAATCAGCAGATAGACCTTGCCGGAGTGCTTCTTGCCCTTCTGGAAATTGACCAGACCCATGATGATGCCAAAAAACGGCACGAAGATGGAACCGAGTATGAGAGGAACCTCGGCCTTGTCCTCCTCAAAGGTCTCCGGCGGCTGGTAGAAGGACGGCCGCTCGAAGGTATCCGCCGGTGCGGTGCGGGAGTAGATCTCTCTCGGCATCGACTGCTGTGGAGGCGGTGCATACTGTGTCTGCATCGGCTGCGGGGGCGGGGCATACTGCGGTCTTGCCTGCGGAGCAGGGCCGTACTGCTGCTGCATCTGCGGCGGCGGGGCGTACTGCGTCTGCTGCGGGGGCGGTGCATACTGTGTCTGCTGCGGGGGCGGTGCGTACTGCATCTGTGCAGCGCCGCCTGTCTCCTGCTGCTTCTGGGCATTCATCGCTTCCTGATGCTGTTCAGGCGTGATGTCGATCAGGCAATGCGGACATTCCCATGCATTATCATCAATGACGGAACCGCAATTCTTACAGATCATGGTGTTCTGACTCCTTTCCACATAAGGCAGACCCCTGTCTGCCGGAGATATTCATTATTGATGCCGGTACGGATCCCCGGGCTGCTGCATCTGCCCGTACTGGGGCATCGGCTGCGGCTGGGGCGCAGGCTGGGCACCGTACTGGGGCATCGGCGACGGCTGGGCGGTATACTGCGGCATGGGCTGCTGGGTATACTGCGGCATCTGCACATACGGCTGCTGCGGGATCTGCCCGTACATCTGTCCCGCAACGGCAGCATCCGACTGACGGGCGATCGCCGCCTTCTGGGCAGCCTCCGCCTCCGCCATACGCAGTGCCTCCGCTCTGCGGGCGACCTCCTGCTCCGCCTTCCGGGCGGCATCTGCCCGCTTGGCAGCCTTTTCCCGGGCGATCCTGGCAGCCTCTGCCCGCTTGGCAGCCTTTGCCTCCGCCTTACGGGCAGCATCCGCCTTGCGGGCGGCATCTGCCTGTGCCTTGAGGACGAGCCTGCGGGCGGCTTCGACCTTCTGGGCTGCATCCGATTCCGCCTTGCGGGCGGCTCTCGCCTGTAACTCACGGTCAGCCCGAACCTTGCTGCGGACTGACTCGTCGATGTCGATCAGACAAAACGGACATTCCGTCGCATTATCGTCGATGACCGAACCACAATTCATACATACCATGCCGTTGCACTCCTTTCCGGATCCGTCTATGAGCGGCTGTTCTCTGTTCACTTTTTTATACAGCACCGCATTTTTAGAAATACATCTCTGTCACGGTGCCGGCTTATTGTCATTATACCATATCCTGAAAAAAAAGTCAATCCGAACAGGAAATGTACAAAAAATTATTTTTTTTCGTATTTCTATTGCATTTCTACTAAAAACATGCTATAATATAAATGTTGTATTGGTAATTCGTTCTCAAGGAGGTACAAAACTGTGAAGATCCAATTCATAGGCGCTGCCCATGAAGTCACCGGAAGCTGCACCTATCTCGAGATCGGGCAGACGAAACTGCTCGTCGATTTCGGTATGGAGCAGGGACAGGATGTGTATGAAAATGCACGTATCCCCTGTGCGCCCGGTGCCATCGACTACGTTTTACTGACACATGCACACATCGACCATTCCGGACTGCTGCCGCTGCTGTATGCAGGCGGGTTCTCAGGCGAGATCCACACCACGGAAGCAACGGCAAGTCTCTGCAATATCATGCTGCGCGACAGTGCGCACATCCAGGAATTTGAAGCAGAATGGCGCAACCGCAAGGCACAGCGCAAGGGTGACGAGCCCTATGTCCCGCTGTACACGATGGCGGATGCGATCGGCACCATCGAGTTGCTCCGGAAGCATCACTACGATGAGCGGTTCCAGCTCTGCGAAGGCATTGAAGTCCGCTTCACTGATGCCGGCCATCTGCTCGGTTCTGCAAGCATCGAGATCTGGGCGACCGAGGGCGAGGAGACCAGAAAGCTCATCTTCTCGGGCGATATCGGCAATCTCAACCAGCCCCTGATCCGGGATCCCATGTATCTGGACGAAGCCGACTACGTGGTCATGGAATCGACCTACGGCGACCGGAAGCATGAGCGTCCGAAGGACTATGTGGCAGCCTTTGCACAGGTGCTCCAGCAGACCTTTGACCGGGGCGGCAGCGTCATCATCCCGTCCTTTGCCGTCGGCAGGACGCAGGAGCTGCTGTATTTCCTGCGGAAGATCAAGGAAGGCAAGATGATCCACGGGCATGACGGATTCCCCGTGTATATGGACAGTCCGCTCGCCATTGAAGCGACCGGCGTGTTCCTGCGCAACCAGAGCAGCTGCTTCGATGAGGAAGCGCTTGAATTTGTGAAGGCGGGCATCAACCCGATCTCCTTCGACGATCTCCAGCTTGCGACCACACCGGAGGAATCCCGTGCGATCAACTTCGACAGACGCTGCAAGGTCATCATCTCGGCATCCGGCATGTGCGAGGCAGGCCGTATCAAGCACCACCTCAAGCACAATCTTTGGCAGCCGCAGAACACGATTTTGTTCGTGGGCTATCAGGCATACGGCACACTGGGACGTTCCCTTGTAGAGGGCGCCACGAGCGTGAAGCTCTTCGGCGAGTCCGTGCAGGTGGCTGCGGAGATCAAGAAGCTGCCCGGTATTTCCGGTCATGCGGATGTGGACGGTCTGACCACATGGATCTCCCATATCAAAAACCCGAAGCGTGTGTTCGTCGTTCACGGCGAAAGCGCTACGGCTGACCATTTTGTGGCACATTTGCAGAATGATCTCGGTCTGCGGGCATATGCGCCGTACAGCGGCACGGAGTTCGATCCGATCGCCGATGAGATCACCCTCGAAGCCATCCCGAAGCCTGTGGCAAAGAAGCCCGGTGTCAAGGCGAATACCGTTTACCAGCGTCTGCTGGCAGCTCTGGAACGCCTTACCAAGCTCATCCGCCGCAGCGAGGGCAGGACGAACAAGGATCTGGCAAAGCTCACCGACCAGCTCACCGAGATCTGCAACAAGTTCGAGAAATAGGCATCATTGCCATCTAGGGGCAGATCACAGAGCCACACGACGCTGTCCCCTTCCCTATGACAAAACTGTCCTTACCAAGGACGTTTTGATAAAAAAATGCTTGAACAGCAAGGAGGAAATTAGTATGACTTATGAAATCAAGGGCGCTCCGTTCCCGGTAGGTGTTGTCAATGTTGACGCCGGTGAAGCAGTTGTCTGCCAGACTGGTGCCATGACCTGGATGTCCCCGAACATGAAGATGGAGACCAAGGGCGGCGGCCTCGGCAAGATGTTTGGTCGTCTCGTCAGCGGCGAGTCTCTGTTCCAGAACATCTACACCGCAGAAGGCGGCCCCGGCATGATCGCTTTCGGTTCTTCCGTTCCCGGCGAGATCAAGGCTATCGACATGCAGCCCGGCATGACCATCATCGCACAGAAGACTGCATTCCTCGCATCTGCTCAGACCGTTACCTTCGAGACCTTCTTCCAGAAGAAGCTCGGTGCTGGTTTCCTCGGCGGCGAGGGCTTCATCATGCAGAAGTTCACCGGTACCGGCATGCTCCTGATCGAGATCGACGGCAGCTCCGTAGAGTATGAGCTGGCAGCTGGTCAGTCCATGCTGATCGACACCGGCTACCTCGCTGCTATGGATGGCACCTGCTCCATCGACATCGAGACCGTTAAGGGCGTCGGCAATGCACTGCTCGGCGGCGAAGGCTTCTTCAACACCAGAGTTACCGGTCCTGGCAGAATCTGGCTCCAGACCATGCCGATCAACCAGCTCGCTGGTTCCCTCATCCCCTACATCCCGTCCAAGGGCTGATCGGAGCCTATCACGACATAACGGACAAGCCCCCTGCCTTGCGCAGGGGGCTTCAGCTTGTCGAGAAACCCCGGTTTCTCGCTTCGGGTGCCCCCTCCGCCGCCGTTCGGCGGCACCTCCCCCGCAAGCGGGGGAGGAATTTTTGGCGGTGCTGCGCACCGCAGCCGCTTTAGGGGCTCCGC
>JAIKWY010000054.1 GCA_024684395.1 Oscillospiraceae bacterium
ACGCCCGCGTCGCTCATAAGGGCAAAAGCAAGGGCAAGAAAAACCCATAACAGGATATAACAAGGTGTGGCAATCGGGAGCCTGTGACATATGTGCGAATACATCAACGGGGCTATTATACAGGAGAATTTCACAATGGAAAGACCATTTATGATGAAAGCAACGGTTTGTGGTACGAACTGCGGGGCGATTATTACATCCCTTGCCTGACAGTTCCGGCTCAAGAGGAAAGACCTATCGGCATTTGGGGGCGGCGGCACCTGCAGTATATCAAGAAGGAGCGCAAAGCCCTGTACACGGAGCTTTTGACCAGCGGCAGACTGAATACCTATCTGGCCGACATAAACGAACAGTCGACGGAGTAAATGCTTCTGCTGACAAAGCAAATGGCAGAACGTGATGGCGTGACAGAACAGCTCAAAGTACAGGATCAAATGCTGTGGGTGCAGCGGATGAACAACATCCGGGACAGGGCAATAGAAATCGTAAATCATGAGCTGATTTACGCATAAGACATGAGGCGGCGGGGAGCAATCCCCGCCGCTATTATAGTTCATTGATATTTTCTATCGTATAGTAATGCAGCCAATAACACCACAAATCAGGAACCGGCATTATGGATAAGTGCCCCAGTTGTGGGGTTTAAAACACCAAGTACAGATAACGTGACAGCCACAAAGTTTATGCACATGGAAAGCGTAATTGCTCCCTTGATGGTATTAATCGTTGTATTGCTGAGCCACTTCAAATAAGGAAGTTTGGAAGTGTTGTCATCCATCAAGGCAACATCGGCGGCATCTACAGCAATGTCACTGCCCATTGCGCCCATTGCAACACCGACATCGGCAGTTTTCAAAGCAGGAGCGTCGTTTACTCCGTCTCCGATCATGCAAACTTTTCCGCTGCGCTTGAGAAGAAGAATGTTCTCAACCTTTTCCTCCGGGAGCAGATCAGCCCTTATCTCGGAAATGCCGACTCTGGAAGCGAGATATTCCGCAGCCTTGCGGTTATCACCCGTCAGAAGGACCGCCTTTGTGTTCATTTCTCCGAGCCGTTTTATCATTTCCGCAGCTTCGGGGCGAATCGTATCCGACAGGGCGATGATGCCTATCATTTTTGTTCCGTCAGAGGCAAGAACAGATGCCTTTCCTTCACCTCTTAGCCGGTCAAGAACGGCTTGTGCGTTGTCATCGGCTATTATACCGATTTCATTCATGTACTTTTCATTTCCAAAGAAGTATCGTGTTCCGGCCATGCGGGCGGAGACGCCTTTTCCTGCTTCCATTTTGAAATCCTCAATCTGCGGAAGCGTTAACCCGACGGAGGAGGATTTCTCGGTGATTGCCTTTCCGAGGGGATGCTCACTTCTGCTTTCAGCGGCAGCAGTCAGGGTGAGAAGCTCGTTCTCGGATAATTCCGCAAGAGGAACGATGTCGCTTACCTGAAGTTTGCCGTAGGTAAGAGTGCCGGTTTTATCAAAGGCGATGGTATCGACTTTTCCCATCTTTTCAAGAGCTTCGCCGGATTTGATGATAACACCGTGTTTTGTAGCCTGTCCGATGGCCGCCATGATCGCAGTAGGCGTGGCAAGGACGAGGGCGCAAGGGCAGAACACGACCATCACCGTGACGGCTCTGACGATATCCTTTGTAACGGTATACGAAATGACGGCGATCAGCAGGGCTACGGGAACCAGCCAGCTTGCCCACTTATCCGCAATGCGCTGTGTAGGAGCCTGATTCCTTTCCGCATCTTCCACCATGCGGATCAGCTTCTGGAGAGAACTGTCTTCACCCACCTTGGTAGCTTCAATGTCAATGGAGCCGAAACGGTTGATCGTGCCGCTGAAGACGCTATCCCCGGCCGCCTTGTCGACCGGCAGGCTCTCACCGGTCATAACAGACTGATCGACGGAGGTTTCACCTACCAGAATAACACCGTCCACAGGAATGGTTTCACCGGGCAGGATACGAAGGACATCATTCTTCTTGATTTCCGATACGGGAACTACAGTTTCGACGCCGTCTCTTACGATTCTTCCGGTATCGGGAGCAAGAGAGATCAGATTCTTCAGCCCCTTCTTCGCCCGGTTCGTCGTCATATCCTCCAGGAGTGCACCGATCTCCATGATAAAGGCGACTTCACCTGCTGCAAAGAGATCTCCGATGCAAAGGGCAGCTATCATAGCCATCGTGATCAGAAGAGCGGAGGAAATCTTGCCGATGCCCTTGTTATAGATGATTCTCCACACGGCAAGGTACAAAAGCGGAAGGCCGCATATTACAACACAGACCCATGCCAGATTTTCTCCCCACGGCTGACCGACTCTCGGAAGAATGAATGACGCAAGCAGAAATACTCCGCCGACGAGCGTCATCGGCCATCCGGCAAGAAAGTCATTGATTTTCTTAATCATATAACGCCTCCTATTGACAAACACTTCTAAGAAGTGTATAATCCATATGATACTGAACGAAATATTCATTTATGATTATACTGTTTTGCGGATCAAAAACAAGAAGCAGTTATGCGTATATGTTCATTACCGTACAAAAACTTGTGATTTGTTCAGGAGGATCATCATGGACAGACGTCAGCAGAAAACAAGACAGGCTGTGTTTGATGCTTTTGCCCGTTTGCTGGAAAGGAAGAGCTATACCAACATTACGGTGCAGGATATTATTGACGAGGCAAACATAGGGCGCAGCACATTTTACTCTCACTTTGAAACGAAGGACGAACTGCTGAAGGCTCTTTGTTCCGAAATATTTGATCACGTGTTTGCGGAAGAGGTCTCCAAGGAAAAAACACACGATTTTTCTAAAACCGGCAATAATATAAAAGCTGAAATCACACACATCCTCTATCACCTCATGGAAAGCAGCCGATATATCAAGCGTATCCTCTCTTGCGAAAGCGGCGAAATGTTCATGCGTTATTTCAAAGAACGTCTGACACAGGTGTTTGAAGGGGAATTGGAAAAGCACGAATCGGACATCCCGAAAGAATATATGCTGAACCACATGGTCTGCGATTTTGCCGAAACCGTCCGCTGGTGGATGAACAATGACAGTTATTCACCAGAAGACATCAGCGAGTTCTTTTTTAGTACGACACCGTTTAAATGACGACCTGCCAAATACACAGCAGATTTCTTTCTTGTTTGCTTGTCTCTTGGATGATGGCACACTTGGTGTCGGCGAGAATGGTCATGGAGTTTTATCCCCCAGAGATACTTTTTTTAGAAACGCCATCTCTTGGACCCTATATGCCAGCTCCTGCTCCAAGAGCCGGAACTTAGCTTCGGAAGTCCGTGTGCAGTCAAGATGTTTCTCGCGCATCCTCATTTTTCAAAAAAAGGGCATAATAATAGCGCCCGGGACTTGTCATCCTTGGCGCTATGTAAAACGATGCTGTTTTATCTGATGGTCTTTCCCATCTCATATGCCTGAGTTAAGGCGGGGCTCTTTTTGATCTCTCCGGGCTGATACACACCGGTTCCATAGATGACGCCTTTTTCTTCGGCTCCTTCAACGCAATCGGCATAACCCCTGAAGCATGCAAGCGTCGTTTCCTGTGCTGCTTTATCAGTATCGGCGCAGGTGACAATATAATAGAATTCCTTGTTCTTTACTTCTGTCCAGCGGGCCAGAGTCCGATCAATGAGTGCCTTCATCTGGGCATCGATGGAATAGA
>JAIKWY010000175.1 GCA_024684395.1 Oscillospiraceae bacterium
CTTGTGATTCTTATAGCTCACGGTTGTGGTGCGGAGCTGAATCAGGTGTCCGAGATAGATAGGATTGCGGAGAATACGCTTGACCGCAGATACGCCCCACAGGTGCGAGGTGCGGTAAGGATTCGGCTTTCCGATAGTGTGGTAATAGTAATCGGACGGTACAAGGATATGCTCTCTGTTGAGAACATCAACAATCCGTTTCACATTGTAGCCTGCCGCCCTCATTTCAAAGATACGGCGGACGATCTCCGAGGAATACGGATCAACGATAGGCGTACAATTCTTGTCTGTGCCTTTCATATATCCGTAAGGCGGATAGTTGGTCTTATACTTTCCCGACTTTGCGTTCGCTTCAAAAACAGCTCTCAGCTTCTTTGAAGTGTTGGCTGCGTGCCTTTCATATTCAAAAACACATTCATAGAATAACTTCACACATATCTACGAAAATATCGTATTTATTAATCCTCGGATACTTATCCACATGGTACTTCACCCGGAAACAAAACGGAACAAATTGAAGATAAATGTCCAGCGTCCGGTTTTCCTGCACGATCACCTTCTCCACCAATTCCGGATACCGTGTTATATCCTCGGCATCTCCATCAGACAGGCTACGGATCTTTTCAATATGACGATTGATCTGCTCCATCTGTCTGCGATGCTTAAGATCAGTATCTTGATGCCCGCTGATCTCTGCTGTCACTCTGGCGATTTTGCTGTCATAGTAGGCAATCTGTTCTTTCAGATCCTCTTTGGAAATCAGATCCTCAAACATCATGTCCATTGCCTTACGCTTTTTAAGTTTCAGCTTTTCAATCTCTTCTCCAAGCGGTTTGGTGTTGTGTTTCGGTTCACTCTGCTGCATGGTACGAATATCATCCATCATTTCTGCAATCAGCGTGTCACGGGTTTCAATCAGATTCTCCAGAACGGTCTGAACACATCTTGCCAGAACGTGTTCATTTACTGTTTCATTATCACATCCAAGCTGATCACCGTTTGTATCCTGCCGGATCTCGGCACCAAATCTTCCTCGGTTGATACAGCGAAGTGTCCGACTGGGGAGACTATGATTACCGGTGATTGAAAAGGGCTTTCCGCATTTGCCACAGCTTACTTTGCCGCTGAACCAGTACCTTCCGGAGTGCTTTCTGCCTTCACGGGTTTTGCGCCCACGTTCTTCAAGCTCCTGCTGCACCTGATCCCAAAGTTCACGGGAAATAATTGCCTCATGATGATCTGTAACTGTAATGATCGGGGCATCCTCATGGTCTCCCAGATTGCGCACCCGACGGTGCGTCAGGTGACTTTCCGTCCGAAATTTCCACTGTGTCAGATCGCCCACATACTTTTCGTTGCGGAGAATCTTCAGTATCGTGGTTGCTGCCCACAGCTTGCCGTTTATGGTCGGTACCGCATCCTCATTCAGTTTCTTTGCAATGGTCGGCGTTCCTTTGCGCTCATATAGATACATCTTAAAAATATGCTCGACTACCTTTGCCTCATCCGGTTGCACGACCAGCTTGCCCTCTACGATACGAAATCCGTAGACACGACCGCAGCCGAACACGACACCTCGTTCCATCATCCGGCGATTGCCCCATTTCACACGTTCGGAGATTTTACGGCTCTCCTCCTGCGCAAGGCTCGCCATGATCGTCAGGCGAAGTTCGCCATCCTTATCGAACGTATTGATGCCATCGTTCATGAAGATCACGTTCACATGCATTGCTGAAAGTTTCCGTGTGAAGTTCAGAGTGTCCACAGTATTTCTTGCAAATCTGCTCACTTCTTTGGTCAGGATCGTGTCGATTTTTCCGGTTTCGCAGTCTGCGATCATGCGGTTGAACCCATCTCTTTTCTTGACAGAAGTCCCGGTAATTCCCTCATCATAATAGACCTCCACCAGTTCCCAACCTTCTTGTTGACTGATATGTTCGGTGAAATACTCGATTTGTGATGCGAGAGAATGCAGTTGATCTTCCATGTCTGTACTAACTCGGCAATATGCCGCTACTCTTGTTTTTTTCTCCATTGTACCTCCTTCCCCATGTAATCGGGGATATTGCAATCCCACCTGCACTTACATTATAGCACTTTACAACGCTAAAGTCAAGGCTTTTCCTTGGTGATTTCATCGTAAGAAAATGCTGGAGACAGGTGAGATGCGTTGTCCTGCTAAGGTGCAGTATGAACCTTTGGCTTTTCCTGTATTGCCATCAGGCAGGCAAGCTGATCGCCATTGATCAAGCCCTCCCGATAGAATATAAGGTAGTAGCCGATTTTTAAGGTCTTTGTGAAAGCGTTATGCTGTTCGTCGCTCGATTTGATGGACGGCACAGCGTTCGTTTCAGAACCGTTGTTTTGATCTGTCATTTAGACCTCCTGTTGGATGGCTCAATGATGTTACAGCATGAGCCGTTGGTTTTTCTTTTAGATGTGATCCGCACAGCGCATTGCCATGCGGATCATTTGCTTATATTCTTATGTCAGCATACCGGCAGGACGATCACCCATCGCCCACATGGAATCCCTCGCACCTACAAGATCACGAGCCGTTTGTTACGGAAGTACCATATTTCGACTTTCATCGCTACCAAGACTGGTGTTGTCCCGTGTGTTCACGCATGGAAATCGCTCCCCCTGTTCGGGATCATGGCGCATGGAAACATCAAGCTGGGAGAGTTACTCCCATCGAAATACGCTGTACCGGTATGCTGTATTCAATTGTCAAGTTGCGTTAGAAGGTCATACAAGCTCTTTTCAGCTTATAGCCGATCTGAAAAGAAAGACGAAAATGGCTAATTCAAATATTCCATTCTCTTTGCTATTCAAGATCCTGCAACATAGCTCTCAGCTTGCGCATAATCTTCCGCAGCCTTTTGCTGATTGCTTGATGAGAAATGTGCATTTCATTTGCAAGGTCTGACTGTGTACGTGACCGAAGCACTATCTCCT
>JAIKWY010000190.1 GCA_024684395.1 Oscillospiraceae bacterium
CGGGCAATTATAGCATAACGCTTCGCTTATATGCTATAATGGGATCAGTACAAAAAACTGCTTCAAAGGAGTGAATACTATGGATCTTGTCAATCGAGACTACTACAACGCCCGCATCAAACGCATCCTCATCACCGAAGAAGAGCTGCAAGCTGCCATCACCCGTGTCGGGAAAGAGATCGACGCAGAATATGCCGGCAAGCCGCTGCTGCTGGTGAGCATCCTCAAAGGCGCGTTCGTCTTCATGTCCGACCTCTGCCGGGCGGTGAGCATCCCCTGTGAGATCGGCTTCATGCAGGCGCAGAGCTATTTTTCCGGCACCGAATCGAGCGGTACGGTCGAGATCACGATGGATCTGGAACAGGACATCTCGCAGTACCACGTCATCATCGTGGAGGACATCATCGACACGGGGCGCACGCTCAGTCTCGTGGCGGAGATGCTCCGGGACAGGCATCCGCTTTCGCTGAAGATCCTGACGCTTCTCGACAAGCCTGACCGCCGGCTCGTGGAGCTGGAGACGGACTGGTCGCTCTTCACCATCCCGGATCACTTCGTGATCGGCTACGGGCTGGATTTTGCGGAATACTACAGAAATCTGCCCTATATCGCTGAATTTGACCCGCCCGAAAAGGAGGGGTGAGCATGGAGAAGCTGTTCAGGCTGAAAGAACACGGCACCGATGTCCGCACGGAGGTGACAGCAGGTCTGACAACGTTCATGACGATGGCATACATCCTTGCCGTCAATCCTTCCGTGCTGTCCGATGCGGGGATGGATCCGACGGCGGTGCTCTTGGCGACCTGCCTTGCGTCGTTCATCGGCACGATCTGCATGGCATTGTTTGCCAATCTGCCGTTCGCCTTGTCCGCCGGTATGGGGCTGAATGCCTACTTTGCCTACACGGTCTGCATCAGCTATGGCTATTCCTGGCAGACAGCGCTCCTTGCCGTTTTTGTCGAAGGCGTGATCTTCATCCTGCTCTCCGTGACAAAGGTGCGGGAAGCCATCTTCAACGCCTTCCCGATGGAGCTGAAAAAGGCGATCTCCGTCGGCATCGGGCTGTTCATCGCCTTCAACGGCCTGCAAAATGCAGGGCTCGCACAGGACGATCCAGCCACGCTCGTCACGCTGGTGACCTTCCGGGAAAACTTTTCCACGGTGGGCATCTGCGCTCTGCTGGCGCTGATCGGCGTCCTGCTCACGGCGGTGCTCCACATCCGGAACGTGAAGGGCTCCATCCTCATCGGGATCCTCGGAACGTGGATGCTGGGCATGATCCTCCAGCTATGCGGGGTCTATGTCCCGGACGGGAAGGACTATCTCACGCTGTTCCCGACGCTGAAAATGACGGATTTCAGCGCCCTCGGCAATACCTTCGGGCAGTGCTTCCATGTCGATCTTTCGGAGGTCGGCATCTTCAACTTCATCATGGTCGTCTGCTCGTTCCTGTTCGTGGATCTGTTCGATACGATCGGCACGCTCATCGGCGTCTCCGATAAGGCGGGACTGCTCGATAAGGACGGCAAGCTCCCGCAGATCCGTCCGGCGCTCTTTGCCGATGCCATCGCCACGACTGCCGGGTCGGTGTTCGGCACCTCGACCGTTTCGACCTTCGTGGAATCGGCATCCGGTGTCGGCGCAGGCGGCAGGACAGGTCTGACCTCGCTGACCACCGCACTGCTGTTTCTGGTCTCCATGCTGCTGGCGCCGATCTTTGTCGCCGTACCGGCATTTGCAACGGCTCCGGCGCTGATTTTGGTCGGCTTCCTGATGTTCTCGTCCATCACCGAGATCCGCTTCTCGGGCGAGCACATGCTCTCGGCGATCCCGGCATATCTCTGCGTGATAGCGATGCCGCTGTTCTACTCCATCTCGGAGGGCATTGCGATCGGGGTCATCTCCTACGTGGTCATCCACCTCGCCTGCGGGAAGTATAAGCAGATCACCCCCGTGATGTATGTGCTGGCGGTACTGTTTGTCGCCAAGTACATTTTCCTGTAGAAAACTGACAGCTATGAGCGCCCGTTCCGCCGTGGACGGGCGCTTGATACAGCTTTGTAAATTTGCACAATTTCTTCCCGCAGCCCTTGACAAAGCGGACAAACTATAGTATACTATTTTATAGAAATGATATGTTTTTATTGAATCAGAGAGGAGGATCCCCGTTGGCACATAACATCCTGCTGCACCGCCGAGCCAATGCCATCTGGCATCTCAAAGCTGAGGCGGATCTGACAGACCAGGTACTGACCTGCGGAGAAGACATCCTGCGCAGCCGCAATATGCAGTCTGAGCAGCATTTTATGCAGCACGGCGTGACCGACTGCTTCACGCATTCCATCTGCGTGGCGTACATGGCGCTGCGTGTGGCACGGTTTTTCAGCGCCCGGGTGGACATCCCGAGCCTTGTGCGAGGCTGTCTGCTGCATGACTATTTCCTGTATGACTGGCACGAGAAGGAGAAAGCGCCGAAGTTCCATACCTTTCGGCATCCCATCCTCGCATTGCAGAATGCCGAGCGGGATTTTGAGCTGAACCCGATCGAGCGTGACATCATCCGCAAGCATATGTTCCCGCTGTGCTTCCCGTTCCCGAAGTACAAGGAGAGCTTCATCATCACCATTGCGGACAAGTGCTGTGCTGCCAGCGAGATCTGGCACCTGTACTCCCTGTCCAACATCATCCAGTCCTTGCAGGACGGGATGAATGCGAGAGGCTTCTTTGGATGATACGGTTTTCCCTCCCCTCGGAGCAGTCTCCGGGGGGAGAAATTGTTTCCGAGCCTTCACTGCTGTGTCATTGACTTTACAGCAGGGGATGTGCTATACTATCCATGAGAGAAGGTGACTGTGTGGAATTTACCTACGAGGGGCGGCGCTATCCCGTCATTGTCGAGCGCAAGCGTGTGAAGAACATCAATCTGCATGTCCGGACGGACGGGAGCATCTATGTTTCCGCAGCACCGCATGTGCCGGAGCGGGTGATCCTGGATTTCCTGGAGAAGAATGCCGCCCGCATCGCACCGGCAAGCGACCGTGTCCGGCAGAAACGCCAGAAGACTGTCCTGACGGACGGCGCAGAGGTGCCGTGGCTGGGAAAGCCGCTCACCATCCGCTACAGCCCAAAGCCCTGTAAAACGGTGCGGGAGGGCGATGTGCTCACGGTCTTTGCACGGACGCCGGAGGAGGCGGAGTATGCCTTCATCCAGTGGCGCAATGCGGAATGCGTGGCGCTCTTCCGGGAGCTGAACAAGGAGACCTACGAGGCATTCCGTGCTGCCGGCTATCAGGTGCCGTATGCCCGCATCGAGATCAAGGACATGAGTTCCCGCTGGGGGAGCTGTACGGCGAAAACCGGGCGCATCTCCATGAACATCCGTCTGATGCAGTACCCGCTGGGCTGTATCAAGGGCGTGTTCTTCCACGAGTATACCCATTTTCTCCACCAGGATCACAGCGCTGCCTTCTATGCCGTGCTGCGCCGCCTGTACCCGGCATATGACCGCTATGATGCGTTACTGAAAGGATGATGCACAATGAAAAGAAGGATCGCCGCACTGCTGCTGACCGTATGTGCGATACTCACGCTCCCCGGCTGCTACAGCACCTATGAGACCTCCTCAACGGAACTGAAGATCTATACGGATATTCCGGATGAGGCTGTTACTGCGGCACCGCCGGAGACCGAAGCGCTGACAGAAGCCGTCACGGAAGCTGTGACAGAGGCGCTCACTGAGGCGGAGACCGAAGAAGAGACGGAGGAAGAGACCGAAGCGGAGACGACAGCCCCTGCCACAGAACCCCCGGCGACCGAGCCCGTGACCGACTATCCGCCGGAGGAGGACGAGACGCTCCCGGCATCCGTGGAGAAGGACGGCAGCTATACCACGCCGGAGGATGTGGCGGAGTACATCCATACCTTCGGCACATTGCCCTCCAACTTCATCACCAAGAAGGAAGCGCAGGAGCTCGGCTGGAACAGCTCCAAGGGCAATCTCTGGGACGTTGCCCCCGGCAAGAGCATCGGCGGTGACAGCTTCGGCAACCGTGAGGGGCGGCTCCCCAAGGGCAAATACAAGGAATGCGACGTCAACTACGAGGGCGGCTATCGTGGCAGTGAGCGGCTGATCTTCGGCACAGACGGCAGCGTCTACTATACCAACGACCACTACAAGAGCTTCACGCAGCTCTATTGAGGAGGATACCATGACCAATGTATATGAGCTGGACGGGAGACGGCTCTCTGACAAGGAAGCAGCACATATTTATTTGCAGGAGGTGCTGCCGCTCCCGGACTATTACGGGCAAAATTTGGATGCCCTGTATGATGTGCTGACGGAGGGCAGCGAGGACACGCTGCTGTGGATCCTCCATGCGGAAGCAGTGCATCCTGCCATCGCTGCTGTGCTGGAGGATGCGATGGAGGAGAACCCGTTCTTGACGGTGATCTATGAGGATTCGGACGAGGAGGAAGCCTATGATGCATAAGTGGAAGCTGCTGCTCGTGCCGCTGCTGGCGCTGGCACTGACGGCGTGCGGCGGTCTGAAAGAGCAGAGCGGCGGCTCGGTGATGCACGACCAGAGCTCACAGGGCTTTATCGTGGATAACGGCGATGCAGCAGGGGAGACGACCTCGATCCCGGAGGGCGCTTTGGTCGATCAGTCCGGCGATTTTGTCTATGCCGGGAAGCTCCAGCAGATCGGCGATGACGAGAACGGCTACATGAAGGTGCCGCTCGGGTATCTGCCTTTTCAGGATGAGGATGTCGAGGGTCTGACGCAGTACAGCGACACGACCGGCAAGAACATCCTGACCCTCGAACACTACACGATCCCCTATCAGGATGCGGCGAACAACATGCTCAGCTATCTCCAGAGCGAGAATGTGATCCAGGATGTGCAGGGGGCGACCGTGCAGGTGGCGGGCTACAATTCCTTGCAGCTCTATGGGCATTATGATGACGGGTACTATATCGTGATCTGGTTCATCGAGGATCCGGCGGATCCGGAGGGCTCGTCCTATTATATGGCGATCGAGTTCGACTCCGATCATAAGGAAATTGTCGCCTGCTCCTCCTCGTTCCAGACGGTCGAGGATCACCACAAGGCGGAGGAAAGCGCCGGGGAATAAGTAAAAAGACGGCTGCACGGGGAACTGTGCAGCCGTTTCGTGTCATGAGGTTAAGTACTGCCGCCTTAGGCGGCAGGGTGAGGCATGCTAATAGGACAGGTAGGGGATGCTCTCTCTTGCAGCCGCACCCTCAGCGCAGGAAACTGTTTGCCGCCGCTGAGCGGCGGGGAAAGGCATTCATAGAGGCGAGGTAGGGGACGCTCTCTCTTGCAGAGCGTCCCCTCTTTCAAAAACAGTCCACTGGACTGTTTTTGAAATTCACCCCTTGCAGAGCGCCTTCGGGCTTAGGAGATTTCGCCGTCTGCGGACGGCGACCAAGGGACGCTGTCCCTTGGAACCCTGCAAACTTTTTTTGGAGAAAAAAGTTTGATCAAAAAAATCATCTTAGCTCCGCCACCGCCAGATACCCCGCCATCAGGTACAGCACCGGATTGCGCACCCCACAGTACCACAGCACCCCCATGCCCAGCGCCGCACAGAGCAGCGCCAGCACATGCAGGAGAGTCTCTGCCGTATTGCTGTCCTCCGTCAGGCACCGCAGCGCCGTGCCGCCGTCCAGCACCCGGAAAGGCAGCAGGTTGAAGCCGCCCATACAGAGGTGCAGGAGCGCCGTTTCCGGTCGTGTGCGGTACAGGAGCGCTGCCATGAGGAGATTGACCGCCGGCCCGCTCAGGCTGATACAGAGCCGCTGGAGCCGTGTCAGGCAGGCGGTATGCGTCACCATCTGCATCCCGGCGGCATGGAACCGGATCTCCCGGATGCCGGCACGGGTCAGCCACATCGCCAGCCCGTGCCCTGTCTCATGCAGCATACACACGGCAAGGCATTGCAGCAGCAGCTCTCCGTCGCCCCACAGACAGGCGATACAGACCGCCGCCGGGAAGCCGAAATCCATCACGACCCGGCATGTCCCGCATCTCAGCTCCAAAGGCTTCGCAATGCCGATGCCGCTGCTTCCGCCCACGGCTCCGAGGGCGCACCGCTGCGGCTCCGGAACAGCCCTGTCACGTCGTCAAACAAGCCCTCGTCATACAGCCGCAGGATGAGCAGCACCGTCAGCAGCAAAATGCACACGATATACTGTGCAAAGAACACATCCGCAGGGCTCTGTGGCGGTTCCTCGGCAGGTTTTACGGCATGTACCACCGGCGGCTCCCAGGTGTCCCGGTCGTCCGGGATCTCAATGATCGCATTGTCCATTCGCAACGCCCCCTTTGCTGTATCCTATGCGGCAATGGGGCAAATAATACCAGAGGAGTATTTTGTCGGCTGATGCCGACTTAGGAGGGGCTACTCGCCCCTCCTAAACCACCCTCGGCAGGGAAGTCTCCCCACGGGGTGGGGAGGTGGCACGAAGTGACAGAGGGGACGGGGCGTTCGCCTGACCGCCCTGCACCCGCATCCTTTTTTCTTAGACTATTCTTCGATCTTTTTAATGCCAAAGATCAGCCGGAAAATACCGGAAAGGACTCTCGGACTTCTGATGACTACGATTTTCATAAGTATCGCCTCCTGCTATATCATATGCAGGAGGCGATTTTTGGTGCTTGTTCTATTCTCTGACCTGCACGACGATGAGCAGGCCGCTCTGTACAGTCACTTCGGCATGATCCGCCGTGATGCAGTTGCTCACCCCGAGGGGAAAGCTGCTTTTCAGCGTGATGTTCTCCACATTGTACTTTGCGCCCCGGATGGTCACGCCCGTGCATTCCTCTGTGAGGGAAAAGAGCGAGAAATCGCCCTTGAATGCCGGATAGCGCTGCGGGATGCCGTTCCCGGGCTGCATCCCGACGGTCGTTGTACCGTGGTACAGCGTCCCGGTCAGCCCATGCTCATACATATAGCGCAGCATCTGGAGATTTGCAAAGGAATGGTCGATGCGTTTTCCACCAAATGCGCCGTAGATGTGGAAATTCGTATACCCCTGTTCCGCAGCGTACTGCACCGCCCGCAGGGTATCGGTCACGTCCTTCTCCACCGGCAGCCGCAGCACGGGGATGCCCTCAGGGAGCGCATCCGTGTAGGAATCAAAGTCGCCGAGGAGCAGATCCGGCGTGATGCCCTGCGCCTGTGCATGACAAAGCCCGCAGTCCGCACAGATGATATACGCATCTTCGGGAATGACGATCGTTCCGGTCACGTCACCGCCCGCAATGATCACACAACTTTTCATGTCTTGTCCCCCAGTTCCCATTCCTTGATCTGCTTTGCCTCCTCGTACATCTCGCAGTAGCTCTCGTGGCGGGACTTCGGGATCCTGCCCGCCTTCACGGCTTCGAGGACGGCACAGCCCTTCTCGCAGGTGTGGGAGCAGTCCTGGAAGCGGCAGTCGGCGGTATACGGCGCAAACTCCGCAAAGCAGTCCGCCAGCTCATGCTTGCGGATGACGGCATAGCGCATGGTCTCAAAGGTCGAAAATCCCGGCGTATCGGCGATGTAGCCCCCGTCCTTCAGCGGATAGAGCTGTGCATGGCGGGTGGTATGGCGCCCTCTGCCGAGCTTCCGGCTGATCTCACCGGTCGGGATCTCGAGCGTATCATCGAGCGCATTGAGGAGCGTGGATTTTCCGGCGCCGGAATTTCCCGTCAGAGCGCTCACCTTGCCACGGAATGCTGCCCGGACGGCATCGAGCGTCGCCGGATCGCTGTAATCCACCGGCAGGATCGGGATGCCGATCTTGCTGTAGAGCTCGCAGATCTGCTCGGAAGAGGCAAGGTCGAGCTTTGTCAGCAGCAGCAGCGGCGTGATGTCCTTATATGCCGAAACGGCGATGAATTTATCGAGCAGCCGGAGATTCGGCTGCGGCTCGCACATCGACACGACGAAGCAGAGCTGGTCGAGGTTGGCAAGCGGCGGACGGATGATCTCGTTTTTTCTGGGGAGCACCTCGGCGACGGCGCCGTCCTCCACATACACATGGTCGCCGACATACGGTTCCTGCCCACGCTTGCGGAGGATGCCCCTTGCCGGGTACTCTCCGGATACACCGTCAGGGGACACTACGGTGTAGAGTCCCCTGACGGATTTGATGATCAAGCTGTGGGTCTTTTCAGACTGCCCTGCCATTTATTCCTGTACCGGCATCGGAGGATTCTCCATGGAATCATCCGGGATCGGGTCATTCTGAGAAGGTGCAGGCGGATCGGTCTGCGGCTGCGGTGCCTCGGTCTGCGGCTGCGGCGGATCGGTCTGCGGCTGCGGCTGCGGATCCTGGTGGGATTCTTCCGGTTTCGACTCTTCTGGCTTTTCAGTGGTCTCCTCCGGGAAGCCGCCTACGTCACGGAATGCCTTGTCGATGTCCTCGCTCACCTTGGAGTAGGTCACGTTAGCAAAGTCGAAGTTGTAGGTGCCGAGCTGTGCGGACTTGCCGGTGCCCTTGTTGACCAGGAAGACGATCAGCTTCTCGGTGCCGGTGCCCTGTACCTCAACGGTCACGATGTTGGATACACCTGCTACGAAGGACGGGCTGTTCGGCTTGGAGATGCCCTTGTCGTTTACAAATTCGAGCTGGTAGCTGCCCTGTACGTCTCTCGGAACGTTGAGGGAGAACGGAACGATACCGGACGGATCCTCACCGTTGGAGTAGGTCAGCGTGATGGTCGTGCCTGCGTCTACGATCTCGCCCTTTTCGATGCTCTGTGCAAAGACGATGTTCTCTTCCTCGGTGGAAGCCTCATCCTTTGCCTCAACGACCAGACCATAGTACTCGCAGAGGGTGGTAGCTGCCTGGATGTCCATGCCTACCAGATCCGGGATCTCGATGGCGTCTACATTCGGGCCCTTGGATACATAGATGATGATGGTGGAACCGGACTCAGCCTCTGTGCCGCCCTCCGGCTCGGTACGGATGACCTTGGAAGCCTCGGTGCCGTCGGATGCGAGCTCGAACTTCTCGTCAACGACGAAGCCCTCCTGCTCAAGCATCTTTCTGGCGTACTCGTACTGATAGCCCTTGACATCCGGCACCTCAACGGTGCTCATGCCGAGGCTGACGCTGACGGTGATAACCTGATCCTTGGCAACAGGCGTATCTACGGCCACATCCTGGTAATAGATCACGTCCTTCTCAAACTCGGAGTACTCGGTCTCGCCGATCTGGATGTCGAGGTAGGTGTAGGTGTCCTTTGCCTCGTAGAAGTCCATGCCGACCAGATTCGGCATCTCATACTTGGTGGAGTTCTTCGGCTCGCCCTGGATAACGCCCTTGATGAGCCAGAGTACGAAGAATACAGCGACCACGATGAATGCGATCGTGACAGCGGTCATGACCGGGATGAACAGGGAACGAGGCTCTTCTTCCTCTTCGTCCTCATCATCCTCCTCATCCTCGTCGTAGTCCTCATCCTCCTCATACTCATCCTCATAGGTGTCCTGCCCCTTTCTCAGGCGGACAGCCTCCTGCTGCGCAGAAGCAGAGGAGAAGTACTGTGTCGGGGAATCTGCCTGCGGCTCGTCAGCACCATCCTCGACATAGTAGCCGAAGGTCATGGCGGGGTTGGACTTGAATGCCTCGATGTCGCTGATCATGTCGGAAGCGGTCTGGTAGCGGTTCTCGGCATCCTTCTCCATTGCCTTGAGGATGATCTCCTCGAGACCGGCAGGGATGTTCGGGTTGATCGCACGGGGACGCTCCGGCGTGTTCTGCATATGCATCACAGCTACCGTGATGGGGTTGTCGGTGTCAAAGGGCTTCTGACCGGTGAGCATCTCATAGAGCATGACGCCTACGGAGTAGATGTCGCTCTTCTCGTCGGTCTCGTCGCCTCTTGCCTGTTCGGGGCTGATATAGTGAACGGTACCGATCGCCTGGTCGGTGGCGGTGCCGTTGTCGTCACGGGCAAACTTGGCGATGCCGAAGTCCATGACCTTGATCGAGCCGTCCGTGAACAGCATGATGTTCTGGGGCTTGATGTCTCTGTGAACGATGCCTCTGTCATGGGCGTGCTGCAAAGCACGGAGCACCTGTGTCACGAAGTGAACGGAGTCCTTCCAGGTCAGCACCTTCTCGTTGTCGATATACTCCTTGAGCGTGATGCCGTCGATATACTCCATGACGATGAACTGCAGCTTGTCGGAGAAACCGACATCATACACCTTGACGATGTTCGGATGAGACAGCAGTGCGATCGCCTTCGACTCATTGCGGAAGCGGCGCAGGAACTCCTCATTCTCGGCGAACTCCTTCTTCAGGATTTTGACGGCAACGACCTTGTTGTCCACAACGTCAGTCGCTTTATAGACATCCGCCATGCCGCCGACACCGATCAGCTCGGTAATTTCATACCGGCCATCCAGCTTCTTACCAATGTACTTATCCATTGTACCCTCCAACCTTATTTTGTTATATTTTTATAGGATGATCTGTCCGCCGGAGCGGGCAGCCTCCTGATTTGCCTTATCTTAGTTTCTGAAAACTGTGTTTTCAGAATGGGGATTATTAAGCGACAGCTTAATTCGTGACGATCGCCAGCGAGATATTGTCTCGTCCGCCCTTACTGAGTGCCAGATCCACCAGCGTCTGCGGCAGCTCTTCAAAGGCGGTCGCACGGATGGTCTTGAGGAGCTCGCCCTCGCTGCAGCAGCCGGACAGACCGTCCGAGCAGAGCAGCAGGAGAAATTCCTCCTCATAGGGGATGCGGAAGTAATCCGGCTTCACCACACGCTCCACACCGACCGCACGGGTCAGCATATTGCGCTGGGGGTGGCGTTTCACTTCATCCGGGGTGATCTTGCCCTGTTCAAGCAGCATGTTGACGACGGTATGGTCTCGTGTGAGCTGGCGGATCCCGCCGCCCTCCACAAGATAGGCTCGGCTGTCTCCCACGTTCACCATGGAGATCCAGCCCGGTTCCACAAAGGCAGCCACACAGGTCGTTCCCATGCCGTAGCTCTTGAAGTCCATGCGGGCAGTGGTGTAGATCACGGAATTGGCAGCAGATACCGAGGAGAGCAGCAGCGCACGGACCTCATCCGGCGGAAGTCCCGGCTGATAGCCTGCTGTGAACCGGTCGAACAGCTCACGCATGGCGATCATACTTGCCTGACTGCCGCTTTTTTCGCCGCCCATGCCGTCGCATACGACCGCAAGGATACAGCTCCCGAACTCCCGTGCCTCGACCTTATCCTGGTTCTCGTCACGAACGAGCCCGATATCCGATGCATAGCCGCACCGCATTCACCTCACCTCTATCCTTTGTCCTGATCCCGGCGCTACCCGGTGTCTTTTTCTGTCTCATGCCGGAGCTGGCCGCAGGCAGCCTCTATATCGCTGCCGAGCGTCCTCCTGACCGTAGCGTGTATCCCGAGCCGTTCGAGACGCTGCATGAAGTCCTGCGCTGCCCGGCGTGTCGCATGGTAGCTGCGTTCCCGGACTTTGTTGACGGGGATGAGGTTCACATGTGCCCCACGCCCCCGCAGGAGCTTTGCCAGCGCCGCCGCATCGGCATCGCTGTCGTTTTCGCCCTCCATCACGGCGTACTCGAATGTCACACGCCGCCCGGTGGTCTCAAAGAAGTATTGGCACGCCTCCATCAGCTCGGAAAGCGGATAGCGGCGGTTGACAGGCATGATCTTGCTGCGGGCTGCATCCGTCGGATTGTGGAGCGAGACCGCCAGCGTGAGACCGGTCTTCCGGTCAGCCAGTTCCCGGATCCTCGGCACGATGCCGCAGGTGGAGACTGTTACATGCCGCAGGCTCATCTGCCGCCCCTCCGGATCGGAGAGCAGCTCGAGGAACCGCATCACATTGTCAAAATTATCCATAGGCTCGCCGATGCCCATGAGCACCAGCCCGGAGATCGTCACGCCCGCATCCCGCTCCGTCTCGTCGATCTGGAGGAGCATTTCGGAGGGCGTCAGATCCCTGACATACCCGGCGATGGTCGAGGCGCAGAAGGCGCAGCCCATCTTGCAGCCCACCTGGGTGGAGATGCAGAGCCGCCATCCGTGCTTGTAATGCATGAGGACTGTCTCCACATGCTGACCGTCCGGAAGCCTATATAAGTATTTTACCGTATCATCCATACAAGATGCAAGCTTTTTGGCAACAAATAGACTTTTTATACAAAAAGCAGAATCCAATTCTGACCGCAGTTTGGACGGTATGTCCAACATTTCAGAGAAGCTTCTGACCTTCCGGACATGCAGCCAGCGGTAGATCTGTCCGGCACGGTATTTCGGCACCTGAAACGCCGTCAGCGCCGCCTGGAGCTCGGGCAGATCCATTGAAAGGATGTCCTGTTTTTCCAAGGCTATGCCTCCTTTTTCAGACGTGCGGCAAAAAATCCGTCGCAGTTCTCAAATGCCGGTGAAAAGGTCGCCCAGCCGTCCGCAAAGCCAAATTCTTCCAGCGGCACCGGATGAAATTCCGGATGCGCTTGCAGGAAGCGCTCCACGACCGCTTCGTTCTCATCCTTCGAGACGGTGCAGGTCGAATAGACCAGCGTCCCGCCCGGTCTCAGATAGCCGGATGCTGTCTCTAAGATGCGGTACTGCACCTCCGGGAGCCTTGCGAAGTCGTCGAGCGACTTGTAGCGGATCTCCGGCTTGCGGCGGAGTACGCCCAGTCCGGAGCAGGGGACATCGCAGAGCACACGATCCGCCTGCGGGAGCGTTTCGCTGCGCACGGATGCATCCTGCACAGCCGCCTTGATGCATGTCAGCCCGAGCCGCTTGGCGCCCTGTTCGATCAGCTTCACACGATGGGCATGGAGGTCGCAGGCATAGAGCGTGCCCTTGTCCTGCATCCGTTCGGCGAGCGTGAAGCTCTTGCCGCCCGGTGCGGCACAGACATCGAGCACCGTTTCCCCCGGCTGCGGATCGAGGATCGCACAGCAGAGCTGCGATGCCGTATCTTGTACATGGAACAGCCCCGCCTTGAATTCCGGCGTACCGGCGATGTTCGTCACATCCGTCACGAATGCCTCCGGGAGCAGCTTGCACTGCACGGGATGCAGTGCGGCGATGTCCTCGGCGGTGGCTTTCAGCGTGTTCAGGCGGATGACCGTCGGCGGCGGCAGCAGGCTGTTCTCAAAGAACGTCTCTGCGAAGTCCGCCCCCTGCTCCTCCGTGATCTTCCGGATCAGAGCAGCCGGCACCGACCAGCGCACCTCCTGTGCGGCAAGCTGATCCTCCGGGACGGGGATCTCCCTATTCTCACGCTGGAAACGCCGCAGCACGGCATTCACAAAGCCGGAAGCGCTCTTTTTGCGGAACATCCCGCAGAGCGCCACCGTTTCATTGACGGCAGCCCGAGCCGGGATGCCGTCGCAGTATTTCATCTGGTAAAGACCGAGCAGCAGAATGAAGCGCACCTCGGGGTCCAGCTTCTCCGTCGGTCTGCCGGAGAGATGCCGCAGCGCATGTTGCAGCGTCAGATAGCGCTCTGTCACGCCGTAATACAGTGTCGTGCAGAGCCGCTTTTCCTCCGGTGAGAGGTCGGATGCCGCAAGCGTCCGGTCGAGCATGATATTGGAATAGCCCCCGTCACCGAATGTCCGCAGCAGCAGCCGGACAGCTAATGATCTGGCATTGTCTTTCATGCGCCTAACATCTGCCCCTTGGTCAGCGTCTTGCCACGGAGGAACTCTTCCGTCTGCATCCGCTTGGAGCCTTCGAGCTGTACCTCGGTGAATGTCAGGAGCGTGCCCTCACCGCACTGTACGGTGAAGTTCTCCGGGTCAACGATGGTACCGGGCTCTGCGCTGCCTGTGCCGGGACAGACGATGCTTCTGTGGACTTTCAGGCGCTTGCCGTCAAGGGACGTAAAGCCCGAGAGCGCACAGATCACACGGTGCAGCTCAAGCGCCGGACGGTTGAAATCGAGCGCCGACATCTCCTTGCGGATCATCGAAGCATAGCAGGAGAGCGCATCGTCCTGCGGTTCGGCGGTCAGCGTACCCTGTGCAACGCCGTCGAGCGCCTGCAGGATCAGCTCTGCGCCGAGGACGGAGAGCCGGTCATGCAGCTCCTGCGCCGTCTCATTCTCCCCGATGGGGAGTGCGCCTTTCAGGAGCATATCGCCGGTGTCGAGACCCTCTGCCATCTGCATGATGGTCACGCCGGTCTCCTTTTCGCCGTTCAGGATGCTGTACTGGATGGGCGCAGCGCCTCTGTACTTCGGCAGCAGCGATGCATGGACATTGAGACAGCCGTATTGCGGCAGGTCAAGGATCTCCTTCGGCAGGATCTGCCCGTAGGCAGCCACCACGATGCAGTCCGGTGCGATGCTGCGCAGCGTTGCAAGGGACTTCTCCGCATCCTCGCCCTTCCGGAGCGACTGCGGCTGATAGATGTCGATGCCGTGCCGGATCGCTGCCTTCTTGACAGGCGAGGGCACGAGCTTCATTTTACGCCCATTGGGCTTATCAGGCTGAGTAAAGACAGCTTTCACATCATGCCGGATCGCCAGTGCATCGAGTACCGGCACTGCGAAATCCGGTGTTCCCATGAATACGATCTTCACGCTTCTTCTTCCTCCTCCATCTCCGAGGGATCTACAAATTCATCCACCAGATCAAGGAACAGCTTCCCGTCGAGGTGGTCGATCTCGTGCAGTGCGCATCTTGCGCCGAGCCCTTCGAGCTTTATCTCATAGAACTCGCCGTTTCTGTCCTGCGCACGGACGATCGCCTTGTTCGGGCGGACAACATAGCCCCACTGGTCGGGGCAGGAGAGACAGCCCTCCACATCCCGCTGCGTGCCGCTTGTTTTCAGCACAACGGGATTGATGAGCTCGATGAGACCGCTGCCGTCCTGGAGGTCGATCACTGCCAAACGGCGGCGGACACCGACCTGCGGACCTGCCAGTCCGAGACCCTGTGCCTTGTAAAGCGTCTCAGCCATATCATCGAGCAGCATTGCGAGCTTCTCGTCAAATTTCTCCACGGGTCTGCACGGGGAATGCAGCACCGGATCCTCCTTAGTCACGATCTTTCTGATTGCCATGATTTTCCTCCATCCTCTGGTTCTGCCGTTGATGCGGCGTTTTCTATTTACGTCAGATCCCCACGCTTCCGTTCATATCGGCGTAGAAATGTACCTTCGCCAGTTCCCGGCAGCTGCCGGCACTGCGCATGGTGTCACGCAGAAATGTCCGGAATTCCTGGGTGTTTTTGCATTTGATGATGATGCGGAAACGATATTTTCCGCCGATCTTGTTATAGGTACACGGCACAGGTCCGAGCACCCGCAGCGGGAGCTTTTCTTTCAGGATGCCGAGCTGTTCCTTCATCTGCTCCACAAAGCACGCAGCGCCCTTCTGCACCTCCGGCAGGTTCTCCGCAGAGAACCCGATCACGCAGACGTCGCAGAACGGCGGGAACAGGAGCGTTTTGCGGATGGCAAATTCCTCCCGGGCAAAGCCCTCGTAATCCTGCGCAGCCGCTAAACGGAGCACATAATGCTCCGGCAGAAATGTCTGTAGGATCGCACGTCCCGGCTTTGTGCCACGACCGCCACGTCCGACCACCTGTGTGATGAGGGAGAACGTGCGCTCGTAGCTCCGGAAATCGCCGGAGAACAGTGCCTTGTCCACGCTCATGACGCCCACGAGCGTCACATTCGGGAAGTCGAGCCCCTTGCCGATCATCTGGGTGCCGAGCATGATGTCATACTCGCCCTTCCGGAACGCCTCGAATCCCTGCTCATAGGCATGGCGGGAGCCGGTGGTATCGGCATCCATCCGCAGGATCCGTGCATCCGGGAAGCGTACCGCTAAGTCATCCTCCAGCCGCTGTGTCCCGAAGCCCATTCTGCGCAGATGCTCACCGCCGCACGCCGGACAGACCTCCGGGAGCTTCCGGACGCTGCCGCAGTAGTGGCAGTGCAGGTTGTTGTCGGGCTTGTGGTAGGTCATCGGCACGGAGCAGTTGTCGCAGTACACCGGCTGGTTGCAGGTGCAGCAGCTGATGATCGTGTGATAGCCCCGGCGGTTGAGCAGGAGAATGCTCTGCTCGCCCCGTTCCAGGTTCTCCTGTAGGGCATCCTGCAAGGAACGGCTGAACTCCGAGTCATTGCCCGCCATCCGTTCGAGGGACATGTCGATGGTCTCCACGGCAGGGAGCGGGGCACTGCTGTAGCGCTGCTTCATTTCCAGCAGCTCATAGACGCCCTTCTTCGCATAGTAGAAGCTCTCGAGCGTCGGTGTCGCAGATGCCGGGAGCAGCACGGCGCCGTGGTATTTGCAGCGCTGCTTGGCGACTTGTATCGTGTCATAGCGGGGGGCTGCATCCGATTTGTAGGAGCGTTCGCCCTCCTCGTCCATGATGATGAGCCCGAGATCCTTTACCGGCGTGAATACAGCGCTTCTTGTGCCGATGATGAGATCGGCATCGCCGCTTTTCGCCCGTTCATAGGAGCTCCTTCGCTCACGGAGGGACAGACCGCTGTGGACGACTGCCACCCGGCTGCCGAACCTTGCCCGGAACCGCCGCACAGACTGCGGGGTCAGACCGATCTCCGGCAGGAGCAGCAGGACAGAGCGCCCGAGTTCGAGCGTCCGCTCGATGAGCGCTTCAAAGACAGAGGTCTTGCCGCTGCCCGTCACGCCCCGCAGCAGAAAGCACTTGGCTTCATGCTGTTCGAGATACGGCGCCACCCGGTCAAAAACGCCCTGCTGTTCCTCTGAGAGGACGAGCGCAGGCGGCGCTTCATCGGGGGCGGTCTCCTCGGGGGCGACCTCCTGGTCATAGCGTTCAATGATCTCCCGCTTGACCAGATTGGCGATCACCGCAGCCGACACGCCGCAGATATAGCACAGCTCTTTCTCTTCAAGCGTGCCGAACTCCTGCAAGGCATTGACCGCCTGCTGCTGCTTGACCGTGAGCGAATGCGTCAGCTCTCCGGCATCCGCAGCGAGCCGTACCATGCGGACGGTCTTGGCGGAGACACGGGCTTTAGCATCCGCAGTCCGGGCGATGATCCCGGCTGCAAGCAGCTCGGCGCAGGCTTTCGCCTTTTCCGGCGCAGTCTGCGTATCGAGGAGATCGTCAAATTCCTTCTGGGAGCGGGAACGGCGCAGATAACCGAGCAGCGTCCGTGCTTCCTCGGTCAGTGCATCCGTCTGTCCGCCGTCTGTCAGCTCGTAGCGCTCCTGCACACGGAGCTGCAAGGCAGACGGCACCAGCGTCCGGATCGCATCATAGTACGTGCAGAACGTGTTTTCCCGGAGCCAGTGCATGAGCAGCATCTGCTCCTCATTCAGCACCGGGGCATCATCCGCTACGGACAGGATGCTTTTCAGACCTTTGAGCTCTGCCGGATCGGCAGGGGAGACGCTCAGCACCAGACCGGCAACGCTGCGGTTGCCCCGCCCGAACGGCACCACGACCCGACAGCCTTCAAGCTGCCTCCGGTAAAGCGCCGGAGGCAGGATATAGCTATAGGGGTGATCCATCGGGTGTGCTGCCGCATGGACTGCAACGGCAGCAATGTAAGCGCCCGGTTCCACGGTTACTGCAATACGGTCTTATCGTCTTCCGGTGCCGGCTCTACGATCTTGTATTCGCCTCTTGCGAACTCATCGACAGCCGTCTTGACGGGCTTTTCCTCCAGGATCTGGTTGTTGGCACAGAGCTCGTCAGCGATCTCTCTGGCACGCTTTGCAACGCCGATCACGAGGGAATAGCAGCTTTCGTTCTTGGTGATCATCTGGGTGATCGCCGGTCTCAGCATAGAATTGCTCATAGTCGTACTTCCTTTCTGCATATCGTCTTATTTCTCCACCTTCAGCTCTATCGCACGCACGATCGCCAGAAAATCAGCAACGGCGTCCTCCAGCTTGTCATTGACCAGACAGTAATCGTACCGGTCACGATAGGTCAATTCTTCCTTTGCCTTCGCCACACGCTTCTCGATGACATCCATCGGCTCGGTACCACGCTTGATCAGGCGCTCACGGAGCACATCAAGGCTCGGCGGCACGATGAAGATCAGGCTGGCATCCGGACGGAGCGCACGGATCTGCTCGGCACCCTTGACCTCGATCTCGAGCAGGACATCCTTGCCCTTCGCAAGGTTCTCCTCGATGGGTCCAAGGAGCGAACCATAGTAATTATCCACATATGTGGCATACTCCAGAAACGCATTCTCAGCGATCAGCTCTTCAAAGCGCTCTCTGGTGATGAAGTTGTAGTTCACGCCGTCCACTTCGCCCTCTCTGGGCTGGCGGGTGGTGCAGGAAACGGAGAAATAGAACTTCGGATCCTTGAGTACCTCACCTAAGATCGTGCCCTTGCCGCAGCCGGAGGGAGCGGATACCACGATCAGCTTTCCACGTTCCATTGGCGTACCTCCTTATTCGATGTTCTGGATCTGTTCACGGATCTTCTCAATCTCGGACTTCATTTCAACGACAACAGCCGTGATGGCGACATCCTGTACCTTGGAGCCGATGGTATTGACCTCACGGTTCATCTCCTGTACGAGAAAGTCGAGCTTTCTGCCGATGCTGCCGTCAGCGGCGAGCATATCCCGCATCTGTCCGATATGGCTGCGCAGGCGCACTGTCTCCTCGTCCACGGCGGTCTTCTCGGAGAAGATGGCAGCCTCTGTGAGGATGCGCTGCTCGTCGATGGTCGTGCTGCCGAGCAGCTCGGAAAGTCGGGTGAACAGGCGCTCACGGTATTTCTCGGTCAGCTTGGGCGCCTCTGTCTCCACGACGGAGACACGGCTCTCGATGATGCCGAGCCGTTCGAGCACATCAGCACGCAGCCGCTCGCCCTCGGTCTCACGCATCTCCACAAAAGCGTCAAGTGCCTGCAATGCGACCTCCATGACGCTGCGGCGGATCTCCTCCTCATCCTCCTGCGGCTTCTCCACACGGAAGACATCGGGGAGCTGCACAATGGTGCGCCAGCTCATCTTGTCGGTCATCAGACCGTCCGGGTCGCCGTAGAAGCAGCCGTCCGGGTCAAGATAATACTCATCGCCGGCGGTCTCGTTGTATGCCTTCATCGCATCGAGATAGCCCCGCACGATCTCCTCGTTGACACGGATATCTGCCTTTTTGCCCTCGACCAGCGTGACGGACACGGCGATCTCCGCCTTGCCCCGGGAGACACGGGTCTTCATAAGGTTCTTCAGGTCTTCCTCAAGATACGTGTAATTGCGGCTGATGCGGACATTCTGCTCGAGATAGCGGGAATTGACGGACTTGATCTCCACCAGGATATCACGACCGCCGATCTGTGCCTGCGCACGTCCGTAGCCTGTCATACTCTTCAACAATCTGACACCGCTCCTTTACATATAATGTGGTATAATATGATTATGGAATCGGATGCTTTTGCATCCTCCCGTCCTCTGCGCATAGTCTATCCAATTATAATAGTATACCACATCCGGCGCAAAAAATCAAGTCCAAACGGCATATTTTCCGGAATATTTTTTATACATCCGGGAATACTGACAGAAAAGCAGGAAAGGAGGGAATGCACATGGATAAGAGACCTCTGCCGGAGGAAGAAGTGCCGGAGGAGACGCTGTTTGCAGCTGCCACCGAGATGACCGGGCTCATCCCGTCCGGACGCCCCAACAAGCCGGAACGTGACAGCTATCAGGATGTGCTGCCGTGGCTGCCGCACGGGGGAACACCTGCCCCACAGATCTGAGGAAAAGCCGGGAGCGGTCATGCTTCCGGCTTTTTGCTGCATAAAGGCGCTTTTGGGGTGCCTGTTTTTGCCAAAAGGCGAAAAAACCGAAATATATTGGAATACCCCTTGACAAATGGTCAGAAATATGATAAAATAGTATCGCCGCATGTGTTGGGCAAAGTAAAAGTGCGGGCTTCCGCCGCCTCACACAGCGAGTTTAGAAAAAGGCAGGTGCCAGAAATTATGTACGCAGTTATTGAGACAGGCGGCAAGCAGGTTCGTGTTCAGGAAGGTGACGTTGTTTTCATCGAGAAGCTGAACGTTGAGGCTGACGAGACCGTAAGCTTCGACAAGGTCGTTGCTGTCGGCGCTGAGAGCGGTATCAAGGTAGGTACTCCTTATGTTGAGGGTGCGACCGTATCCGCAAAGGTACTCAAGAACGGTAAGGGTAAGAAGATCACCGTCTTCACCTACAAGCCGAAGAAGAGCAAGAAGCGCGCTATGGGTCACAGACAGCCCTACACGCAGGTACAGATCGAATCCATCAACGCATAATGTACCATGATCCATGCTGTTTTTGAACAAAAAAACGGCAGGCTCTGCGGTGTCACTGTAAAGGGACATGCAGAGTATGCTGATCCCGGTGAGGACATTGTCTGCGCTGCGGTCTCTTCCGCTGTCCAGTATGCAACGATCCTGATCACAGAGTCGTTTCAGGAAGAGGACAGGGAGAGCGAGCGGGACGGAACGATCACCGTGAAACTCCTGCATCCAGAACAGGGGCAGAGCGCTCTTGTGCTGGCGGGATTGTATCAGCATTTGCAATTTCTCTCGGAGGATTATCCGGGAACGATCCAACTCGATATTACGGAGGTGTAAACAATGCTTAGAATCAGTATGCAGTTTTTTGCACATAAGAAAGGTATGGGTTCCACCAAGAACGGCCGTGACTCTGAATCCAAGAGACTCGGTGTGAAGCGTGCTGACGGTCAGTTCGTAACTGCCGGCAACATCATCGTTCGTCAGCGTGGTACACACATCCATCCCGGTGAGGGCGTAGGCAAGGGCTCTGATGACACGCTGTTCGCAACGGTAGACGGCAGAGTCAAGTTCGAGCGCTGGGGCCGTGACCGCAAGAAGGTCAGCGTTTACGCAGACTAATTGACAGTAATCCCGGGCTTTTCAGATGACAAGCCCGGGATTTTTTCAGAGGTTCAGGGCGTTGTTGCCCTTGGGAGGGAGGCATCCGATGTTTGTAGATAAGGCGAAAATTCGCATCAAGGCCGGAAACGGCGGCGACGGTGCCGTTTCCTTCCACAGAGAAAAGTATGTAGCAGCCGGCGGTCCCGATGGCGGTGACGGCGGCATGGGCGGCAATGTCGTATTCATGGTCGATGACGGCATGTCCTCGCTGATCGACTTCCGCTACAAGCGCAAGTTCGTCGCCGAGAACGGCGAAAACGGCGGCGCCAAGCGCTGCACCGGCAAGAGTGCGCCCGACCTTGTGATCAAGGTCCCGAGAGGCACGCTTATCCGGGAGGCGGATACCGGACGCATCATGGCGGATATGTCCGATGACGAGCCGCACATCCTTGCCCACGGCGGCAGGGGCGGCAAGGGCAACCAGCATTTTGCGACATCCACCCGCCAGATCCCCCGCTTTGCAAAGCCCGGATTCCCGGGAGAGAGCTTCGAGATCTCGATGGAGCTCAAGCTCCTGGCCGATGTGGGGCTGGTCGGTTTCCCGAATGTCGGGAAATCCACGCTGATCTCCGTGGTCAGCGCCGCAAAGCCCAAGATCGCTAACTACCACTTTACGACGCTGACGCCCGTGCTTGGCGTGGTGCGGCTCGATGCAGAGCGCTCCTTCGTCATGGCGGACATCCCCGGTCTGATCGAGGGTGCCAGTGAGGGCGTTGGTCTGGGTCATGAGTTCCTGCGCCATGTGGAGCGCTGCCGTCTGATCGTGCATGTGCTCGATGTATCCGGCGTGGAGGGGCGTGACCCGATCGAGGATTTTGAGAAGATCAACCGGGAGCTGGAGAATTTCAGCGAGGCGCTCGCTGCCTGCCCGCAGATCGTGGCTGCCAATAAGTCCGATATGGCGGACGAGGAGCAGATCGCACGGCTCCGGACATATATCGAAGACAAGGGGCTGCAATTCTTTGCCATCTCCGCAGCGACCACGATGGGCACCGGAGAGCTGATGGACGCCATCTGCGAAAAGCTCGCAGAGCTGCCGCCCGTCAAGGTCTACGAAGCACAGCCCGTGTCGCAGGAGGACTGGATCCGCAGGGTATCCGACCGGAAGGAATTTGAGGTCGAGGTCGAGGACGGCGTATACTACGTCTATGCCGTATGGCTCGAGCCGATCATGCGGACGGTGAACATGGAGGACTATTCCTCCTTGCAATACTTTCAGCGTGTGCTGCGTTCGAGTGGTATCATTGACAAGCTCGAGGAAATGGGCATCGAGGAAGGCGACACCGTCAATATTTTCGGCTTTGAGTTCGATTTCATCAGGTGATGCTATGGAAAAAAAGCTGACGGAAGCGGAGGCAAAGCAGTACAGCCCGCTCACACTGGCGTTTCTCGGTGACAGTGTGTACGAGATCCTCGTCCGGGAGGCGATCGTCCGCGAGGCGAACACCCCCGTGCAGAAGCTGCATTCCGCCAAGATCCGGCTGGTTTGCGCAGGCTTTCAGGCAAGTGCCGCAAAGCTCCTTGCCGGGCATCTGACCGAGGAGGAGAGCGCCGTCTACCGCAGGGGCCGCAATGCCGGCGGTACGCCCTCCAAGAATGCAGACCCCGCCGATTACCGGCAGGCGACGGGCTTAGAGGCAGTGTTCGGTTATTTGCAGCTCATGGGACAGAAAGAGCGCATCGAGGCGCTGTTCCGTATCATCTGGGAGAACCGGGAATCACTATTGCATAATGCGTGATCATGAAGGAGTGAATGAAACCATGTCAGGACATTCTAAATGGAATAACATCAAGCGCAAGAAGGAAGCGACCGATGCTGTCAAGGCGAAGATCTTCACCAAGATCGGCAGAGAGATGATCGTTGTCATCAAGGAGGGCGGCCCCGATCCGAACAACAACGCAAAGCTGCGTGATCTGATCGCCAAGGCCAAGTCCAACAACGTGCCGAACGACAACATCGAGCGCCTGATCAAGAAGGCATCCGGCGAGGGCAGCAAGGCAAACTACGAGTCTCTCGTCTATGAGGGCTACGGTCCGAGCGGCGTGGCAGTCATCGTGGAGTGCCTGACCGACAACAAGAACCGTACTGCCGGCGACATCCGTCACTATTTCGACAAGTTCGGCGGCAACATGGGCACAACAGGCTGTGTATCCTTCCTGTTCTCGGACAAGGGTATCGTTGTGATCGAAAACAACGGCATGGACGAGGATGCAGCGATGGAGCTCTGCTTTGCGTGCGGCGGTGACGATCTGACCGTTGAGGAGGACGTCATCACAATGGAGTGCGATCCCACGCAGGTACATGCGATGCGTGAGGCACTCGAGGCTGAGGGCATGACTGTGCTCTCTGCGGAGGCTGAAAAGGTACCCTCCACCTACACCAAGCTGGAGGACGAGGACGATATCAAGAAAATGCAGAATCTGCTCGATCATCTCGAGGAGAACGACGACGTGCAAAATGTATTCCACAACTGGGACATGCCCGATGAAGACTAAGTGACGACAGGAGGAATGACATCATGCGCAGCACAGGTATTTTCCGCCGGATCGACTCCCTTGGCAGATTCGTTCTGCCCAAGGAGCTCCGCAAGAGCCTTGACATCAACCAGAATGACTATCTCCAGATCTTTCTGGAAGGTGACACCATCGTCCTGAAGAAGAGTCAGGCAAGCTGCTCGCTCTGCGGCAGCCCGGATGATCTGAAGGATTACCGTGACAAAAAGGTTTGCCTCAAGTGCATCCGTGAACTGGCGGAGCAGCAGTAAGCAAACGCCCCGACACAACAAGATCCCCGCAGTACAGCGCATGTCTGTCTGCGGGGATCGTTCTGTTTATTCGGAGAGCGGCACCTTGCCCATCGCCGTGAGCGCTTCGTTGATGCGGGCAGTGTAGTTCTCCTTCACATTGCCGCCGCCGATGATGGCATCGCTGAGGATATGCCCCTCGCTGTCCACAAAGATCGTGGTGGGAACATACATCATGTCGTCGGAGAGCTTTCCCGGGTCGCCGGTCGGATAGAGCAGCGTGATGCCGTCATAGCCGGCTTCGCTCAGGATGCCCTGCGCCGATCTCAGCGGTCATGGTCTTCTTCATAGGGATCATCCTCTCAACAGTATTTCTATATCATACCATAACGATGCCCAAAAAGCAAGAGAAAATGCGCAGGAACAGAAAAACATACAGAATGACTTGCAAAATCCCGGCACTTCTGGTATAATAAAAACAGAACGGCAAAGGAGGTCCCGGCTATGGCACACGGTACCAAGGAAGCGATCGTCGAATGCACATTACAGCTTGCGGCAAAAAAACCGCTCAACCGGATCTCCGTCCGGGAGATCACGGAGGCGTGCGGGGTGACACGCAATACCTTCTATTACCATTTCCATGATATTTATGAAGTCGTGACCGATTTCTTCGAGACAGAGGCAACGGCGATCTTCGGCGAAAAGCTCCCGCTCGAAGCGAGGCTCCTGAACTTCCTCGGGCTGTGCGCCGGCTATAAGGGCGTGTGGCTGAACCTGTACAAGGCGATCGGTTACGAGCAGTTTTCGGGCTATATCGTGCAGCATATCCACACGCTGCTGCTCTCGGCGATCGGCGACCAGGAGAAATACCGCCCGGAGGATCTGGAGCTCGTGTGCGCCTTCTATGAGGAGGCGATCTGCGGGGCGCTGATGCGCTGGCTGCGGAGCAAGCGGAACCTGAGACCGGAAGATCTGATGCAGATGCTCAACCGTGCCAAGTATCTGTTTGAAGGTCAGATCGAGGATGCGCTCAATCGCAGCCTGCAATAATCACTCCCGCTCCTGTCTTGCATTTCTGCTGACCTAAAACGGCTTTTTTATGTATTGTTTTTCTCTCCTTCAGAGGGAAAACAATACAAGTCAGAATGATATAAAAGAAGAGTGACACCCTGCGGGGTGCCACTCTTTTTGCTTATTCAAAGATCTTGCCAAAATCCTTCTGGAGCTTAGCCTCGGTCGCAAGTGCCTCATCGAGGTTTGCGCCGACCGTGGTATAATAGCACTTGATCTTCGGCTCCGTACCGGACGGACGGATCACGACCTTTGCACCCTGTTCGAGATCGAACACGAGCACATTGGACTTCGGCAGCGTGATGGCAGTCTGTGCGCCGGTCGTCTTGTCGGTGGTGATGCTGGTCTGGTAGTCGGAAACGGAGATCACCTTGAGACCGCCGATGGCAGTGGGCTGCTCGTCACGCAGGTTCTGCATCAGGGAAGCCATCTTGTTCATGCCGCTCTCGCCCTCGAAAGCGAAGTTCTGGAGCGAATGACGGAACAGACCGTACTTCTTATAAAGGTTCTCTCTTGCCTGCAAGAGGGAGATGCCCTTGGTGCGGTAGTAGGCAGCCATCTCGCAGATCAGCATGGAGGCAACGACAGCGTCCTTGTCACGCACATACGTACCGGAGAGGTAGCCGTAGCTCTCCTCAAAACCGAATACATAGCGGTTCTCCTCATGTTTTTCTTCGAGAAGACCGATCTGCTCGCCGATGAACTTGAAGCCGGTGAGGACTTCGATCGTCTCGGCGTTATAGGCATCAGCGATCTTCTTGATGATGTCGGTGGTAACGATCGTCTTGACGATGATCGGATCCTTCGGCATGGTGCCGTTCTTGGTGCGCTCGCTGCAAATGTACTCTGTCAGGAGAGCACCGACCTCGTTGCCGGAGAACAGCGCATAGTCATCGCCGTCCGGAACGGCAATGCCCACACGGTCAGCATCCGGATCGGTCGCAAGCAGCAGGTCAGGCTTGACCTCGTCGCAGTATTTCAGACCAAGCTCAAGCGCCTCACGGAACTCCGGGTTCGGATACGGACAGGTCGGGAAGTTGCCGTCAGGGTACTCCTGCTCTGCAACGACCGTCACATCCTTGATACCGATGCGGGAAAGGATCTCACGGACAGGCTTGTTGCCGGTGCCGTTGAGGGGCGTGTAAACGATCTTCAGACCGCTGTCTGCACAAAGCGTTGTGTTGATGCCCTGTGCCAGGACATTCTTGTAGTACTCCTCGATGACATCATCCTCGATATAGGCGATCATGCCGGAAGCAACAGCCTGCTCAAAATCGCAGTACTTCACATCGGCGAACATGTCGAGGGAGTTGATGGCGTTGATGACCTTCTCGGCTACTTCGAGCGTGATCTGGCAGCCGTCAGCACCATATGCCTTGTAGCCGTTGTACTTGGCGGGGTTATGGCTCGCCGTCACCATGATACCGGCACTGCATCCGAGCGCACGGACAGCCCAGCTCAGGCAGGGCGTCGGCATGAGCTCCTTATAGATGTGTACCTTGATACCATTCGCTGCCAGAACAGAAGCCGCTGCCTGCGCAAAGACAGTGGACTTGTTGCGGCTATCATAGGAAATGGCAACACTCGGCTCGGCAAAATCTGCCTTGATGTAGTTGGCGAGACCCTGCGTCGCACGGCGGACGGTATAGACGTTCATGCGGTTGGTACCCGCACCGAGTACACCACGCAGACCACCGGTGCCGAATTCCAGCTCACGGTAGAACCGGTCACGGATCTCCGCATCATTCCCGGCGACCGCCTGGAGCTCCTGCACGAGATCGGGATCGTCGGTGGCTTTCTCGCACCAAACTTTATATAACTCTGAAACGGACATGAAACAATTACCTCCTCTGTTATCGTTTCTGGCACGCCCGTGCCAATTATATGCAGTCCATCTTAAAAATACTTACATATATTATAGCATATTTTTTTGAGGATGAAAAGGGGTTTGCAGAAATTTTTAGAAATTATTTATTTTTTACCGAAAAATGTTCATACGTGACGATGAACAGCACGTATTGATGCATGAAGTGACGGAAAATAGAGAGAAATTAGATACATGTAACGAACCGGTCCGACCAAATGGAGCGGTGAAACGGGTGAGATGTGAATATTAGACAAAATGGAATGCGAAATCAGTA
>JAIKWY010000202.1 GCA_024684395.1 Oscillospiraceae bacterium
GTGATATATTTTCTCGGATCGAAGCCGAGCCCTCTGTGGTATTCTGTTTTCAGGCGTTTGTTCTTACGCGCCATAGTTTTTCACCTCCGTGGTCTGCGGCGTTACCGAATTGTCGCCGCTTTGCCGTCTTTCTGTCGTCAAATAGAGATAGATCATACTGAGAGTATGATCATAGCCGCGCCTTGACTGCTGCGATCAGCTTTTCCTGCGTTACGTCTTTTGAAGCAAGTGCTTTCAGGACATCTTCATCAACTGTGTCTTTTGTTACGATGTGGTGGATCGTGACAGTGTTCTGCTGACCCTGCCGCCAGAGCCGGGCGTTGGTCTGCTGATACAGTTCAAGACTCCACGTCAGGCCAAACCAGATCAGGATATGACCGCCGGACTGAATATTCAGTCCGTGTCCTGCCGAAGCCGGATGTATCAGAGCAACAGCGATCTTTCCGGCGTTCCAGTCAGTGATGTCAGATGAATCCTTGATATCCCTCGGAGCATAGCCGCAGGCAGTCAAGTGCTCTATAATTCGGGTGCGGTCGTGCTTGAACCAGTATCCGATCAGCACGGGCTGTCCGTTTGCCGCTTCGATCAGGTCTTCAAGCATCTCCAGCTTTCGACTGTGAATGGTACGGGCTTCCTTGTTTTCGTCATAGACAGCACCGTTCGCCATCTGAAGCAGCTTATTACTGAGACTCGCAGCGTTTGCCGCATCAATGTCACCGTCCTCAAGCGGAATGATAAGGTCATGCTTCAGCTGATCATAAAGCTTTCGCTCCGTCGCATTCATCTCGACCTCATGGTTGACATACACGCACTCCGGCATATCCAAGTAGTCAAGGGCTTTCATAGAAATTGTAATATCCGAAATCTTGTTATAGATTTGCTCCTCTGCGCCGGGACGGGGTGTATATGAGAACACCACACCCGTGCTCGGATTCATGCTGCCGGGCTTGAAGTAGCTTTCACGGAATCTGCCGATAAATCGCCCGAGCCGTTCGCCGCCGTCCAAAATACCAATCTCCGCCCACAAGTCCATGAGACCATTTGAAGTCGGTGTACCTGTCAGCCCGACCCAGCGTTTCACGAACGGACGTACCTTCCGCAGCCATTTGAAACGCTGAGACTGATAGTTCTTGAAGGAACTCAGCTCGTCAATAACGATCATATCAAAATCCCAGCGCAGGCCGTTTTTTTCATAATACTCTACAAGCCATTTCACGTTCTCGCGGTTCACGATGTAGATGAAAGCATTATGATTGACTGCTGCGGTGCGCTCCTTGACGTTGCCGACAATGACAGATATTTCAAGATTCTGCAAATGATCCCACTTTTTCACCTCTGCAGGCCATGTGTCACGGGCGACTCTGAGGGGCGCGATCACAAGCACCTTGTTCACTTTCAGCTCGTCAAACATCAGAGCGTTCAGGGCGGTCAGCGTGATGATCGTCTTGCCGAGTCCCATGTCCAGGAATAGTGCTGAAACAGGATGCTCCCGGATATATTCGATACAATATTTCTGATAGTCGTGCGGTGTGTATTTCATCCGGTATCATCCTCCTCCAATTCATAGAATCCTGCCAGATCATCAAGATCAATCGGTTCCAGTGTTTCACCGAAATCATCCATCTCAGACGGCAGTGTTGTGGTCTCCAGATCAGGTATCTTAGCACCGATACCCTCCGGAAACGGTTCACCGGGTGTCCATGCAAGGATCGCATCAATGCACGGTTTGATCTGATACAGCTTGTCGATGCAGAGAACGGGAAAGCCCAGTTTCATCAGCTGATACCGTCTTTTTCTCTGCAGTGGGCGCATCATCTTGCCCGGTGCTTTCAGCTCGACAAACACTGTCTTTGCAGGAAAGAACAGAACGAGTCTGTCCGGCAGCCCGTTAGCCGTCTGCGATGTCAGCTTATACGCTACACCGCCTGCAGCCTTGACTGCCTTGACAAACTCGTTCTCAACAACATATTCTCTCAATGCCTACCGTCCTTCCAGTATTCGCACCATCCGGACGGGAACGGCGTATGATAGCAGTTTCCGTAGAAGCGGCAGTTCTCACAGCACTGGTCGTCTACATATAGCTCCTCGTCACTGTGGTCGTAATCGTCATAGCCGCCGCGGGTGTAATTGCAGATCTCCGGCACAGGATACCCGCGGCGTTTCCTACGTGTCTTATATCCTTTTCTGTCTTTCCACGTTCTGCTCATGCGTTGATCTCCTTCCACTGTGTTTTCGGCATGGTTGCCACCTGCCAGCCGATGCCTTCCAGCGCAGTGGCTCTGTCGTAGGACTCTACATCCTGCGAAGCCCGCGTGATGGCATTGCTCAGGCCGTAGAGGGAGAGGTCGCCGCCCTTGATGAGATAGTTCAGAATGCTGTCCTGTTCCGGCTGATTGAGGTCATACGCCTTGCCGGTCAGTTCAATTACATCCTGTACACGTCCCGTAATCTTTGCACCGTGGCTCTGCTCCAGAACACCGACGATCTGTGCAAAACGTGCCGACTCAATAGCGGCAAGCGTTGTGTCACGGAGCTTCAGCATAAATGCATGGTCTTCCGCTTCGAGCGTTTCATCTGTATAGATATTGAAGCTGTCTTCCAGAGCCTTTGCCGCTCTGCCCACATGGGTACGGCGTTCGCCCATACTATTGACCACCATGCCGTTGGTGCAGGCAAGCGTATAGACAAGGGGCTGCACGGAAACTGCACCAAGTCCGACCTCAGAATTGGAAATGATAACACCCGCCTGAACTCTGTCACCGACACACGCCATTTCAAGGCGATGGTTGACAATCTTCAGATACAGCTTGTTTTCTGTGACCTCGCAGCTCATGACCTCCATGCCGTCCTGACCTGCGAACAGCGGAAGTACCGCCGATGCAATTTCCAAATTGTCGATGCGGCGGTAACGGTCGGAGAGGAGCGCACGAGCGACCTGTCCGCTGCCGTAATCAAGTGTTCTGACCATGTAGCTGTTTCCTTTATCAGAAAACCATGCGTTCACGTTATCTGCCAGAAGCTCCGGCTTCTGTTTCTGCATCATGTCATAATATCTCGCTGGGATACCGAGTGCCGATGCCACCTGACGATGGAAAAGCTGTGTTGTGCCGAAGCTGTGATCGTTCCCGATGCGGAAGGTGCTGCCGTCCTCGTCCAGACGGAATGCCTCCGCTGCACCGATGTAGTCCTGCTTTGCGGCATTCTGACGCTGAAGCTCTGTCAGCACCTCCGGTAATGCTCGTCCCTGTTTCATAGAAATATCCTCCTAGTCTTTGAAATAATAATTGCCAGTATATCCGGCAGAGGACAGCGGCAGGCCGTCCGCCCATGCCGGATTCCGGTTCATGATATTGCACACATCATCGACCGTGTATTGTCCTTTCGGCACTTCAAGAATGACCTCATCATGCACATGACCGACAATGCCGAGCCCAGCAAGCTCCATCCGGCGCATTGCTTCGGCAAGCAAGTCACGGGCGGTCGCCTGCGTGATATTCTCCGTCAGCTTTCCACTGTACGTTTCACCGCGTGTCCATTTGTTGTTTGCGCCGAGTCCTTCAAAGGTCAGTGCCATGCGCCCGAAGCGGTTCGGCTGTAATTTCGGTTTGATGTAGGCAAGCCTGCGACCTGACGGCAGCACGATCCACAGTGTATTTGCAGAGAACTGAAAACCGATGCGACCAACAGATCTGTCGGTATGATCCTTAACTGTTTCAATGGCTGCTTTCTCCACGG
>JAIKWY010000064.1 GCA_024684395.1 Oscillospiraceae bacterium
CGCAAGGCGCACTACATGTTCGGCTGGGACTGGGGTCCGCAGCTCCCGGATATGGGCATCTGGCGGGATGTGTATCTGGAATGCTATGACACCGGGCGCATCCGGCATGTGCAGTATTTGCAGGAGCATCGCCCGGACGAGGTACAGCTGACCGTGCGTCCGGCATTTGAATGCGACAGCGAAGGGCTGCGCTGGCAGTTTGCGCTGTATGATGCCGATGAAGAGGCGGTCTGCCGTTCGGAGCTCATGCCGGCAGATGAGCCGCTGACCGTGACCATCAAAGAACCCCGGCTCTGGTGGGCAAGGGGCTACGGCGAGCCGCATCTGTATGCGGCGGTCGTTCTGCTGACGGATGCGGACGGGAACCCGATCGACAGCAGCACCGAGCGCATCGGACTGCGGACACTGACTGTGGATCAGGCGCCGGACGAGTGGGGCGAACGCTTCTGCCTGCGGCTCAACGGCGTGGACATCTTTGCGATGGGCGCCAATTATATCCCGGAGGATCAGCTCCTCCCCCGCTGCACAAAGGAACGCACCGAAGCCCTGTTACAGGCATGTCTGGACGGCGGATTCAACACTGTGCGGGTCTGGGGCGGCGGCTATTATCCGGGGGATGCGTTCTATGACTTCTGCGATGAGAACGGTCTCATTGTATGGCAGGACTTCATGTTCGCCTGTGCGAATTACCGGCTGACGGATGATTTCTGGGAGACTGTCCGGGCAGAGATGCAGGACAACATCCTCCGTCTGCGCAACCACGCCTCTCTCGGGCTTTGGTGCGGCAATAACGAGATCGAGACGGCATTTGAAAACTGGGGACTTCCCGAAAATCCGGAGGCAAAGGCGGATTATCTTGAGCAGTTTGAAAAGCGGATGCCGGCGCTCGCAGCAGAGCTTGACCCGCAGCGCTTCTACTGGCGGTCATCGCCCTCCACCTACGGCGGCTTCGTGGACACGGAATCCAATGATGCCGGAGACCAGCACTACTGGGACATCTGGCACGGATTCAAGCCGTTTACGGCATTCCGGGAGCTGTATTACCGCTTCTGTTCGGAGTACGGCTTCGAGTCGGTACCCTGCCGCAAGACCATGCAGACGGTCTGCGACGAGACACAGGGCGACCTGAATTTGCTCTCGCCGGTGATGGAGGCGCATCACAAATGCGATGACGGCGCCGGGAAGATGCTGTATTATCTGGCGCAGATGATGCGCTATCCGGAGAACTTCGATGCGCTGAGCTATGCCACGCAGCTCGTACAGGCGCAGTGCATCCGCTCGAATGTGGAGCATATGCGCCGCAACAGAGGGCGCTGCATGGGCTCGCTCTACTGGCAGCTCGGGGATTCCAACCCGGCGATCTCGTGGAGCAGCGTAGACTATTACGGCAGATGGAAGGCACTGCACTATTTCGCCAAGCGCTTCCATGCGCCGGTGCTGCTGACGGCGGGGGCATTTGGTGAGCCGGTGCTGAACATCTCCAACGAGACGATGCAGGAGGTCGAAGGCACGGTACACTGGTCGATCCGTGATGCAGGGAGCGATATCCTGGCATCCGGGGAGATCCCGGTGAGCGTCCCTGCGCTGACGGCTGTGGATTTAGAGCGATTGCCGGGTGTGGAAGAGTTCTACACACCGGAGAACCGCCGCCGCTGCTATCTTGCCTACGAACTGACTGCCAGGGACGGCACCTGTCTGAGCAAGGGCAGCTCCCTCCTGTGCGTACCGAAGCAGTTCTCCTTCCGGAAACCCAACATCCGGATGGAGCTGCGCAAGCTGCCGGAGCATTATATCGTGGAGGTATCCTCGGATGTGTTCGTGCAGGCGCTGGCGCTCGACTGCCGGACGCTCGATGTGGTCTTCTCGGACAACTGGTTCGACCTGCACGGCGGAGAGACCGTCTGTGTGACCATCCCCAAACGTGTCGGGCTCACGCTCGATATGCTGCGGAATGACATCTTTGTGAAGCATCAGATGGAGGAACGGTAAATCTATATTATTTGCGCATCCCCCCTTTACATTTCCCATAAAATGCTGTATAATAAAAGTACAAAACCTGATTTAGGAGGTATTCACTATGGATATCAAGGCAAAAATCGAAGAAGTCATCAACAAGGTGCAGAACGACAAGGACTTTGCTGCGAAGTTCACCGCAGACCCGGTCAAGGCTGTCGAGGGTGTGCTTGGCGTGGATCTGCCGGATGACCAGATCAACAGCGTCATCAGCGCTGTCAAGGCGAAGCTCGCAAGCGGCGAGCTGATGGGTGCCATCGGCGGCGGCAACGGCGGCGACCTGATGGGTGCGCTCGGCGGTCTGCTCGGCGGCAACAAGGAATAAACGAACTCGATGCCCCTGCTGCCTGCGGGGGCATCCTTCTTGGAGGAAAGTATGGAGAAAGACAGAGAAAAGACCAATGTCATGCGGATCCTTGACCAGAAGAAGATCCCGTACAAGCACTATTGCTATGCCGATACCGGGGCTGTCAGCGGCGTGGAGGTCGCTGCCGTGCTCGGGCAGGATCCTGCACAGGTGTTCAAAACGCTCGTCACCGAAGCGGGAAAGGGCGGGCATTATGTCTTCGTTATCCCGGTGGCAGAGGAGCTCGATCTGAAAAAGGCTGCCAAGGCGGTTGGCGAAAAGAGCGTGAGTATGCTCAAAGCCAAAGAGCTGCTGCCGCTGACAGGCTATATCCACGGCGGCTGTTCCCCCATCGGCATGAAGAAGCAGTTTGTGACGGTCATCGACAAAAGCGCAGAGGCGTTCGGCACGATCATTTTCAGCGCCGGAAAGATTGGCTATCAGGTCGAGGTTAACCCCGCCGACCTGGCTAAGATCATCCGCATCTCGTTTGCTGATCTCACTGTATGAAATACCCCCTCAGCGCCTTGCTGAGGGGGTATCCTGTCATGCTGCCTGGAATTTCTGGCGCACCTGCTGCACCTTCTGCTGTTCGGCGCAGTCGTTCTGGTACCAGCCCTTGGCTGCCATCTCGGCATAGATGCTGCTCTGCATCCCGAGCGACTCGTTGAGGGCGGTGCGGAAGCTCTGCTGCACCTCCGGGGTGGCGGATTCAACTGTACCGTGCAGGTACAGCGTGCAGGCGCCCTTCTCGAGGTTGAGAAGATCCTGCATGATGTTCTGTTCGTTCATGTGTGTTCCTCCTTCCGTGCTTTAGAGCATACCGTACAGACTGCTGTAGATCTGCTGGTGCTTCTGTGCCATCTGCTGCACACAGCTCCGCAGCTGCTCGTCCTGCAGGGCATTCATGGCTTCGCTGCACTTGGTCTGGAAGAACTTCTCATGACCGAGCGCATCTTCAAGATAGAGCAATTCTTTGGATGTCATTGCTATCACCTCCGTCATGAGTATGGACAGGGGCAGAAGCCTTATGCAGGGGGAGAACACTTTTTTTCGAGATATCCCTTGACGGCGACAATGCTCGTGATGACAATATTGACGCCGCAGACCGTGAGCGCCCGGAGGATCTGTTCATCCCCGCCGACCAAAATCATAAATATCCAGAATGCGCCGATCCACGCTGTTCCGATGATGTCGAGGATCAGGAGGATCTTCTCGGCTTTCTGGTTGTGACGGGTCAGGGCATGGATCAGCTCAAAGATGACGGTGAGCGGGATCGTCGGCAGGAGGATCGCCACAAAGAGCAGCAGCACCAAGATCGACTCTGCATCCGGATACCAGAGAATGACGATCACGGTGCCGATGATCAGGCACAGCACGGCAAGCAGAATGTCATAGATGCGTTTCATAGAGCTCTCCTTTCGGGGGCGTTTGTTCTGTTATAGCATATTAGCGAAGCGTTATGCTATAATTGCCCGATATGCAGGGAGCGGATCTCTGATCTGCGGATCTGCAAGGGCATCATTCATAATGAATGCTTGCATTCATTATAGCATAATGCTGGCGGAAATGCAAGTATACAGGCACAAAAGACCTCCCCGGGCGGGGAGGTCTTCGTATAGCAGCGTGGGCGGTGTTCGGCGCCCTCTGCCGTTTGTGTTACAGGGTCTCCAGCAGCGCTGCTGCGGCTTCGACGGTCTCTCTCGTACCGAAGGAGGAGAAGCGCAGATAGCCTTCGCCTGCGGTGCCGAAGCCGGCGCCGGGGGTGCCTGCGATGGCATAGGTATGCAGGAGCTTGTCGAAAAATTCCCACGAGCCCATGCCGTCCGGTGCCTGTACCCAGACATAGGGGGCATTCTCGCCGCCGGTGGACCAGATGCCTGCCTTGGTTAGCGCTGCTTTCAGGATGCGGGCATTCTCCATGTAGTAGGCGATGTCCTCGTGGACAGCAGCCTGTCCCTCTGCGGAGAAGACCTTCTCGGCGGCACGCTGGATGATGTAGCTCGTGCCGTTGTACTTCGTGGACATACGGCGGAACCACATATCATGAAGAGATGCGCCGTCGAGCTGCAATGCCCGGGGTACGACCGTCCAGCCGCAGCGCACGCCGGTGAAGCCTGCCATTTTGGAGAGGGAGTTGATCTCGATGGCGCACTGCTCGGCACCGGCGATCTCGTAGATGCTGTGCGGGAGCGTGGGGTCGCAGATATAGGACTCATATGCCGCATCGAACAGCAGCACGGCTCCCTGATCGAGCGCATACTGCACCCATGCCGTGAGCTGGGAACGGTCATAGACCGCACCGGTCGGGTTGTTCGGCGAGCAGAGATAGATGATGTCCGCCTTCTTGCTCTCGTCAGGCATCGGCAGGAAGCCGTTTTCCTTGTTGCCGTCGAGGAAGATCACCCGTCTGCCTGCCATGACATTCGTGTCATAATACACCGGATAGACCGGATTCGGCAGGAGCACGGTGTTATCCGCATCAAACAGGTCGCAGAGGTCGCCGAGGTCGGACTTGGCACCGTCGCTGATAAAGATGTCCACCGGGTCGATCCGGATGCCCCGCTTGGTGTAATAGTTCGAGATGGCTTCCCGCAGGAACGGCTCGCCCTGCTCGGCACCGTAGCCACGGAAGGTCTCGGCATGTCCCATCTCCTCGGCGGCATTTTTCAGCGCATCGGTGATGATGCGGGGCAGCGGGCGGGTCACGTCGCCAATGCTGCATTTGAGGAGCTTCCGGTCGGGGTTCTCCTTCTGGAATGCGGCAAGACGTCTGCCTACCTCGGAGAACAGGTAGTTGTTTTCGAGCTTCAGTGCGTTGTGATTGACTATCATTTCTGACCTTCCTTTCTGGCAAGACCTGCACGGACGAGTCCGACAAACAGCGGATGCGGCTTATTGGGGCGGCTCTTGAACTCGGGATGATACTGCACGCCGATGTAGAACGGGTGCTCTGTCAGCTCCACGGCTTCGACAAGGCTGTTGTCGGGCGAGGTGCCGCTGATCGTCAGCCCTGCGCCGGTGAGCGTCTCACGGTAGGCGTTGGCAAATTCATAGCGGTGGCGGTGACGTTCGGCGATCTCATATCTGCCGTAGCAGTCCGCCAGCTTGCTGCCCGCTGCGATCACGCAGGGATAGCTGCCGAGACGGAGCGTACCGCCCTTCTCGATGGTCTCGCTCTGACCGTCCATGAAGTCGATGACCTTGTACGGGGACTCCGGATCGAACTCCCTCGAATGCGCACCAGCAAGACCGGCAGCATTGCGTGCATATTCGATGACGGCGATCTGCATACCAAGGCAGATGCCAAGGTACGGGATCCCGGCGGTCCGGGCGTATTTTGCCGTTTCGATCATGCCCTCGATGCCGCGCTGACCAAAGCCTCCGGGTACGAGGATGCCGTCCAGTCCGCCGAGGATCTGCGGGGCATTCTGTACCGTGATCTCCTCGGAGTCGATCCACTCGATCTGGACATTGGCGGAGAGGTCATAGCCTGCATGGTGAAGCGCTTCTGCAACGGACAGATAGGCGTCATGCAGCTGGACATACTTCCCGACCAGACCGATGGTAACGGTCGCTGAGCGGGAGGTGATGCGGTGGCAGAGTGCCCGCCATTCCGTCAGATCGGGGGCAGGTGTTTCGAGGTGCAGCTCCCGGCAGACGATCCCGGAGAGGTTCGCTTCCTCGAGCATCAGCGGGGCTTCGTAGAGGTTCGGGAGGGTGAGGTTCTCGATGACGCAGTCCGGCTTGACATTGCAGAAGCCTGCGATCTTGCGGAAGATGCTCTCGTCCGTGATCGGCTCATCCGAGCGGAGGACGATGATGTCCGGCGAGATGCCAAAGCCCTGGAGCTCCTTGACGGAATGCTGTGTGGGCTTGGATTTGTGCTCACCGGAGGCTTTCAGATAGGGCACGAGCGTCACATGGATATAGAGCGTGTTCTCCCGTCCGACCTCGTGCTTCATCTGGCGGATGGCTTCAAGGAAGGGCTGGCTCTCGATGTCGCCCGTGGTGCCGCCGATCTCGGTGATGACCACATCCGCCTTGCCGGTCTCGCCGACGCTGTAGATGAAGTGCTTGATCTCGTCCGTCACATGCGGAATGATCTGTACGGTCTTGCCGAGGTAGTCGCCCTGGCGCTCTTTGGCAAGGACATTGGCATAGACCTTGCCGGTGGTGAGGTTGGAGAAGCGGTTGAGATCCTCGTCGATGAACCGCTCATAATGGCCGAGGTCAAGGTCGGTCTCTGCGCCGTCCTCGGTGACATAGACCTCGCCGTGCTGGTAGGGGCTCATCGTGCCGGGGTCTACGTTGATATAGGGGTCAAGTTTCTGTGCGGCGACCTTGAGCCCCCGTGCTTTCAGGAGCCGTCCGAGCGAGGCTGCCGTGATGCCCTTTCCCAGTCCGGAAACGACACCGCCTGTGACGAAAATATACTTCACTGCCATGTATCTGTATCACTCCTTACAAAAATAGCAAAAGCGTTCATCAGGCGACACGTTACCGTGCCTTCTGATGAACGCCTTTGTTCGTACATAGTATAGTATAGCACACTCTTTCGGAAATGTCAAGGCATAATTCTGTTTTTTCCGATCATCACACAAAAGCCTGAAGGAGCGCCCGTTCGCTGCGCTCCGGGCGCATGGGGGGGACGGGGCTGACGCCCTGCGACCCCTTTTTATTGGATCAGACACCAGTTATCGAAACAGGACCGGGACGGCGTTTGTACAGTATGATCTATACGTTTTCCATGTGAATAACACGCTGCCTATTGCTTTTTCCGTCAAAATATGCTACAATAAGAATAGTCCGCATGATTACGAACAAAAGAGGGTGACTGCAATGCTGACAAAACTGCTGCGCCGTGAGACATGCGCTGCCTGTAAGCTCTGCTGCCAGTTCAGCAGCTATGACATCTGGAGCACACCGGTGCTCAATGCACAGGTGCTTGCGAAAGTCAAAGAGCTCCTGCCCGAGGCGCAGTTTCTCCGGAAGGCTGAGGACGCATGGCTGTTCCGTGTGGAGGATTTCGATGCCGAGGACAATTTCCCCTGTCCCCTGCTCGATCCCGGACAGGGTTGTCTGCTCGGCGAGGAGAAGCCGTTTTCGTGCAGCATCTGGCCGTTTCTGCTCACAGAAGCAGGCGGAAGACAGTGCATCGCCCTGTCACCGCTCTGCCATTCCGTTTTGCAGCAGCCCGTGGACACGCTCCTGCGGTTTGTGAAGGACGAGCTCTCGGAGGTCGTCTTTGCCTATGCCGATGCGCATCCGGAGGAAGTGCTCCCCTATGACGGCGTGTCGCCCGTTCTCGTGTGGCGGAATGAATCTATGAATCTTTGAGAATTACGGAGGAACTATCATGTCAAATCAAAGCTATGAAAGCCCGTTCTGCACCCGCTATGCCAGCAAGGAGATGCAGTATCTGTTCTCTGCCGATAAGAAATTTTCCACATGGCGCAGACTGTGGGTCGCTCTTGCCCGTGCCGAGATGGAGCTCGGTCTGCCGGTGACACAGGCACAGGTCGATCAGCTCGCTGCCAACATCGAGAACATCGACTATGCCAAGGCTGCCGAGTATGAGAAGCAATTCCGCCACGATGTCATGGCACATGTCCACACCTACGGCGATGCCTGCCCGGATGCGGCGGGTATCATCCACCTTGGTGCGACCTCCTGCTATGTCGGCGACAACACCGACATCATCATCATGCGGGATGCGCTTGCCGTTGTCAAGCGCAAGCTCGTCAAGGTCATCGCACAGCTGGCACAGTTCGCTGACAAGTACAAGGCACTCCCCTGCCTTGCCTATACTCACCTCCAGCCCGCACAGCTCACCACTATCGGCAAGCGTGCCACGCTCTGGTGCAATGAGCTGCTCATGGATCTCGAAGACCTCGACTTCCGCATCGCTTCCCTGAAGCTGCTCGGCTCCAAGGGTACCACCGGTACACAGGCTTCCTTCATGGAGCTGTTCGAGGGCGATACCGACAAGATTAAGGCGCTCGAAGCCAAGATCGCTGCCGAGATGGGCTTTGATGCGGTCGTTCCGGTATCCGGTCAGACCTATTCCCGCAAGGTGGATTATCAGGTATGCTCCGTTCTGGCTGGCATCGCACAGTCGGCGATGAAGTTCTCCAACGACATCCGTCTGATGCAGAGCTTCAAGGAGATGGAGGAGCCCTTCGAGAAGAGCCAGATCGGTTCTTCTGCAATGGCATACAAGCGCAATCCGATGCGTGACGAGCGTATCACGTCCCTCGCCCGCTATGTGATGTGCGATGTGCTGAACCCGGCATTCACCGCCGGTACACAGTGGTTCGAGAGAACCCTCGACGATTCTGCCAACAAGCGTATTTCCGTGGCTGAGGCATTCCTCGGCGTGGATGCCATCCTGAATATCATGCTGAATGTCACCGATCCGGAGAACGGCTTTGTCGTGTATGAGAAGATCATCCGCAAGCGTGTGATGGCAGAGCTGCCGTTCATGGCAACGGAGAACATCATGATGGATGCCGTGAAGAAGGGCGGCAACCGTCAGGAGCTGCACGAGAAGATTCGTCAGTACTCCATGCAGGCGGGCGCAAGAGTGAAGCAGGAGGGTCTGGACAACAACCTCTGCGAGCTGATCCTTGCCGATCCGATGTTCATGATCTCCAGGGAGGAGATGGACGCCATCATGGCGCCGGAGAACTTCATCGGCCGCTGCCCGCAGCAGGTGGACGAGTTCATTGCCAACTGCGTGAAGCCCGTTCTCGATGCAAACGGCGTTTCCGATGACAAGGCGGAGATCAATGTCTGATCGTCTGCGCCGTCTGACGGGGCTGGCGATAGCAGGCGTGCTGATGGCTGGGATGACCGGCTGTCAGTACTACCCGCCGACCATGCGGCATGAGGAACGGGATATTGAGCTCATGGATCAGGATTTTCCTGCCAAGGTACATCTGTCCGGCGATTTCAGCGATGCGGAGCCACGCTTTGAGGAAGTGAAGCTGACCCAGCCCTCCCAGGGGGCTTTAGGGGCTGCGGCGCTGCTCGATGAGTCGGCTGTCTACAACGCCACGCTGACGTTCACCTATGACGAGGAAGCGCTCAAAAAACTGGAGATCCCGGAGGAACAGCTCATCCTCATCTTCACGAGCCGTGACTGCAAGACCAGCTACATGCTCAAGGATGTGGAGCGGAACATGGACGCCAACACGCTGAAAGCCAATGTCTGGGAGCTGGGGCATTACCAGTTTGCGGATGAACGCTATTTCCAGAATCCCACAGCTGAGACTGACTAAAGATGCAGGTGCAGGAGGCTCAGCCTCCTGCCGAGGGAGGTTTAGGAGGGGCGAGCAGCCCCTCCTAAGTCGGCATCAGCCGACAAAAACTATCACTGATAAGGAGACCCTTCATGTTCACCCTATTTAAAACCGAAGGCACTGCCCGGCGGGGGCAGTTCGAGACCGTACACGGCACCTTCCAGACGCCGTGCTTCATGAATGTCGGCACGTCCGCTGCCATCAAGGGCGGCATCACCTCGCCGGAGCTGGCGGAGCTGAAATGTCAGGTGGAGCTCTGCAACACCTATCATCTGCATCTGCGTCCGGGTGACGATATCATCCACAAGATGGGCGGTCTGCACAAGTTCATGAACTGGCACAAGCCGATCCTGACGGACAGCGGCGGATTTCAGGTATTCTCTCTGTCAAAGCTGCGCAAGATCAAGGAGGAAGGCGTCTATTTCCAGTCGCACCTCGACGGCAAGCGCATCTTCATGGGACCGGAGGAGAGTATGCGCATCCAGTCACACCTGGCTTCGACCATTGCGATGGCGTTTGACGAATGTGTAGAGAATCCGGCGCCCTATGACTATGCGGCACGCTCCTGCGAGCGCACGACCCGCTGGCTGTACCGCAGCCGGGATGAAATGCAGCGTCTGAGCATGGCACCGGATACCATCAACCCGAAGCAGATGCTGTTCGGCATCAACCAGGGCTCGACCTTCGAGAAGCTGCGTATCGAGCACATGCAGGCGATCCGTGAGCTTGACCTCGACGGCTATGCAGTCGGCGGTCTGGCGGTGGGTGAGCCGACGGAGGATATGTATCGCATCCTCGATGCGGTGGTGCCGCACATGCCCGCCAACAAGCCGCGCTATCTGATGGGCGTGGGGACGCCGTCCAACATCATCGAGGCGGTGGCACGGGGCATCGACATGTTCGACTGCGTGATGCCGACCCGGAATGCCCGCCACGGTACCATTTTCACATGGGAAGGGATGCGGCACATGAAGAACTTCACCTATCAGACGGATCCCCGCCCGATGGATGAGCAATGCGATTGTCCGGCGTGCCGGCAGTTCTCCCGTGCGTATGTGCGGCATCTGTTCAAGGCAAATGAGATGCTCGCCGGACGGCTGACGGTCATCCACAACCTGTATTTCTACAACACCCTCACCGAGCGCATCCGGGAAGCCCTCGACAACGGCACGTTCGATGCGTTCCGGAAGCAGTATTCCACGCTGCTCTCCCAGAAAGCGCCGGAAGATTGACACAGGAAAGCCCCCGAAGAGAGGATATTTCTTTTCGGGGGCTTTGATCAAAAAAATTTTCATTTAGGACTTGACGAATCCGGAGAAATGTGCTATAATATATATGTTGCGTTTCCGGATCGCTCCGGGATGTACAGATGCTGGTGTAGCTCAGTCGGTAGAGCAGCGCATTCGTAATGCGCAGGTCGGGGGTTCGAGTCCGTTCACCAGCTCCAGATTTTTATAGGAAAATGGGCGTTTTCTCGATGAGAGGAAACGTCCTATTTCTTTTGTTTTGCGGCTGTGGACACTACAACGCCTTCTCGTTCAATGCTATTTTGCTTTCATCCTGCTTATGTTTCACAATCTTACGGTAGTCATCCTTTGAGGATCAGCTGTGCAGCTGCCGCTGCGTCGGATCCGGCTTTTGAGGATCCTGCTTGACTTATTGCTTGTTATTTGGTATACTTTAATTGACGTAATACCCTGGGACCATCCCTTCTGATAGCGAATTTTGTTCCTATTGTATCCTGTAAAACTCAAATACGACCGTCCGCCCACCGATGCAGACGGTAACAGAAATGAGATGAAATGATGACGCTCACACTGTATATCCTATGGTTTCTGCTCACTGCGGCATGGATTGCGGCACTGACCGCTGCACAGGTGCCGCTCCGGAAACGGCGTCTTGTGCCGGTGCGGATCATTCTTGCGGTCGTCAAGATCCTGCTTGGCATGTTGGCTGCCAATCTGGTCATGATCCAGGACATCGGCTATCATTTCTGGGTGTGCTATGTCCTGACAGCCTGCCATATTGCGCTGTATGGAGATGCACTGGGCGACCTGCTGATCCTGCCGTTTGTGATCGCCGGGAAGCGGGAGAGCTATGCACTGCCGCAGGGCATCCTGTGTACAGCGCTTGCGGTGAGCTATCTGGTGTTTGGCACGGTCAATATGCAGCTCGTGACAGCGGAACGCCTGACTTTCCGTTCGGAGAAGCTCACCGAAGGCAAGCGGATCGTGTTTGTCTCCGATCTGCATGTCGGTTCCTCCCAGAGCCTTGCCACGACAGATAAGACCATCCGGATGATCGCAGAAGAGGAGCCGGATCTGGTGCTGCTGGGCGGCGACATCGTGGATGAATATACCACCAAGGAGGAAATGAACTGGGTGTTCTCGCAGTTTGGTGCGCTGGATGCGCCGGTGTACTACATCTACGGGAACCACGACCGCCAGGATAGAAATGAACTGACCGGCGGCGCATTGTATACACCGGAGGAGCTGGAAACCGCCCTACAGGACAGCGGGCTCCGGGTGCTCCGTGATGAATGGATCCGGTTTTCGGAGGATCTGGTCATCCTCGGCAGAGAGGACGTCAGCCGTCCGGAACGTCTGCCGCTTGCGGAGATCCCTGCCCGACCGGAGGATGCCTTTGTGCTGCTCGTGGATCATGCACCCTACCAGACAGAGGAGATCGAACAGAGCGGCGCTGACTTGCAACTTTCCGGGCATTCCCATGCTGCGCAGCTGTTCCCCTTGCTGGTGCTCTATGATCTGACAGGGTATGAAGCCTACGGCACCTACCTGCACGGCGCCACCACGCTGTATGTCAGCCCCGGTGCTTCCGGGTGGTGTATGACCTTCCGTTCGGAGAAACGGTGCAGCTATGCGGTCATCTCGCTCATGCCGGAGATGGACTGATACCGCTCCCCTCTCTCAATAGAAACACAAGGCTTCAAAGCAGTAAATGCTTTGAAGCCTTGTCATTTGCTATGGTGCAGAAAGGTCTGTCATGCTTCTTATACATTTGCAACCAGCTCCCGAACTCAGCCCTTTTCCTGCTCGCTTTCCGCAGCCTGCTCAGCATCACTGCCAGATCCCGAGCTGTCTTTCTCGGTCACAGCGCCAAGTACTGCCGGCAGCACATTGGATATCACCGTGATCACAGTTGCCACCTGCTGCGCTTTGATGACGGACAGCGCATTGTTGATGAACGCATTTCTGATCATCGAATTGCCTGTGCCATAGCTTTCAGCCACGAGCAATTCCGCCAGCATCAGCCGCTGTCTGAGACCCTCCTGTTTCTCGTCAAAGATGCGGTTGGCTTTCAGGAACGCATTTGCTGCGAGGATCTCATTGACGATCTGCTCCGGTCCTGCATCCATGCCGATCAGCATACCAAGCGAGGAAAATACATAGCCATCCTCGACCGCCGACTTGTCCTGCTGTAACAGATCGTAGAGCCGGATGACCTGATCGCATTGTTCCCTGACGTCCTCCCCTGTCAGTGCAAGGATCTCGCTGAGACGCTGCACGGAATCAGACCCGACTTTGACCTTGCGGGTCTTTTTGAGATAGTCCATGCATTCTTCCATATCACCGAGGATCTGCCCGACCGGTCTGTCCGACAGCGCAAGCAGTATCACATAGGAAATATCCTCCGGATCTGTCAGGAACGGATGCTGCTTCTCCATCTGCTGCATCAGCTCGTTATGCCTTTCAATGACTGCATCCGTATCGCTTTGTCTGCCAAGGTCAGTGATCAGCATCGCTGCAAGCACCATGTACAGATCACTCAAAAAATGCCCCTTGTGCAGCTTCTGGTACATCAGCTTGACATCCTCGATATACTGTTCCGCATCGTCTGACAGCGCCATTTCGCTGAGCAGCGCCAGCTTTACAGAATCTCTGCACACAGAGAACAGGTCTGTATGTTGATTGAGAATGCTGCGGCATTCTGCCAGCTTTTCAGCATCCGCTTCCCTGCCTGCACCGGTAAAGATCAGCGCCGCAGCGATGCGCATGACTGTCTTTTCAAACAGAAACTTTTTGGAAATGGCGGTGCGGTTCCGTTCAAACAACTCGCATGTCTGTTGTAATTGCTCAGTCATAGTAACCTCCTGTCTCACATCTGAGAGCTCTCTCTGGTGATGGCGCAATACTTCTGCTTTTATTATAACATATGTAAACGGCCAATGCAATAGGGATGACTGAACCGGCTATGGCAGATGCATTTACTCTGCTGAAGTGCATTTTTGAGGGCAGATCTTACAACAGCCGCCCCCTCCGCAAGCGGGGGCGGATCTTGAGCGCTGCTGAACAGGCTTGGAAATTTTCCGGCATGTAAACATCGTGATATGATACAAAAGCCTTGCATTTTTAGCTATAGTATGCTATACTGGAACTACCGGGAGGTGACAGCATTGGCACGCAAAAAACGCATCGGCATCATCATGGGCAGGATCTACAAGCCGCTCAATAAAAAGCTGCTGTCGGGCATCCTCGAACAGGCAAGGGCTTTGGGCTACAGCGCATTTGTCTTCACGCTGAATGAGGATTGCAGCATCGAGAAGGTCAGAAACGGCGAAAGGAACCTGTTTCATGCACTGCACTTCTCACAGCTTGACGGCATCGTCTTTGCGCCCTATTCATTTGATTCGCATTTTTATTCCGAGTGGCTCGATGACTATTTAGCAGAGAACTGTGACAAGCCCATTGTCCGCATCGGACGGGAGACGGAACGGTTTCTCCCTGTCTGGTACGATGACAAAGAAGAGATTGCAGAAATAGCACTGCATCTGATCTACGGACACGGCTGCCGGAAGCTGCTTTGCCTGACGGGACCGGAGGATTCACTGGTCGCACGGAACCGTGCACAGGGCTTCTTGAATGCCGTGGCATCTGCCGGACTGCCTGTGAACGAAAATGCTGTGATCTACGGCGATTTCTGGCTCTATGCAGCGCAGAAGCTGGCAGAAGAGATCGCTGCCGGGACACGGGAGAGACCGGACGCCGTCGTCTGCGCCAATGACACGATGGCGATCGCCCTCTGTGATGCGATGAATGCACTTGGCATCTCCGTGCCGGAGGACATCCTCGTCACCGGCTATGACGGCACGCCGGACACGCTGCTGCACATCCCCGCTGTTACGACGTTTCAGCCGCCGCATGAAATGCTCGGCAGGAATGCGGTCTGTGCTTTGTATGAAGCTGTTTCCGGCGAGCATGTACAGCCTATCCGGATCGAAAAAGGGACGCTACACTGCCGGGAGAGCTGCGGGTGCCGTTCACCGCATGAGGCGTTCAGCACCCACGACTTCACGCAGATCATCCCGGAGGAAGGCATCCTCGACTGTACCGTATCTGCGACGTTTTACGAAGCTGTCAGTCTGCATGACCTTGTGGACAGGATGTTTTCCCTGCGCTACAAATTCATGGCGGACAAAACGATTCAAACCGAGCGGCTGTTCCTCTGTCTCTGCGATGACTGGGATTCTGTCACGCAGACGGACGGCAGCCGGACTTACCGCTCGGCGGGCTATTCCGACACGATGTACCTGATCGGTTCGGAGGGGAGCCGCCTCACCTTCCCGCTCGAAGAGATGCTCCCGGCAAGTCTCGACACGGACACACTGACCACGGCGTTTTTCATGCCGGTTCACTTTCAGGATCAGTGTTTCGGCTATATCGCGCTCGAAGTGGAGGACTGCATTGACGATTTCAATATACACTATATCCGCTTTTGTCGCGAAGTGAACAATGCGCTGAAATTCCTCTGTACCCAGAATGTGCTGAAACGCCTGCTCTATCGGGAAAAGATCGCAAGATCGAGAGACGATCTGACGGGTCTGTATCGGTTCGATACCTGCAAGGAAATATGGACGGAGCTGCAGGATCATGCAAATGCTTACCGGGAACAGCTCTACCTGATCGTGATCGCGGCGGGCGGGCTGCGGCACATCGAAAATGCAGCCGGTTCGGTTGAAAGTGACCGCTATCTGGCGTCATTTGCGGATGTGCTCGCCCGATGCTGCAGCAAGGAAAAGATCTTCCAGCTTGAATCCAGGAGCTTTGTCATCATCGGTTCCGGACGCGAGCCGGAGAAAAATACAGCGACCTATCTGCAACAGATCCGGGAAACGGCGTGGAATCTGTGCCTGTCCGATGAGCGGAAATACATGGTCTATGCCAGAACGAGCGTCAGGATCCTTCCGGCGGGCACTTCCCTGCCGGCAGAGGAAGCAGAAGCCGAGATCCAGAAAATGCTCGATACGCTTAGCGATGCCGATCAGAAACAGCTGTCCGAGCATCTGCATGATACGGCGCTGTTTGCCCTGCGGCGGGAGATCTATCTCCACCCGGAGGCTGACTGGAACGGTGAACTGTGCAGCGCCCGCCTGAACATCAGCAAGTCCTATTTCCACAAGCTCTATCTCAAAGTCTTCGGTGTGAGCTTCATGCAGGACTTGCAGCAAAGCCGACTGAACCGCGCCAAGCAGCTTCTGGTGACAACGCCTTTGCTGCTTCCGGACATCGCGGAGCGCTGCGGCTATGATTACTACAATTTCATGCGCTTCTTCAAAAAAGAGATGGGCATGACACCGACGCAGTACCGCAAAAACAAACGATAACACAGACACCGGCAGAGGGATCGCTCTGCCGGTGTTTTTTGTGCTAAAACTGCAAGGTTTTGTTTCCTGATTGCCATTGTAGTTAAGGAAAATGTATGCTATATTGAGGATAGCGATGATAGAAACGCACGTATCTGCAATCTAAAATAAAAAGGGGAATGATCATGAAGAAAAACAGATGGATGACAGCCGTTCTGACGGGTGCGCTCTGCCTTTCCACATGGAATGCAGTCCTGCCCGTCAATGCGGCAACTGCGAACAACACGGCATTCAACAACACCGCCGGCATGGTCGTGGAATACCTCGACCGGGGCATCTGTGCGGTCAATACCGGCAGCGGGATGCTCGTCAACTGGCGCTTTTTGGCGACCGACCCGGACGATGCGGTATTCAGACTCTACCGGGACAACACGCTCATCTACACATCGACCGAGAAGGCAAACGGTGCGACCTGCTTCCTCGACAAAGGCGGCAATGCATCCTCCCGATACAAAGTCGAATGCCTGACCTCCGGCGGAAAGCTGCTGACGAGCGATACCTGTGCGATCCAGTCCTCCAACGCCTATTTCGACATCAAGCTCGACAAGCCTGCCAACGGCTCGGACGGCGGCAGCTACTCGCCGAATGATATGAGTGTCGGTGATGTGGACGGCGACGGCGTGTATGAGCTGTTCGTGAAATGGGATCCCTCCACCTCGAAGGACAACTCCCAGAAGGGCAAGACCGATAAGGTCTACATCGACTGCTACACGCTCACCGGCAAGAAGCTCTGGCGCATTGATCTCGGCGTGAACATCCGTGCAGGTGCGCATTATACGCAGTTCTACGTGGCCGATTTCGATCTTGACGGCAAATGCGAGATGACCTGCAAGACCTCTGACGGCACCGTGGACGGCACGGGCAAGGTCATCGGCGATGCGTCCAAGGTCTACCGTGACAGCAGCGGTCTGATCTATTCCGGCAATGAATTTTACACGCTGTTTGACGGCGCAACGGGCGCAGCGCTCGATACAGTTAACTATGAGCCGGGACGTGGCGACCCCACCGCATGGGGCAAGTCCTCCGACAAATACAACCGTGTGGAGCGCTACTGGGGCAGCGTGGCTTATCTGGATGGCATTCACCCGAGTGTCATCACGGGGCGAGGCTACTATGGCAGACTGACCGCCACAGCGTATTCTGTGGAAAACAAGAAGCTGAAAAAGCTCTGGACGTATGATTCCGGCACGTCCAATTCCTCCTCCAATGCCTACGGTGACGGCAATCACAACTCCATGTGTGCCGATGTGGACAACGACGGCAAGCAGGAGATCATCACCGGCCCCGCCATCATCGACGATAACGGAAAGCTGTATTTTACAACTAAGCAAGGCCACGGCGATGCCATGCATGTCGGCGATCTTGACCCGACAAATCCCGGCATCGAGGTGTGGATCTGCCATGAGGAAAGTAAATCAGGCTATGGTGTGACGCTGTACGACGCCGACCAGAAGAAGCAGATCTTCCACAACAACGGCGCCGGCGACACCGGGCGGTGCTGTGCGGATAATGTCTGGGCAGGCAATCCCGGCGCGGAGCTCTGGGGCAATAAGGAATCGGACAATTCGACGCCTGTCAAGGACACCAAGGGCAATACCTTGAACTGCCGCCGTCCGGCGATCAATTTCCTTTCCTACTGGGACGGCGACTTAGAGCGCGAAATTCTCGACGGCTACACGGATTCGCCGGCGACCATCTCCAAGCTGACGGGCGATGCGGGCAAGACCACCATCACGAATCTCCTTTCGACAGACGGCTATTACACCTGCAACACGACCAAGGGCACGCCTTGTCTTTCTGCTGATATTTTCGGCGACTGGCGTGAGGAGCTCATCGTCCGCAAGGCAGACGGCACGGGCATCCGCATCTATACCACGACCTATGACACAGATTATCGTGTGCAGTGCCTGATGCATGACCCGCAGTACCGGATGCAGGTCTCCTCGCAGAATACGGCATATAACCAGCCGCCGCACACAAGCTTTTTCCTCGGTACAGGCTATGATATGCCGGCACGTCCGAAATGCACAGTTCTTGGCGGGACGGCTGCGCCCGTCACCAAGCAGGGCGCAGTTCTTGATACAACCAATACCTATCGTATAAAAAACGTCAACTCCGGGCTGTATCTCGAAGTTGCGGACAGCAAGGCAGAGAACGGCGCTAACGTGCAGCAGGGGGCTTCCGGCGCAAATCTCTGGACGGTTGCACAGGCTGCGGACGGGTATTATTATGTGTATTCTGCGCTTGGTGATGGCAGGACATTCCTGCTTGATATCGACTATGGCAAGACCGAAAACGGCACCAACATCGGCATCTGGGGCAATACGGATTCCGATGCGCAGCTCTTCAAATTCGTGGACAACGGTGACGGGACTTTCACCATCTGCACGAAGGTGACGGACGATGTTAGTGCCCTCGGCGTGACAGCCGGTTCCAAGGAAAGCGGCGTCAATGTGGTCGAGTGGGAATCCAACGGCAGCGACGACCAGAAATGGGCTTTGGAAGTATATATTCCGCCCATGAACGGAAAGCTTATCAAAAATTTGCGGGTATCCGCAGATGCATTTCCGAAGGCTTGGTCGATCAGCGATTCTGCCAAAACCGGCAGCCCTGTATTCGGCGACCGTGATGTGACCTATACACAGTTTCCCGAAGTCCTGAACGGTGCGGAAAACATCGTCACAGCGTGCGATGCAAAAAACTGCACCGGCGATCTGGCAGCATTTGAGGTCAGTGCGGATGCGGATGTCTATGTTCTGCTCGATACCCGCGTGGAGAATGTTCCGGCATGGATGAGTGGTTATACCAAAACCGATCTGACCGCTGTGAACGACAAGGATGTGACATTTGCAGTCTATCATATGCCTGTAAATGCGGGCGAAACTGTCACCCTCGGCACGAACGGGCAGAGCGCCAACTGCGTGAATTATACGGTATTTGCGGCGGCATCTTCAGCAAGTACCTCCGTGCGTGGGGATGTGAATGCGGACGGCGTCTGCAATGTGCTCGATGTGATCCTGCTGCAAAAGTGGATTCTGAACATCTCCGGAACAGCGCTTGCGGATCCGGATGCCGGGGATCTGTATCAGGATGGCGTGCTGGATGTATTTGATCTGTGCATGATGAAAAGGATCGTAACGGGATAATAAAGCAAGGCTCTGCACTGGGGAGTGCAGAGCCTTACTCTATATTAGGGAAAGTTGATAGCTACTTGACAGCGGTGTTTGCCTGTCCGGTGCGCCCATGCTCCGGCAGACCATGTACATACCTTGTGAGTGCGATCACGTCGCCGACACCGAGCGTTCCGTCAGCATCGCAGTCTGTACACGGCGCATTCTCTCCGGCAAGCACGGCACGTTTCAGAAGCGCCAGATCATAGATGTCGATTTCGCTGCTGCTGTCCATGTCGCCGTAATACCAGAGCGCCTGCGTGGGAGCAATGTCCTCTTTCGCCGTATAGTAATAGTCCGGCGCCGGCACTTCCTTGTCATACACACGGAACAGATCCATCGAGCCGTTCATGCCGTTCGCTGCCGTGCCGCCGATGGTATACACGGCATCCGGGCTGACAACATCCACCGGATCAAGCGTGAGCGTGCCGGATGCAGCCGTCTTGCCGTTGACAACGAGCTTGCCCTCATCGCCGGTGAGCACCACGCTCACGGTGAACCATTCACCCGGTGTATAGGCGTTTTCGGCGGTCAGTTTCTCGGATGTATCGCCATTCTTGATCTGGAACGTCAGAGCCCCGCCGATCGCCGAAAGGGTCATGCTCTTTTCCTTGCTGCCGAAGCGGAACAGGATCGCCGGATCATCCCGCAGCAGCACTGCCGTCTGATATGTCGCATCATGCAGCATGGCATAGCTGCTGTCTGCGATCAGGTAATTTGAGCCGTCAAAGGTCATCACGCCGTTCGCAGAGGTGCGCTCTGCCTCCCAGACAGGCGCCTCCATCGGCACGGCATAGGTCGAAGTATAGGTGTCTGTGAGTGCAGCGCTGTCAAATTCGAGCGCCGCCATCTGTCCATCTGTAAACGGGCGGGAAGCGACATAGGCATCGGGAGAAGCCCAGCCGTACATAGATCCCTTTTCGAGCGTCCTGCCCGAATCGTCGTAATAATCACCGTCCGGCATCGCCTGACCGGTCACAGTCTCCTTGTTGTAGAGGAATGCCGTGCCTTTGACGGTCGCATTGCCGGAAACGGTGCAGGCATCTGTCACAAGTGCGCTTTCCAGAACTCTCGCATTTTCCGTGATACTCGCCTGTCCGCTGACGCAGGCGCTGTCGCCGATGATCGCATTCCCGGAGACCTTTGCCGTCCCTGCAACAATTGCATGACCGAGGATCTTCACATTGCCGGAGACATTCGCCCAGCCGAGCACCTGTGCATTTTCTGCTACATAGACGGAATCTGCGACCGTTGCCGTATCCGCCACAAAGCCGCCGCCGTTCGGATGGATATGCCCTGCCACGCCGGTATCATACTTCTGCTGCACAGTCGCACCCTTGATCTCCACCGCATAGGGATAGCGGGTCTTGGAGAGGAACGGGACATGGTTCTCGTCAGATGCGCCTTCGGTGTAAGCCCACGGCACGGCGTTGTGCTGGCATGTCTCTAAATCGGGCGTTGCCGTCACGACAAGATATGCCTTCACATCGGATTTGGTCATCGTCACGGTCATGGTCTCCCCTGCTTTGAACAGGTCGGAATAATGCGCCTTCCCGTCAAATGTCTCCATGACGATGCAGGCACGCCAGTCCGCACCCTCCACATCCGTCAGACCGTCGAGCCGGACGGAGAACTTCGCATCATCGGGCACGAGCGGGATGATGTTCACGCCGAACTGCTGCGGGGCACGCTCGGTCGGGACGGTGTAATAGCCATTCTCCTGCACCTTGTCGGCGATCATGATGCTGTCCGCATCTCTGACACGTTCCGGCACGGTGAAGATCTGGTTCCAGCTCCACGGCTGGTCGGCGAGCATCTTGTCCTGCCGTGCCATATAGCTGTCATGGTGCGCAAGATCAAGCGTTGCAAGGCGCTTGGCGTAATGTCCGAGCGTGTCCTTGATGTCTGCACCGCCGAGCCGTGCGATCTCGTCATAGGGGTACTCGTTGGGCTTGCCCTCCTGCATGAGCGTTTTCACGAAATCGGAGCCGTACTTGCCGAGGTTGTCCGGATTCTCCGTGAGATATTGCAGGAATGCCCACGATGCATAATTATCCCGTCCGAGGATGGGCGTGAAGTGCAGGTTCTTCATGTAGGTCTCGAAATAATCCGTGCCGCTTGCGGGGTCGCTCACCCATTTCTGATAATAATCGGAATAGAGGAACTGCTCCCGGTACCAGTTGGCAACGGACTCCCACCATGCCCCGACATAGGTGTTGTCGTTCCACCCCCGCTGGTGTGCGGTGACAACATGACCAAATTCATGCGGCATGATCCAGGACGGCACGGGCGTGTTCTGCATGGAATCCACGCAGCAGAACATGAAGGCATAGCCCTGTGCGTCAGAGCTCATATACGCCCAGTCCGGCGTGACAGGCGTACCGTCTGCCGTTTTCAGACCCGTCCCGTGGATGTAGAAATTCACCTTGTACTGCTTTCCGTCCCGCAGCGCAGGATAAAAGGATTCCGTGGGCGGAGCCATAGAGAGGTCGTTCATATAGACCTGATAGCACGCTTCAAGATGCTGGGCAGTCTCGGCAAGCAGCGCCTCCGTAACACGGGCGCTGTCCGTGCCGGTATCGCCCCAGTAAAAGCAGAAATGCTCGGATTCCCAGGTGTGGACACCGGTCATGTCAATGTGGGAATTGCGGGTGGAAAGTACCTCCTCGGCGGCGGAGACACGGCTGGTTTTGACGGTCTGCATGGGGAGCGCTCCGGTCATGCCGCAGCAGATCACCGCCGCACAGACAGCTGCAAGGATGCGTGTGTGTTTCATTCTGATCCCTCCTGATCTATTGTTGTATTTGCGGTATTGCGCTTTGTCGTCTACATACAGTATACAGGAAATCACTCACTCGGACAATGTCAATTCCAACACAAAACCTTGCAATTTTAGCTGTCCGAAGTATCAAGAAAACAGCTGCACCCTGAATCGCAGCCATTTATCTATTTTGCATGGGATCCGGAAAAAAGCAAGATGCCTGACACACCCGAACGGCAAACAAATGGCATCACAGAAAAAAGCCGCTTACACCCTTAGACCTGATAGAAGCTGTCGTTTTGCACAAATTTGCCAAAATCACGATGCACCACAGGAAATTGCATTTGATGACCGGAACCGGAATGAAAAGCACGCTTTTTCGATCGTTTTTGCCATGATTGCCAATTTTGCTGTCACTCCCTTCATGTCAAACCATAAAAGTCCATTAAAATAAGGAGAAATTTTGGGTAAAATGTTGACAAATTCCCGGATAAGTGCTATAATACAAATAACATGATGCTCGATCGAGTATCCATGTAATTATGTGCGAGGAGGACTTTTTTATGGGATATAGTGGCGGAAGCGGCGGAAGCCCGAGCAGCGGCGGTTATAACAGACCGGATTATTCTTATGGCGGAAGCTATAACGAAAATACGGGTTATACAAGACCGGACTACTCCTATGGCGGCAGTTATAATGAGACGACCGGTTATACGAGTCCTGACTATTCCTATGGCGGCACGTATAATGAGACGACCGGATATAGCAGCCCTGACTATTCCTATGGCGGCAGTTACAACGCGACCACCGGTTATACGAGCCCGGATTATTCCTATGGAGGAAGTTACTCCAGCGGATCTGATGGCAGCGGAGGAAAGTAGTTTTCCCGTCCCTTTGAATGCATATGCCTTAACATCTCATGTTACGAAAGAAATTGTTTTATAGTGAATCGAATCCCCCCATAATACGATCCTTTGTATTGTGGGGGATCACTGTATCCAATAGAGGAAGAATGAAATGGAACTGAAAGATCTATGCGACCTGATCGCAGAGTTATCCGATGTCTCACCAGACAGCATCCGGAACGACAGCCAATTGCATCACGATCTTGGACTCTGCTCATATGAGATCATGACTTTGATCGCTATGATCGAAGCAAAAACCAATAAACAGATCAATATCACAGAGTTGAATGGTCAGATCACTGTCGGGGATCTGCTGGCATATATCGCTCCATAAGAAAGGGGAGTAGGATGGCAAATATCATGCTTACTGACGTTTGCAACTTGCATTGTCCCTATTGTTTTGCAAACGAATTTGTCAATAAAAGTGACACTGAAATAACTGTATCCGCTTTTCAAAAGGCTGTTGATTTTATTTTAGGAGACGGCTCGCATCATTCGGTTGGTCTGATCGGCGGGGAACCTACAACGCATTCCAGGTTTGCGGAGCTTCTCACGCTCCTTATCAAAGATAGGCGTGCAGAAGCGATCGTCCTCTATACGAACGGCGTCCTGCTTGACAGGTATATGGATCTCATCACACATAAAAAAGTCCATATCCTTATCAATTGCAACGCACCGGAAGACATCGGTGATGCCAATTTTAAACGGATGTGCCGGAATCTCGATCATCTGTATCAGAAGAAGCTGTTTGAGGATAATATCACGCTTGGCATCAATATGTATAAACCGGATTTTTCTTATTCCTATCTTATGGAACTGCTGTTAAAGTACAAACAGGATCATGTGCGTGTGTCCATTACCGTACCGAACATGGAAAACACCCGCAATCATAATGCACATGACTATTTCCAAACCATGAAAGGAAGAGTCTTGGCATTTTTTGAGGAATTGTTATCCAATGGTATCGTTCCTAATTTTGACTGCAACAAGATCCCCCATTGTCAGCTGACGCCAAAGGAACTTGAACCATTTCAGAAATATATGGAGCAGGGACCGCTCCGGGACGCTATTATGCGCAGCAACATCCACGACAGTATCGTAAAATGTACTCCTGTTGTAGACATACGTCAGGATCTTACAGCGGTCAGATGCTTTGGTCTGTCGGAGGTTTCAAAACAGAATATCTCTGATTTCAAGAATATCACCGAACTCATCAATTTCTATATCCGGACAATTGACGCATATGCCTATAACACTGTCTATTCTGCACAGTGCGTTGCATGTAAGCACCGTAAAACGCTGATGTGTTCCGGCGGATGCCTCGCCTTTAAAATAAACGAGATACTCTCAGTTCAGCAATATGCAGAGCAGCGGATCTCTGACTTCAAGGGGAGGAAAAATGAATGACCGGGCTTGTTTTAAGAAAAGTGGTGCTGCATAGAGATCTGAAGGATCTCTATCGGATGATGATGAACGATGATCAGCATCTCTTCTCAGTCAAGATCACAGCAAATTCTGAACAGCAATTCAATGACTGGTTATGCGAACGCTTAAAATATGATTTCCATGATTTTTTCATCATAGCCACTGAAAAGAATGATCAGGCGATCGGTTATGCACACAATTATGATTTTTCTTTACAGAACGGCCATTGTAAAGTAGTGGAATACCTTTCTCCGGAATACCGTGATTCCGGGATCGGCGGATTTGGCGGCATACTGTTTATGGATCATTTATTTCAAACATATCCACTGCGCAAATTGTACACGGCTGTATACAGCTACAATGAACGAAGCCTGACAAACAACCAGAAAGCCGGATTTGTTGAAGAGGGTGCTTTGGAGCAATACCGCTACTACGATGGGACATACCATAGTCTGCACATCCTTTCCATAAGCCGTCAGGATTTCTACCAAAGTTTCGGAGGTGTTCTGAAACGATGAAATGCATCAATCTGTGCGATATTCTTGACAAGTCCGATCTTCAGGGAGATATTGCAGAGGAACTGCTTCAAACACCCTGTATTGCAGATGCCGGCAGACTGTATATCGGTTCCTATTTTTGCAGTCAGTATTTCTTAAAAATGGACTTTCTGTCTGAGATCAAAAAGCTGATCGGACAAAAACACTATTCCTTAACGCTTGTGATCCCGATCATTTCAGAAAAGGATCTGGCAAGATCCAAAGAGCAGATCCGGCATATCCTCGATGAACTTCCGATAGATGAAGTGACCGTCAACGATGTTGGGATGCTCTCTGCATTATCCGCCATCCCGCAGATCAAGATCAACCTCGGACGTCTTTTCTTTAAGGACGCACGGGACATTCGCTTGCCTGCTTATTACCACAGCACCTTGCGTCCGGCATTCCTGGATCAGTTAAGTGATCTTCGCAGCCGGTACGGGATCCAATACGCTGAACTTGATCCCATCTGCTCGGTAATGGATCTTCGCAATGAAACAGACGTGAAGCTTGCCCTTCATGGACCATTCGGGTATCTGACAACAGGCAATATCTGCAAATATGCTTCGATCAGCAAAGACATACAATATAAATTCCGTCCTAATGCAACCTGCAATAAGGAATGTCAGCGCATTTTTGAGATCTATGCCCCGACGCCTCCAGATTACGAATTATATCGGATCGGCAGGGCGGTCTATTTTGCATCAGCGGCCCCGGAAACGATCAACGGCAGCTTTGAACGGTCGATCTATGCGCCTTTTCATGAAATGGTAAAGCTCAGGAAAGAAGGTTCTTTGTGATGAAGATATTGGTACCTTTGAATCATCGTGAAGATATTGCAGCATTCAGCTCTTTGGGGGCTGATGAGATATACCTTGGTTTCTATGACGAAAAATGGGAAGAACGCTTCGGAACGTATGCCGATATCAATAGAATGTCCGGATTCGGAAGGCTCGCAAATCAATACAGCTTCTCCGAGATCCTGGAGATCATTCAAAGTATACGTTCCCACAATATGGATGCGTTTGTCACCATGAATGCAAATGTATACAGCACCGAAGCACTCAGATGGATCGAAGCCCGATACTTCCCTGCGCTTGCGGAAGCCGGCGTCAGCGGCGTGATCGTTTCAACGGAAAGCATGGCAGATATCGCTTTGAAGGCAGGATTACAGGTCGTGGCAAGCACCATGCTGGGGCTTTACAATTCAGATATTGTTCGTTATTATTATTCAATGGGCATCAGAAGAATGATCGTTCCTCGTGATCTTTCTCTGTGTGAGATCGCTATGATCCGTGAGAAGGTCCCGGATATTGATCTGGAAGTATTCTTTATGCGCAACGGCTGTGTTTTTTCTGATTCGTACTGTCTGGGCACGCACAGAAAAGAATGCGGTTCCACTTGCGGAAGCCTGAGATCGTTGCCCAAAACGATCGTGACATCTTCATCCGACTTTCAGTATCGGCATGATGCGGAACTGAACGACTTGTTATATCAGAATTATTTTCATCACGATGCGTGCGGCATGTGTGCGCTGTATCAGATGAAGGAAATGGGGGTCACATCCCTGAAAATAGTGGGTCGGGCAGATGTGCCGGGTTCAGTTGCCGAAGATATACGGATCACAAAAGAAAACATGGCGATCCTTGAACAATGTGCAAGTGAAAAAGAATATCTGGAAAGGATGATCCTGCCGCGCAATAGTTACAGGCAGTGTAAATTAGGATTGTCCTGCTATTATCCCGAAGTACGTTTCTAATGAAGGAGTGTGCTATGACCATACGAAAATATAACAGAGGGACAGACGTGCCGTTTCTGTATCATGAAATGAGCAGACTGGGACTGCTTACAGATCACATCATAGGAAACGACTCGGAGTTTATCGGTTTTTTTGAGCATCAGCTTCGTACCTATTATTCTGAATTCTGGATCACAGAAGACAGCCGGACCAGGCAGGCAAACGGATTCATCTACACCTGGGATTACCGTGTCAGGGATGGTCACTGTCATTTTGATTTTTGTTTTTTAAAGCCAGATACCCAGCGGGATCAGGCACTTGTTCAGCAGGTATTACAGCAGTTGTTCCGGGAATATCCGCTCAATCGGGTCTTTGTGTATGTTGATTCAGATGACACAGAGAAACTGGCACTTTGTCATTCCCTGAATGCAAAAGAGGAAGCTTTGCTCCAGGAATATCATTACAAAAAAGGACAGTATACGGATGTTCATGTCATGCGTTTGAGCCGCGGATCATTGAACAGTTGAAGGTGTATTACATGAGCTACATCGCATTTGCGTCATTTGCCGAGATGCTTGAGAACAGCGTTTCACGCTACAATGATCGTATTTTATTTGAGACATATGACCGGAAATGGGACTATCGCACTTTTTATCATGATGTTTTATGCTTTGCAGAAGCCGTATCCGCATTCACGCACCAGTATCTCAAGATCAGCATAGAGCACCCCTATCATTTTTCAGTGGTGTGCTTTGCAGCATTCATCACTGGAAAAACCGCTGTTTTGTCGGAAGTGAAACATGCAGAGGAAGATGTCCTCTGCATAGACGATGCTTTTTTCAGTAAACATTTTGCTCCTGAAGCTGTGCCAAGCCTGCATCTGAAGGGATCCGGCGAAGACCATCCGTGTGTGATCATTCAGAGTTCGGGAACGACCTCTGTTTCAAAGGGCGTAATGCTATCACAGAAGAATCTGATCACCGAACTGCATATGCTGATACAGTATAAGCCGTTCCCGGAGCATGAAGTGTATTATCACATTTTGCCCTATACGCATCTGTTCGGACTGCTTGGTGAATTTCTGATCCCATTCTGTACGGGCGGAAAGATCTGCTTTGCCGATCAGAATATCAACCTGTTCCACAACTTTTCTGTATTTAAGCCCACATACTTATGCATTCCTCCTGCCATTGTTGATTCGATCGCAAAAGTATTACAAGCCACCCGGAATTATGAATTTGCAACCGGAGGCAAACTAAAAGCGATCATTTCAGGGGGCGCATTCTTACATGAGAAAACCCGAAACATCCTGCTGTCCTATGGAGTACAAGTATACATTGCGTATGGTCTGACAGAATGCTCCCCTGTTATCAGCATAGAACGTGACGGGAGCACATTATGTGGAAGTGTGGGACAGATCCTGCCTTGCTGTAATGTGAAAATAGAAGATGGGGAGATCGTCGTATCCGGCAACACGGTCATGCTCGGTTATTGGAACGATCCCGCAGCGACAGAAGCCGTATTGAAAGCCGGTTGGCTGCATACCGGAGATATGGGGTATATTGATGATAACGGTTATCTGTTCCTCACAGGAAGGATCTCAAATCTGATCGTGTTTGAAAACGGTGAAAAGCTCATTCCAGAATCTTTGGAAGAAGAGATCGATCGCCTTCCCGATGTGACAGAATCGCTGGTGATCGGTCAAACGAAAAACAATGATGCCAAGGTCGTTCTTCATATATTTGTCTATTCTCCTCAAAGCGGATCCCACGATACAATTGCAGCAGCCATCAAAACTGTCACAGGTCAATATGCACCTGCGGGGTCATTACATGGCATCACATTTCTATCAGGACCTTTCAAACGAAATGCCCTCGGAAAAATAGATAGAAACCATTATAGAAACCAATAATGCGATCCTCCTGCCGGAGCGCATCCCTCCCGCTGCTCTCCATAGCATAAAGATCAGGCTCTGCACATTCCCGTGCAGAGCCTTGCTTTGTTATTCTGTTGTGATCCTTTGCATCATGCACAAGTCTGTATCTTTATTTCTCAGTCAGCTCCCGCTTCATGAGACCCAGATCAAACACATCCAGCACGCCGTCCCCGTTCATATCACCGACATCAGCATTCGGGAGCGTGGTTCCCGGCACAGCCAGCAGCCATTGTTGCAGCAGCACCAGATCGAGCGTGTCAAAGCTGCCGTCTGCATTGAGATCATGGAGCCAGCCGTGGTTATCCGGCACGGCGATCACGATGTAATTCATGCAGTACGCCGACTGTCCGTTTGCGCCCAGAGTGACGCTTTCTCCGGCTTTCAGCGATTTCCGGTACAGCCCGAAGGTCACGTCATTGCTGGTCGTGACAGCGCTCCGGATGCGTTCAAATGCACCGAGCCACGCCGGGACTTGCTCCACACGGCTGTCCAGCCCGACATACAGGATCATGTCCTGCTTGGCAGTGACGACCGCCTGCTCCTTGCCGGAATTTTTGGCATCGCAGGGCGTGAGCAGGAGCTGCGCCCCGCCGTCACCGATGGCATCATTCACGGCGCATTTCTCCGCCGAACGGTCGCCGAAAACGGCATCGCCCTGCTCCATCTTCTCATCTATGCCCCAGCTTGCATAATATGCCGTATCCAGAATTACCGCACTGAACAGCTCGCTCTCGATGGGATCGTAGGTAACAGGCGTGCCATTGAACTCGACCGGATCGCCCGCCAGTTCATTCAGATACAGCTCTAAATTCGTGTAATCATCGCCGGAAAGCGACACGATTGCGCCGTCCTTGGCATCGTTCGGATTCAGACCGTGTTCCGTCTCCCACGCATCCGGCATACCGTCCCTGTCGGTGTCCGCCGGAGCCGTGCCGCCCTTGAAATTGGTGCTGTTCGGGTAGCCGCCCACGTCGTTCTGGCTGTCGATGATGCCCTGCAATTTATCCTTGGAGCCAGTGTATGTGTACTTTCCGTTCGTCACTTCATCATGATAGCGGCTGTCGATGTAGTCGAGTGCCGGCTTGTTCGCACCCGCACCGGAGGTGTTGTTGATGACCTTCTTGTAGGCATCCTCGGCGGGATCGAGCGTGATGTGATTCTCGAACCACGGGGTATTGCTGCGGATGGTATTGGCATTGGCGTTATTGCCCTTCATGCCGCAGACAGCCTTGCCGGAGCTCCATTCATCGGCATTTGCTGCAATGAGCACAGAGCCGTTCTGTGCCACTTTCATGTTGCCGGACGCATAGAGCATCTGCATATCGGAGGTGTTCAGCTCGTTGCCGTCCACCGAAACAAGATGCAGGCTCGTGTTGGAGACCGGGCCCGCCTTGTAGTAGTTGTTGACGAACTGCACACGCCGTGCGCCGCCGTCAGTCGTTCTGTCCTTCCAGTTGTAGACAACATTATTGGAAATGTCGAGCTGTCCGCCGTAGGTCTGCCCGTCCTGCTCCATCGCACCGGCAAGCGACCAGTTTCTTCCGGTGTTGTTGATGAGCAGATTATGATGGAAGGAGCCGGTATAGCCACCGATGGATGCCGCAAAGGCATGGCGCTCGACCTTGCTGCGGTCATTCGCATCATAGTGGACGGAATTGTTCAGAGACTCGCCGATGATGTTCCATTGGAATGTCAGATTTGCGGCGCTTCTCGAAGAAAAGCCCTCGTCCGTTGCCCACGAGATGGAGCAGTGATCGACAATACTATGATTGCACGAGCTCATGCCCATGCCGCCGTGGGAGGAACCATTCACGTCTCCCACACGCACACGGATGTCACGGAGGATCACATCCTGCGCGCCTATCGCACCGAAGTCATAGTTGATGAGCGTGATGCCGTCACCGGGCGCCGTCTGACCTGCGACATAGACATCACCGCCGTCCTCGGGGATGCAGAGCGTGTCGGACAGCGTAATGACGCCGCCCACATCAAAGACGATCGTCCGGGCACCCTTCAGTGTACAGAGCCCGTAGCGGAGGGAACCCTCCTTGCCGTCATCGCTGAGGTTCGTCACATGGTACACATAGCCGCCGCGACCGCCCCGTGCAAAGCGCCCGTAGCCCTCGGCAGTCGGGAAGGCAAGCCGTGCGATCCGGAAGCTGTAGACAGCGCCAGGAACGATGCTGCCGTCCTTGTTCACCTCGTCTACACGCCAATAATAGGTCGGCACGGAGGAATAGCTCTCGTCAAGCGCAAATTTCGGCTCGGTCACATTGCCCCGGAACTCCGGGGAGTTTTCGTTAGCAGCCGAAACTGCCGCATGATCGGTGCCGATGTAGACATTGTGGCTGACCGCATCATCACCCGGCAGCCACGAGAGCCCGTTCTCCCGCAGGAGATGTGCTTCGCTCTCCCGAGGGGTCATGTAGCTGACAGACCGGAACGGATCGGCGCCGTCGATCTCGAAGGCATTGAGCCACGGTGTGTTGAGCGTGCCGTTGCCATCGGCGGTGATCTCGACTGTCACGGAGGTGCCGGAGAAGGTGCCGTATGCCGTTGCGGCGTCCTCGCTGTTGGTCGGGTTCACCGGGCATTGCAGCCCTTTGGCGACCTCCTTCCCGGCGATCTTTACGGTCAGGGAGCTGTTGGTGACGTTGCGGTCGCAGCAGGCGTGCCATGTCCGGATGGAATGCGCCCCGCCCGGCAGACCCGTGATCGTGAGCGTCAGCGTCGGCGTACCGGTCACGTCCTTGAGCTTGGCACCGTCCATCGTGAGGGTCGGCGTTTTCTCTATATCCTGCAATTGCAGAATTTTGTTGTTAACCAGATCGACCGATCCGCCCGACCCGGAGAGCTTGCAGGTGATGCCGTTCACGGTGTAGGTGTATGTCCCGTCCACGAGCCAGTTGTTGGCATATTTGGTGTAGGATGCCTTGCGGCCGTCATTCCGGTCAATGTCCACGAGGATGCGGCTCCCGGTCTCGGCGGCGGATGCGGGCAGTGCAGCAGGGATCCCTGTCAGCATGGTCAGCGCTGTCAGAATGCCAAGGATGCGGTTTCGTCTCTTCATAGCAATTCCCCCAAAAGTTTGCTCATGTGGATAAAAAAGCCTCTGTTATCAATATAGCATACATTTCTATCAACTGCAATGGCAATCAGGGAACAAAACCTTGCATTTTTAGCACAAAAACAGGGGCTGAAAAACTGATTCCCGATTGCAAAGCAAGTAACACTGTAGGCGCGCTGGATGTGCTGTGATCGCAATACAGAAAAACTGCAAAGGCAGGATCATCTGATACAGAGCAAAAAAGCATTACAGCAGTGATAGAACGAATCTTCCCCCCGGCATAATCATTAAATTTCATAAAAAACACCTCCAAAGGGCTTGACAAACGTATAATTAAGGAGTAAAACATAAGCGAAAGCAATGGACGATGGAGGAAGTGCTCGAAGGAATCAGACATGCTCATGAATGTCTATCTCGCCCCTATTGAGAAAAAGCGCCGGGACATTGCCATGAAAATGGAGGAGGAGGTATTCTCAAAGCTAAAACTGGGAGAGGCTATTTGATGAAGGATCTGACACCAAACACAAGGGAAAGAAACAGAAAAAATAAAAGCTGTCAGAAAAACGGTTAGCGTCGGTTAGCGGATCGACGTCTTAACGGATTTCCGAAAGCATATCCGGGAAAAAACTTTGCAATCAGACACTTTATCGAATCATTATTATTCTTTATCGCATTTTCGATGTAATTTAGTACCTTGAACCGGAGTCGAACCGATGGTCTGACGCTCAGAAGGCAATTCTGTACTTCTTCATATTTTCCAGCGTATCGTGCATTTTCCAGAAAATGCGCGATTTTCTTTTATTTAGACTTGTAAATAGTCCGTGAAATCTGCATTTTTCCATGCAAATTTTCTGGTATTATCGTCTTTGGTTAGAAGATGGTTAGCGGAAATAAGAGGTAGCTTTGCTGACTGAGATAGGAGGCTTGTATATGTTTACAACCGGAATCCCCGCTTGTGATGCTGTCAAGGAAATGGCACTGACCGGAAATGTGATCTCGCAGATCTAGTACAAGACGCTTGTGCGTGCTGTGTTTACAACTGCGGAGATCGACGGGAAATATGTTGTTTCGGCTGAGATTCCTCCGCTAGATGTGACAGATCGCCCCTGCTATTACAAGGGTAAGGGTCGGCTGAAGGGTTCTTACGTCCGTGTAGGCGATGCTGACAAGCCTATGACCGAATACGAAGTCTACAGCTATGCGGCGTATCGGCGGAAATACCGGGATGATGTGCGGGAGGTGGAGCGTGCATCCATTACGTCGCTCGATGAGGAACGGATTGACAGCTATCTGAAACTGTTGAAACCGGAAAAGCCCAATCTCTCTCGACTTGAAGATGCGCAGATATTGGAACTGATGTGCATGATCGTGAACGACAAAACCACACTTGCGGCGCAGATGCTGTTCGGCCTTTATCCGCAGGCATATTTTCCGCAGCTTGGTATCATTGCTGTTTCGGTGCCCGGCACAGAGATTGGACAGGTCGATCTGGACGGTTCACGGTTCATCGACAATCAGCGGATTGAGGGCTCAATCCCGGAGATGCTCAAATCGGCACTGAAATTCGTCCGCACCAATACCCGGAAGCGCACGATCATTGATCCGAAGACCGGTGAACGCCAGGATCGGACGGACTACCCG
>JAIKWY010000126.1 GCA_024684395.1 Oscillospiraceae bacterium
GCACTCCATGCCTATGGCACGGACAAGGAAGAAGCCTATAAGATGCTCGAGTTCATTTACGGACCGAATCAGACATTCAGCAATTTCGATAAGCAGTTTGTCCAGACGCAGTTCGCTACGGCTGCCAACACGGTTCTCCAAAATTGCTATTTCGGCGGCGCAGCGCCTGAAAACGGGTATAAGCCGGATGAGCCGTTCACGATCACCCTCGAGGAGGGGCCGTATTTCATGAAGGCATCCAACGGAAAACCGGAAAGACACATGTCCTTCATCTACTTTGACGGCGCCGATACCGAGCGCTATATGGATGTTTTCAAATCCTCCGGCGGCACATGGTATGCCTATGAGAGCAATTACAAGCATCTTCTGGCAAGTGTGAAGGAGCCTGTCGCTGAACTTCCTGACTGGGAGGTCGAGGAAGTTCCGGTAAGTGAAAGGTATTACACGGAAAAGCATGATACCGTGGATAAGCATGTGGAGTTTGAGATCAACACAGCAGAGATCTCTGCTGACGAGCTGGAAGCAATGGGCTACACCATTTCGGAAGACAGAAGAACCGCTTCTAAAGATGTAACGCTTGCCAAGATCACGTACACATTCGATAAGCTCCCCACAACGCTGGATGAGCTGAAAAAGTTCAGCCTGAAGTCAAACATGGACGGCGATTATGATTACGGCATGTTTGCGCCGATGGCTGCAACGATCCTTGCACTCCATGCCTATGGCACGGACAAGGAAGAAGCCTATAAGATGCTCGAGTTCATTTACGGACCGAATCAGACATTCAGCAATTTCGATAAGCAGTTTGTCCAGACGCAGTTCGCTACGGAGACAAACAAGGTTCTCCAGAATTGCTATTTTGGCGGCGCTGCGCCTAAAAACGGTTATACGCCGGATAAGCCGTTCACGATCACCCTGGAGGAGGGGCCGTATTTCATCAAGGCGTCCAACGGAAAGCCTGAACGGCACATGTCCTTCATCTACTTTGCTGGTGCTGATACCGAACGCTATATGGATGTTTTCAAATCCTCCGGCGGCACATGGTATGCATACGAGAGCAATTACAAGCATCTTCTGGCAAGTGTGAAGGAGGCGACTGGAGAACCCACCGACCCGACTGATCCCACCGATCCGCCGGAGGGAGGAAGCCTCGGTGATGTGAATGTTGATGGCACGATCAATGCCTCCGATGCAGCACAGATCCTGATTGCCGCTGCTGCAATTGGTGCGGGTAACGAATCCGGGCTGACAGCAGCGCAGGAAGCAGTTTCGGATGTCAATGGGGATAGCAGTATCAACGCCTCCGATGCAGCAGTTGTCCTGATCTATGCCGCAGCAGCCGGTGCCGGACAGGATGTAGGGACGTTGGAGGATTATCTGAAACGATAAAACAGAACAGCTTTTTGAGAAACCGTCTGAGAGATCAGGCGGTTTTTCTACGCACAAAATACAGCTATCCAGAAGGATAGTCCTCCCGAAAACAACAGTTTCAGTCCATGCTGATGATTGTCTTTTCGATAAGGGTATGTTAAAATCACAGCAATAAGAGCATTCGTTTTAGTTTGTATCTCTATGATACACGTTTTTTCACCGATTTGTGTGACGTTGTCACATTTCCGGATTTGTGACTTTACGATCCGCTGATCGTCGTAAACGAGCCTGTTGTGAAAACTGAGAACATGATAACCTCCTACTGCCCGCAGACAGGTCCTGCTGTAGCATAATAGTACAATATATGCTGAGATATTCAATGACCTCGACCAGATTCAGAAAGGCGATGAGATGTATCTCGTTGATACAGATGAACAGCGCACACGTTACACCTATATTGTCACGGAGTATAAAACTGTTGAGCCGTCTGATACTTGGGTGTTAAATGATTATGGTGATGACCGCCTGACGGTTATTTCTTGTACCGATGATGGGACGATGAGACAAGTCGTTGTTGGAATATTAAAAGAATAAGTTTACATGGCATTCAGAAAGTATCTGGATGCCGTATTTTCATCGTACAGTTTCCCCATAATCATCACGGAAAGGTGTGAGGGGGATCTCCGTTCCGCTGAGAGCATATCCTATTCCAGCACATCTTTCTTCCTTTTCCGCTGACTTCGGCTCTGCTCTTGCTGATACTGCTGTTCGTCCTGCTGTGCCTGCGGAGCAGACTGCCTGAGATATACGTCAGCATTTCAAGAAATGCACGGATGTTCTCGCAGTTCTCCTCATCCGGCTTGTGGTACAGAATGCTCTCGACATGCCGCCTGTGCTTGGGCTGAGCTTCATCGCCTTGGCATTCACAAGGATGTCCTCATAGGAAATGATGCCGTTGTAGTAATGCTTGTATTTGGTCTTGGCTTGCATACGACGTCGAAAACAAAGAATTTCAGGAAAACTGTGTCGATTCCCTCTACCCTTGATGCCGTCCGGAGGCGCAGCGATCTCATGAACGCCGCCGCAATTGCACTTCATTCTGAATCTCTAAACGATTCGCCACAAATGAATTACAGATTGTATTCTGATCCGTTTCTTATCCATTTCGCAACCGTCATAAAGCACAATATTCTTATTCATTTATGTGTGTTTTATATAATTTTACTCATAAGTATTGCAAAAACTTTCGCATTTGTGTATAATTAAATTATGTAAAACCACGCACTGTACGATCAGACGATTAAAAATGACGTTGACTACTAAAATCATGTTAGGAGGAATTGATATGAATCACCTGTGGAAAAAAAACGCAGCCTTTGCGCTCGCTCTTGCACTGACCGTATGTACGGTATCTCCAAATGCAGCTGAGTTCCTGACTGCTGCAGAGGAAATGCCGGATGCGGTTTCTCTGCCGTCTGAAGCATCCGCAGAAGAAACTGGTGACGATACGTCTGTTGAAAGTATAACAGATATTTCCAATGCCATCGTCAAATTAGACGCAGATAACAAAGTCGCTGCGGTCAAGATCAACGGGAAAAATGAGGATCCCAGTCTATTTGACATCCGGTATGGCTCATCTTACGATACAGCAGTCGAGGAGGTACCGACAAAGCCTGGATTATACCGGGCTTATGTCACAGGCAAGGATGGTTCCGGCTATACTGGCATGGCGGTAAGCAGAGATTTTTCGATCAGCTACTATAGCGAAGAATATGAGATGGAATTCCAGACGGCGTGGACCTCTACAGACAGTCTTCCGGAGCAGTATGGTCAATATTTCCTGACGGAAGATATCGTACTGGATGAGTCGGATATCGGGACGTTCCCAGAGGAGATATGCATCTATCTGAACGATCATAGCATCACATATACCGGCGAGGGTCCGTTGATGACACTGACGGAATCGTTCTGCTATCCCCTCATTATTGGCGGTCCTTCCACGGAAGGCAATGCGAATAAGATCAGGATCACCAATCCTGGCGGACGGCTGGTTGATATGACAGGATCCTATGTGCTCCTGGATCTTTGTGGGGTTACAGTCGAGGCAGCCGGAGAGGCAGCCAGGATTTCCGGCAATCAATCTTCCAGAGTTTCCCTGTATGGTGGAAGCCGTATTATCAGCACGGATCCGGATTCTGATGCCTGGGCCATTTCTACGGAAAACTCCGGCTATGTGTCTTTGGATGGCGGAACGATCACGGGATACAAAAATGCAGTTTCTGCTTGCAGCGATTGGGTAAGTATCTCTGTGATGGGCGATTCGGTCATAGACGGCGCGATCCGTCTGAACAGCTCCGAAGATGAGAGTGTGATCTATTTCTCGAATAACGCATTACTAAGCGGTGAGCATACCATTGATCTTGTAAAATGGGACGAAGAAAAGGGATGGGTATCCAATCCGCCCGGAGCAGGGCTTTCCTATGCATTCACATACGGCAATACGGATTCTGAATTCACCCTCTCCGAGGCACTTTCCGGTTATGAACTGGTGAAGAACAGCGGCGGCAGATGGCTTGCTTCCTCCCCGGACAGGGATATTCATGCAGGAACAAAATGGCTGATCGGCGAGCCCTGTGACCTCGGACTGTATTACTATATCGCCGATGACCTGACGGGAGAGCCGCTGCTGTGCTGCGGCGAGACCATCACTGTCGAAAAACCGGAATACATCGAGGAAGATGGGGCATGGAAATTTCCGGGCAGCTTCTATTACCTGAATCAAGAAACCGGAAAGTATACGCTCCGCTACATCCGTATCGCCGGAACACCCGACCAGATACCTGCCGGATTTGAGATCACCGGCGGCTCCGGTACCCAGGAGGATCCATTCACCTTTGGTTTGGTGCTGGATGACAGGATCCCACTGAACAATGCCGAGATCACACTCGATCCTGCACATAACGTTACCTCTGTCACACTCGATGGCAAGACGGTAGACCCGTCTGCGTATGTGGTCACCTACGGAACAGATCCGAAGCATATGCAGGCAGACTATCCGACAACGCCGGGTACGTTCTACGCATTTGTTACGGCAAAACCGGACAACGAGACCTATATCGGCAGTGCAGCGAGTGAAGCATTCTCCATTTCCTATGATCTTTCGGATGCAGCGGTCAGCATCAATCCCCTCACTGCAAGAGCAGAAGTGACCATAAACGGTATGGAGGTATCCGAGGAGGACTATGTTCTGACATTCGGAACGGAAAAGGATCCTGCTAAAGCTTCTGCGGAGCTTTCCACAGAACCGGGCGCGTACTACGCCTTCATCACGCCGGTGGAGAATTCTGATAAATACACGGGCACGAAGATCGCGGCATTCACAATGCCGGAGCTTGTGACCTATACCTATTATCTGTATGACGAAAGCAAGACCTGGGCAACCGCAGTTATTGATATTTACGAAGTGACGGAGAACGGCAATGTCTGGGTGAATGCATTTGGATACCAGGAGGGCGATGAACCGGAAGGCTCTCTGTTCCTGGAAAGAGGAAAGACCTACCGCTTTATCTGGCGTACAGGACCCTATGTATTGGGTTCTTCCTTGAAGATCTGGAATCAATCCGGAAGACTGATCAACAAGAGAGGTGTTTATTTTAATGATAACAACTTCATTGCTGAGGTCACCGTTCCGATGCAGGATGCATTGTGTGATCTTTCCGGTGCTGAGGTCACCATGTACGAGGATTCAGCGCTGGTTTCCAGTGTGGTGCTTGACGGTAAGCAGCTTGAGCAGTACAGGGATTATGATGTCACTTACAAGTCCGGCGATACCGTGACCGAAACACCGCCTGTTGCACCCGGGGATTATACGGTCATTCTAACGGGCATCCACGAATACAAGGGCAGCATTGCACAGCCACTCACCCTCAGCACGCACCATCAGCGTTACAATTTTGAATCCGGTACAGACGGATGGACATTCATCGATTTTGACCATGATGGCATTGGCTGGATGCATGGGTCAGAATGGAAGAAGATCAAAAAAAATACCGCTGAAATGGAAGATGCCTATATTCATTCTGTCCCGTATGAATCTTTTATCGTTTCTGAAAGTTTCCGCGTTGGATCCGACTTGATCCTGGCGGATAACTGGGCTGTCGCTCCGGCTGGTGTGGTCGTTTCAGACGGGAAGGCAGAGCTGAGCCTGTGGGCAAGTTCTATGTTTAATGAGATGCCGGATCATTTCCAGATCTATGTAGCAAAAACAAATGATGCAGAACTCGATCTCTTTGATCCTGCCGAATGGACTCCCGTATCTGATGTCATTGAGGCTCCGAACGAGTATACGAGGTTTACAGTGGATCTCAGTGCGTTTGCGGGTGAAGAGATCTATGTTGCGATCCGGCACCATGATACATTTAACTATTCACTGATGATCGACGATATCCAGCTACCGTTCGATCAGGCTGCGTCTGACAAGGCAGCAGCAGACAAGGTCGTTGCAAAGATCGAAGCAATCGGCGATATCACCAAGACACCGGAATGCGAACAGACTGTCCGGGCTGCACGGGAAGCCTATGATCTTCTGACAGAAGCGCAGAAAAATCTCGTAAATAATTATACTGATCTTTCGGATGCAGAGACAGAGCTGACGTATTATGCACCGGTGGATGCGCTGTGCGAGATGGCGATCAAGGATTATGAGAAGAAGAATGGTACCGCGCCTTTCAAGGCAGAAGCCGTCAAGGATGATGCATTGCTTCACATTACGCTGACCGATGCAAATGGGAAGGAACTCGATGTGTATCAGATCGAGCCTGTATCCGGTATCGGCACCGATCAGGCAGGTAATCAGGTCAACCTGCCGCAGACGGGTTACTCCAGATTCCCGACGATTGCGGAAGCGATGGCTGCACTGCTGATTCTGACCGGTCTTGGAATGATCTTTAAGAGCCGGAAGGGGAAGCACCAAGGTTAAGCGTCAGCGTGCGGCTGTGTTATATCCAGGCACAACACGGCTCAGCATCGTTCATCATCCTTTCTCATACTCGGTCAAAGCACCGCTGTATACCGTACTCCGGTATGCATCTACTGTTTGTAGCTTTTGGGTGTGAGGTTTGGTTTTCAGGTGGGGAAATGAGCGAAAATGGCGTATAAGAATGGAGAATGCCCCCATTTCACTGGATAGCAGTTATCCAGAAGAATGGCTTCAGCAGTCGGCGGTGCGGTGGCGACGATGCCAATGCAGATAACCTCGTATTCAGCTACAATTGATCGAGGCTTTGGCTTATGCCAACTTGTGTGATAATTGTAAGATAATTCCCCTAAAGCTCCTGGCTTTAGGGGAATTTTGCTCTTCTGGACAATGGTATTCGCATAGTGCCAGGGATAGTGGGCGTTAGCTAACCCATGGAATCACAGCCCGAGGATGTGAATTAGATTTCTACTGCGATAAGACTGCAAGTGACGGCTCTTCCTATAGAAAACGTAAAAAATAGGCGTTGACGGCAATTTCTGCAATCTATTCTGTGCTTTCTCATTTCTCTTTTATAAAAAAAGAAAAATGCCGTAAATGCCGACAAACGGCTAAAGATAGCTGTTATTCTACTTGCAGACAAATGCCGAGCGATGCCGTTGTCAACTGGTCTGGCGGATCTTTTATAGCGTAGTGACGATGCAGTGGGAGTTGCTTTTTTTGACAGAGTATGTTATAATGATGATATACCTTATCTCAGAGAGGAGATCATATGCTATGAATCCTTTAATACGTTTTGCAGCACTGATCACGGCAGTCTGTATGATGATCCTGATTGTTCCTCAAGATAGGATACTGACGGTTTCAGCCGAATCGGACAGTGGAACTGTGTATTTTTCAATTGACAGTGCAACGATCGATCAGAATGACATCAGCAAGCCCGTCCCGATCTATGTCAGCATCAAAGGAGATGCCAAGGGGATCAGCTGTATGGAGTTCGGTATTTCTGTTGACACACGATGCTCCTACGAAATCATCACGAGATCCAGCGAGGCAATTCAGTGCGGCGGAAAAGCACTGGATGTGAATGACATGTTCTTCATCGGGATCAAGTCCCCAAAGTACCCCGGTTTTAGCTGGATGACCTATGCCGGCGGCGGTCTGCCGTCAGATGCCACACTGGTGCTTTTGATGGTGACGCTCCCGTCCAATGCGAAGGCTGGTGATTCCTATGACATCCGGTATGATGTGAGCACCGGAGACAGTAACGAACTATTGCAGAGCGGTCATGACACCACCTATCACGGAAGTGCTTCCAACGGCACCATCCGGGTAACCGGTACCGCTGCCACGACAACCGCAGAAACGACCACAACAACACCGGTCACCACCACTACAGAGACATCAACATCAACCACATCGACAACGACGACAACCACTACTACCACCACTACTACAACTACAACCACAGATACCACCTCAACGAGTACCACTGCCACAACGGAAACGATGACGGAAACGACGCCTATCGAATCTGAACCGCAGGAGCAGATCTACAAAAGTATTATTAAGTACATCAATTATGGAGATCATGTGGTGATCACAGGAACGACAGGCACGCTGACGACCTCCAATTCCCTTCTGACAAGCGATTCGTGGAAGGGTGCATTGCGGCTGAGCCCATATATTGACGGCGTGCCAGTCACGGAGATCGGAGACTATGCATTTGCAGGACAGTCTAATATCGTGGAGCTGATCATTCCAAACAGCGTGAAAAGGATCGGGGCTCAGGCATTTGCCCAGTGTTCGAGTCTGGAATGCTTCGATTTGTTCGACACCAATGCTGCATCTGCACTTGAAGAGATCGGAGAATTTGCCTTTGCAAGGTCTTTCACGACAGGAAGCACTCTGGATCTGACGAGATTCAAGGATCTCCGTATGATCGGAGAAGGTGCTTTCCACAATTGCAAGGGCTCCATCAGCTGTGTGAAGCTTGGTGCGAAGCTGACATCGATCGGAACGGAAGCCTTCAAAGGCGCCAATGTGGCATCGTTCGAGGTGAGTGAGGACAATCCTGCCTATCTTACAATGGATGGCGTACTGTTTACAAGGGATAAGACCCGAATCGTTCAGTATCCGCCGGCGAAAGATATAGCTGAATACCAGATCCCTGCAACGGTCACTGCTATTGGTGCAGGTGCATTTGCAACGGCCGGCAATCTGGAGCGGGTCACGGTCCCGCAGCATGTGACGGAGATCGGGGACAGTGCATTCTACGACTGCAAACGCATCAAGGAAATCGACATCCCGCAGCTTGTTTCCTGTATCGGCGCAGATGCATTTGAAAGCATGGATGCGCTGCAAACCATCACGATCCGCAGCCAAAACGTTGTGATCGAAGAAAACTACACCGGCAGTACGATCTCCAACGGCATGTTTCCGGAGAATTATGAGTTTTATTATACCGGCAAAATCGTCGGCTACGAGGGATCTACCGCACAGAGCTATGCCACTGCCTGCGGTTATCAGTTTGAGATTCTCGCTGAAATGACAGCCTCCGGCACCTGCGGCGAGCATCTCACCTGGACACTGGATAGCAACGGAGTACTGACCATCAGCGGTACAGGACCCATGCAGAATTATGCGTGGGATGAAGACACGCAATCTTATCCTACACCATGGGCTGATTATGCGAAAGAATATATCCGCACCGTGAAGATCGGGAACGGTGTAACAAGTATCGGAGACGGTGCATTTAACCACTGCGAAAGCATGACATCGGTCATGATCCCGGACAGTGTGACGAGTATCGGCTCAGAGGCGTTCAGATACTGTACCAGCCTTACAACGGTGACTGTCCCAGACAGTGTGGCGAGTATCAAAAACGGGGCGTTTGAGGATTGCGCTCACCTTGCAACAGTGAGGCTCCCGGAGAGTATGACAAGCATCGGCGATGCTGCGTTTGGATGGTGCTATGAACTGACCGAAATTACGATCCCGGACGGTGTCAAAACCATCGGAGAATACGCATTCTCCATGTGCTGGGATCTGACTTCGGTCATGATCCCGGACAGTGTGACGAGTATCGGAGGCAATGCGTTCTGGCAATGCACAAGTCTGACTTCGATCGTGATCCCGGACAGTGTGACATATATTGGAGAGGGCGCTTTTGACTATGATAGCCAACTGACCATCTATGGCAGTAACGATTCCTATGCCAAAAAGCATGCCGAAGCGTACAGCATCCCCTTCAAAACGATCGGCGAGCTGGAAATACCCGCCGTTTCCTTGGGCGACGTAGACGGCAGCGGCATTGTCAATGCCTCTGATGCCGCACAGATCCTTATTGCTGCTGCTGCGATCGGAGCCGGACAGGATCCCGGATTGACTGAAGGACAGGGATCTATAGCGGATGTGAATGGAGATGATACCATCAATGCCTCTGATGCAGCGGTCGTCCTGATCTATGCAGCTGCGATCGGTGCGGGCCAAGATGTGAAGATAGAAGATTTTGTAAAAAGATAACCCTATTTAGTCTCTCCTCACGTCACAAAAAAGCTACGAAGTATCGACAAAAGCAATAAAACATGGTATAATAGAGGTGCAAGGAAAAAGGCAGAAAGCGAGGAAAAAGCTTGCACATTGGAGGATGCCATGTATAAATTCAA
>JAIKWY010000153.1 GCA_024684395.1 Oscillospiraceae bacterium
GGAAGCGCCCACCGAGCCCCCGACTGAACCGGAACCGCTGCATGGCAGACTGATCCGGGAGGTGCAGATCTTTGACACGGCAAATGCTGCTGCATGGTCGATCCGTGAGGGACTGCATGTTGGTGACGAGGTATTCGGCGATCGTTCATTTCAATTCACGGCAGTGCCGGATCACTTAACAGATGCCGAGGTGCTGAGCACCGCCTGCAATTCCAAGAAATTTTCGACCGATCAGGCGAAGTTTACAGTTGCAGAAGATGTGACGGTCTATCTTGGCGTGGACACCCGTCTGAATCCGCCCGAGTGGCTCTCTGCATGGACGAAGACTGCGGACACGCTCATCGATAACGGAAATCCGGTCGTCACGTATCAGGTGTGGAAGCGTGATGTAAAGGCTGATGAAGCCGTAACGATCGGCATCAATGCCAACAGCGGAACAGTGAATTATGTCATTGCCGTAAAGCCGTTTGCAGCCGCCCCCGGGGATGTAGATGCGGACGGACAGCGCAGTGTGCTGGATGTTGTGATGCTGCAAAAATGGCTGCTTGCGGTGCGTAACATGACGGATCCTGACGCTGCGGATATGAACGGTGACAGCGTGGTAGATGTGTTTGATCTGGCGCTGCTGAAGCGCGCATTGCTCCAGCAGCAGACGCAGCCGGCAGAGCCTGTCACGGAGCCTGCAACAGAGCCTGTGACCGTGCCTGAAACGCAGCCGGAGCCTGCAACGGAAGCACCTACGATCGTGAAAAACGCCTATGAGCCTGATGGATTCAGCTTTTCCGGCAACGTCTACCTGGTGGGCGATTCGACGGTCTGCAATTACGATGCCAAGACCTCACAGTCGCTCGACCGTTACGGCTGGGGCATGAAGTTTGCTGAGCAGTTTAACGGCGTGACAGTCAATAATCTGGCACTGTCCGGCAGGAGCTCCCGCAGCTTCCTCACGGAGCAGAATTACCAGACGCTGAAAAACTCTTTGAGCAAGGGCGATTACCTCTTTATTCAGTTCGGCCACAATGATGAAAAGACCGATGAGAGCGCCAATCCGGGTGTGGGTTCTTATCCCGGACTAGACTGGGACACGCTTGATGCGAACGGCAAGGATGCGCAGGGGCGCTATTCCTTTGAGTATCTGCTGACGGCCTATTACATCGATCTGGCGAAAAATAAAGGTGCTGTTCCCGTACTGATCACCCCGGTCACACGGCGTGCCTCTGACGGTCAGGCGAATTTCAAGCAGCATACAGCATATCAGAATGCGATGATCGCACTCGGAAAGCAGCAGAATGTTGCCGTCATCGATATGACTGCGCTGACGACACAGCTCTACACGGATCTTTACAATGCTGGCGGTCAGAACGAGACGCAGAAGCTGCATTGCTATAAGGATGAGGCGCACACCACGATCGACAACACCCATCTGAGCGGTGCAGGTGCCTCGAAGCTCGCACAGATGATCGCTCGCCAGACGAAGGAAACAGGGCTGACGATCGGCGAACGCATGAAATAAAAGCGAAAACGTGCGCTGAAACACTATGAAAGCGCTTGACAGCCGCACATTAGTTTGATACAGAATTATGTGCGGTTGTCAAAACAATGATTTGTGTTCATAGAATGATCCCCTCAACTATTTTTCCAAAACCACCTTCCACTTTCTCCCGAATTGTTCGCCGGAACAATCTCAACATTAACCATAATACAAAGCGTTCCTGAGAGGCTATCTCAGGAGCGTTTTGCTTTTTATCCGAAAGCGCTGATCATCTGACTCGTTCCAGATACATATCATCATAGGTGCATCGTCCCATGCAGAGTTGTTCCAGTTCTGTTATATCACATGATGAGAGGGATTTCATGCGGTTTTTCATGACAAAGAGAAACTCATATAGACATGTCATCATTCCAGATGGGATACTCAGATCATTTATCGTCATAAAAACACGGCAAGCCATTGACTGCAACTGCTTTTTGGCGTATAATGGAAGGAGACGGTTCTATGTTAATGCTTTTTTGAGATGCCATTACTCTAAAACACATCATTTCGGAGGTGTCCCCCATGCTCAAACCCGGCCTATACGAACAAGTCATCAACAAAGACCTATCCGGCGAGATAGATACCGCTGCGCAGCTGATCGACAAGCGCAGCATTGACAAGGCAGAAGCGCCGCAGGTGCTTGCCGGGTATCTTTCCGAGGTGATTGAGAAGGGGCTTTCCTGCCTTGCGGGTGATGATATTGAGGGGCAGCTCGGACTTGCCAACAGGATCGTCTCGGCAGTGACCGAGCTTACCGGCGATGCGGAATTTGACGGTTTGAGCGTCGATCAGCGTGCGGAACAGCTAACACTTCAAGCCAGCTTCTTTCAGGATGGTGTCAATGTTCTGGCGATCTTTCGGGATGATCCGGTCAGTCACCCACATCCAAGCAAGCTCCCCGTCGATCTCGGTTCTGCCGTTTGTCATGAACCGATGGATATATGCCGGGGGATGCTCTTTTTGAAAGTCGATATCAGGCCGGAACTTGATACGAAAGCTGTTACGCTTGTCGGAATAATACAGCGTTCCCCAGGTTTTCTTCCCCTTCTGACCTTTGATCAGATATTCCCTCATAGAATCACTCCTTTTTCCAGCAGAACCTGATACCGGTAATCAAGCCCTGTTCTGAGGATG
>JAIKWY010000174.1 GCA_024684395.1 Oscillospiraceae bacterium
AGAGAAGCGCGTTGCCTTTCCTACGCCTTTTGTGTACAGAAGCAACCCCGGATAGAACATCGTCAGCTCAAGCTCCTGTTCGTCCTGTACCGTGACGCAATAGCCGCTTTCCGCATCCGGTGCGATGAAGTCCTGATCGGAGGCAACCATGCTGCCGAACACATAGCAAAGCTCTTTGATCTCAGCGTTATCCTGCGTGTCTTGCCAGGTTCCGTCAAAGCTCGTTTTGTTACACGAATATTCGCCATTTAGCTTGCCGCTTTGCAGAAGCGCCATAGGAGGCTTGTCAGATTTAAAGTTGGTACCGGCGATCAGCCCTTTATTGTTCAAAAACTCCAGATCTGCTCTAACCAGATCAATCTGTGCTCCTTCCTCGGAATACAGATCATAACTCGGAATACACCAGTTGCCGTTTTGAGAATCAATATATAGATACCTATAGTAATCATCGACGATCACATTACTATCATAGATCTTGATTCTGCCATCATAATGCTTTTCTTCCCAGGTGTAGTCACCGGATTCAAAAGCATAAGCTACAACAGCATGTGCATAGATATCTTTTCTTCTATCGAAATGCCCACTATAGCTAACCAGAGCAGGTGTATCGTCTTTAGCAAGCTGTAAGAGCGTTTCCAGCCGCTCATCACTTGTTTGGTAATAGGCATTCCATGCAATCTCATTGCGTGTTTCATCCATACATTGCATCTGCTGATAGTAGTCGATCAGAGAAACGGCTTCCTCTTTGAGGCTGATATCATGGACTCCTGTAGCATTCGGTTCATATAGTTCCGGATCAATGATCCCTGCATAAGCGAGCAGTGATGTAACCGCAAATCCATAGCAGCTGCCTTGCCATCGCTCTGACATGCATTCGTCAAACACCCTGCGTTCTGTATGGGAAAGTGTTTTCTCCATGATGGCATGATCATGAGGAGTCAGTCTATAAGTGTTTCCGAGCATAAAATGAGTATTTCCAAATGCCCATGCATCCTTTTCAAACGTAAAAAGACGATCTTCAGCATGGACATTCAGACACGCCGTTGGAAGCATCAGCAATACTGTCAATACAGCAATGATTTTGCAGTGTTTCATGACCGTTCCCTCCTCATATATTGTGTAAGCGTTCCTGTATAACTGCCGGCACCAACATCCGCCGCAAAGATCAGGATATTGGCACTGTCAGAAGCATTGATCGCACGATCGTCATTGACATCTGCTGCAAGCTCCTGCTCTTCCGTCAATCCGGATGCATTTCCGGCCCCGATCTCTGCCGCAGCAATCAGAAGAACTGCAGCATCCGAGGCATTGACCGTATCATCGCCGTTCAGATCACCGAGCAGCCGGGATTTGGCAAGCTCTGTTTCATAGATGCCATCGCCATCAAGGTCTGCAGTTGCAACGAGCTGCCCGGATGCGTTCTCTCGGAAAAGGACAGACTTGGCATCGGTAGAGACGGATACGATCGCCTTATCCTCCATATTTCTTGCAATCAGGCTTGCTTCATGCAGATCATCCGCCGTCAGAAGATAGCCTTCATCTGTCATTTTAAGTTCGACACTGCTGGAAGTTCCCTTGGCTACGATATCATACCAGTCACTCACATAGTCCTCATTGAACACCATCTCCAGTTCGTAGTCAGCTTTTTCTCCGGCAACACCGACACAGCCGGCCGGATCAAAGCGCACTTCATCTCCGGCATCGGAGGTTCCTTTCAGCATCGCATTTTCATAATAGGCGGCAGAAATGAGCTCCTGCGGCTGCTCGGTTTGCAGCAGATAGGGACCTTCTTCGCCGTGATTGACGAAGTTTTGCTCTCCGCCCTCACCGCCATCGTGATAGAAAAAGGGATACTCCGGAAGCTCTGTCTGCGTGTCCAATGCGGTTACTGTATAGTCCGATTGTAAGACATTGGCAGTGACGACATCCTTCCATTCCGGTGGTGTGTAGGAAGTTCCGGGAAAGATACCTTTGTCGTTCACAATGCCAACATCGTCAACCAGATCGGCAAGAACACCATTATCCTGGGTGATCTTCCAGGACGGAACGATCCAATTGCCGTTCTCACTGTTATAATAGAGGCAAGACTCCCTTTTGAGATGCTCTAATTTTACTTCATCGTCCATGATTTCGGGCGTTGGATCTACATTGTCATAAATGATAATGCAAATATCATAGGTTTCGTCATTCCATTCCCATGACCCGGTCTCGGCTCCACATGCAACGACAGCATGCGCCGCACCTTCGCCATTCTGATTCTCCCAGTCATAAGTCACCAGTACAGGCTGACTGGATTCGCCGTGTGTATATAAATAATCTATTTTTTGCTGCATTGTCCAATCACAGATCTGTACGCTGTTCTGGCGGGCTGCATCCGTACACTGCAACATCTGGTAATACAATACAACAGATCTCGGCCAGCTTTTTTGAGGATAGCTGAATCTCCTATAGTCAATGGAATGGAGATCATCCGTCAGTAGAATCTGCTCTTTCGTCACATTGAATTCATCGTAATGCTCATCGGGATTCAGGATATCATGACATGCCAGTATGGAAGTCGCTGATATTCCGTAGCATGCCCCAAAGAAATCCTCCCATTCCAGCATAGGCTCCGTCAGCCGGTATTCCACATGATTCAGATTGCTGCGCAGTGCTTCAAGGTGTTCCTCCGACATACATTCCAAGTAAGGATACGGATGATCAAAGTAGAGCGGATAGTTGAAGATCGTCCAGTTATCCCGTCCCCATTGGAAGGTGCCGTTGCTGTCGGCGGCAGCGGTCAGCGGTGTGGTCATCAACAGTGCTGCTGCGATGCCAGCGAGTGTTTTAGGGATCTTTTTTTGTTTCATGGAAAAAACCTCCTTACATAAAATGCGGTATACTCAAAGTATACCGCATCGTTGTTATGTATGCAAGGGTTCTACCCCCATGTGACCATTTTGTCCCCCATGTGACGGTTTCATAAGCAAAACGCTTGCTACAAACATGCTGTTTTCCTCGTACAGGTCAAGCATCCCCTCATGCCGCTGGGCAAGCATCCGGACGGATTGCAGCCCCAGTCCGTGCTGGGAGGCATCTTCTTTATCTGTCAGAAGCCTGGGGTTCGCTGACAGAACCGATGCAGCGATCCGGTTTTTGACAGTGAGCTGCAGATAGCCGTCCGTTTCCGTGATCGACACCCGGATCTCCCGGCCGGAGGTGAGCTTGCGGCTTGCACGGATGGCGTTGTCCAGCAGATTGGCTAAGATCATGCTCAGATCATATTCCAGCTCCTCCGGGATAGAGGCTGTGATCCTGCAGGTGCTTGCAATATCTGAAGCGTCACCAAGCTTTGCGTTAATGACCGCATTGACGGGCGCACTGGAGCATTTTAACAGCTCTGTGTCCGACAGCATATCCTGCTGGACAGATGTAAGAAACCGCTGTGCTTCGTCTGTTTTGCCCTCCTGCAGCAGCTTTTGCACACAGCCGATCATGTTCCGGTAATCATGGCGCAGGATGGACATGCTCCTGTATTCCTGCTCAGTCCGTTTGAGCTCCTGCTCCGTAGTGGAGATTGCTTCTGTCATGCGGCGGTAGCTTTGGCGGCTTTTCACTGCACGGATCATCAGCAGTATCAGAATGCCCCAAAGAACCAGACTGAGCATGCTCCAGACGGGGGCTGAGATTCTGCTGACGACATAGCCGATCACATCCTTCAAATTATGCATCTGGCTCAGATTATAATATGGAGGGAACTGGTAATAACGGTAGACACATTCGATCAGCGCCATGATGAGCGATCCGCAGGAAATCCATAGCATGATCCGCTCCCATTGTGCTGCCCGTTTCTGCCGCAGGCACTTTAGGAGCCAAAAAACCGGCACTACAAGTACGACGGTCAGCAGCGTTTTGATAATGATCGACAAGATTAATCTTGGATCCTCCGGGAAAAACATACTTGGTGAAAAAAAGTCCATCATGATGCCGATTGGTATGCCGCAGGCATAGCTTAATAATCTGCAGAATAATGCTGTCTGCAATGCGAATTTTGCGGACTGTCTCAGAATAAAATAACCGGCGTAGAAGCTGCTGATGATCCAGATCCCGTCACCTATCAGTGTCGATGCAAAATGCGCACTGTTCAAAAAATAACTGGGTGCTGCATGAAACAGCAGCATAAATGCGCCTGCTGCGAACATGCGCCGTTTTGTGCTGTCGGGAGATTTGAGGAGAACTGTATTTCCCGCAGCGTAGAGCAAGACCTCGATCAAAATACAGAGCAGGTAGGCTATTAACCCTTCCATTCCATAATCCTGGTATATGATCTCCACCATTTTTGAACGAAGCATGGAGTTCATGATAAAGTCTCCTTTCTCATTAAAACAGAGTACTGTTCACGGATCTGCGAGGTTTTCCGGCGGCTCATCGGAATGCTTCCGCCGTCCGTGAGGGTGATCCTTTCACGGTAGATCCGGCTGATATACCGATAATTGATGAGGTAGGATTTATGTGGGCGCAGGAAGCCAAAGGGCTTTAGCTGCGCTTCCAGGCTGTCCATTGTGCAGCTTCGTCTTGCGAGGGACATTGTGGTATTATCGGGATACAGCAGCAGGATATCGTGGCGTACAGCAAAGAAACCTGCGATATGGGATAGCTCGACCGTGCAGGCGATATGCTGGTCATTTTCCACGGTTATGATGTCGGAATGCAGCTTACGGCATACGGCTTCGACTGCCTCCTGCAGCTCCTCCTCCAGATGCCCCTTGCGTAAAAAGCGAAGCGGCGCATAGCGGAAGGATTCATAGACAAAATGATCGTGCGATGATACGAACAGCAGAATCGCCTTTGACCCGATATCATGCAGATGGGCTGCCGCTTCGAAGCCAGAAAATCCGGGAATATCGATGTCCATAAATATCACATCAAAGATGTCCGCCTGCTTCAGGAAAGCACCGCCCTCCGAAAAGCATCGGCATTCGCATGTGATCTGCTGTGCAGCAAACAGCGCTTTGATCTGCTTGCAAAATCCTTTTGAAAATGCGGTATCATCATCAACGACCGCTATGTGCAGCATGTTCATCACCTCGGTTCGTAATCATTGTAGCACATTGGGATGAAAAAAGCAAGAGGGCAGGGAAGGGCTTGCTCAGTACCAGGAACGGCTAAGAAATATCCGTTCTGTATATTTTGAACGGTTCAAACTTGAAGGATAGAAAAATTCATCATTATTATGAAATGAAAAAACTATATACAAACTTCAAAAAAAGTGATACAATATATGATCGGGACCTGTCTTATAAAGTGAAGGGGTATTTGAAGGGAGATATGCTTATGACGGAACAGCAGATCCGCAGTCTGATGGAGCATCAGCGAGATCGGGGCGAAGAAGCGCTGTTTGAGACCTATTATCGCTATGTCTATGCGATCGCATTTCGGATCATCCATAGTGTTGGCACCTGCGAGGATGTGGAAGAATGCGTCATAGATGTGTTTGTGGAGGTTATA
>JAIKWY010000209.1 GCA_024684395.1 Oscillospiraceae bacterium
TAGATGTCATCCTTCGCACCCGCCTTTCTGGATTCGCAGATCAGCTTCATATAGTCCTGCGTTTGGTAATTCGGCACAATGCCTTTGATGTCGTAGTCCAGACCGTCAAAACGGATTCTGTACACAGTTGACATCATCCGCTTTGTCTGAGGAGTCTGCCGGATAATGGCCTCAATTTTCTGAATTGCTCTGGTCACGCCGGTATTGGTTTCCTCATCCGCACCGCCGACCGTATTGGATACAGTCACAGAAGCCCAGAGGGAGAACACCTCCTCCCACTGAGCCTTATGATTGCCGATAGCATCCTTTTTGACATGGTTTTCAAGGACGGCAATGCGCTGATTCAGTTTTCCGATCTCCATCAGACAATGCCCTCCCTCTGTGCAAACAGTAAGGCTCTGAGCGTCAATGTCAGTGCATGATAATCAGCAGTATTGCGGTTTTCATAGAGGTAAGAAACAGTATACAGCATAGCCTGCCGGGAGGTTTCCTCATTTTCCGCAAGCTGTTTTTCAGTCATGCGCCCCACATCCATCACGAGCCGCTGTGCCGTATCGATCAGAGTGAGGATGAGCTTGTCATCCTCACAGTGGTCAACACGGAGGTAGTTTTTTGTCTCAGGAAGCGATATCAGGTTCATGACTGACCTCCTTTCTCAGGAGATCAGCCGTTGCCGCCTGCACCGCCGCCGCCGGTATTACCGCCTGTAGTCGCCTTTGTACCCGCCATCTTGAGGACCTTGACGGACTCCGGAAGAATCAGTCTGCCGTCCACACGCTGAGTAGTGAGGAAGCCTACCTGATCGGTGCGGGCATACAGCTCGTTGAGACGGCGGAAGGTTCTCGCCTGACGGTCAGCCACCCAGTAGTTCTTCATGTCACCGAAGAGGAGAACACGTTCACCCCTGGCGATACCGGGCATGAAGGAAGAGGTACGGATCGGTCTGCCGAGCAGTGTATCCGGCTTTGCGATGTCAAGGCTGGGCTTCCAGAGATAGTTGTCGTTCTTATCCTTCAGCTTCATGAGCTGCAGGAGAATGGTCTCGTTGCAGACGAACTGTGCGTTGCGGCGGTAGGGAGACTTCAGGCTGTAGTAGAGATCAAAGATCTCATCGAAGGTGATCGCAGTCTGAGAAGCCGCAGTAACACCGAGCTGCGCACCGCCTGTCTCATCAAGGATACCGAGAGGCTTCTTATCGCCGTCACCGGTGAAGAAGGCACGCTCTTCCGCATTGCCCATTGCCACGCCGAAACGTGCGGCGATATACGATGCGAGATCGAAAGCGGAGTCATGCAGAAGCTCGTTGCTGATCTTGATCATTGTACCGAGCTTGTATGCGGAGAGTGTGGTCTGACCGAATCTGGTGTCAGTCTCCGGAATTTCCTCACCCTCATCGATCCACTGTGCCTCCATCGTATCGTTGGCGATCGGAATCTTACGGGTACCGGAATTGGTCTTGATAACCGTTGCCATCTGGCGGAAGATGTTGTTCTCTTCAAGAGCCTGAACCAGTCTGCGCTCGAACTCGTCCGGCACAGTGTAGCCGCCCTCGGTGTCCTCACCGACAGAGAGTGCGTTGCGGACTGCGATCTGGTCGCCCTTGTTGCGGATCATATCCCAGAATGCACCCTTGTACTCGTCGGTTGCGGTCGGGTTGGTGGGCGGTGTGTTCTTTGCACCGGGGGCATTGGTGACAGGCTTGCTGGTCGGTGCGGAAAGTGCTGCATCGAGCGCAGCCTGCTGTTCCAGACGCTCGATCTCTGCACCGAGTGCCTGCACCTCGGATGCCATCTTGTTGTACTGCTCGACAGCGGATGCCTCCACGAGACCGTTCTCACCACGGTGCTTTTCGAGGAATGCCTTAGTCTGCTCCCACAGGGTATTGCGCTTTGCGCGAAGTTCCATGATCTTGCTCATATTCATTTCTCCATTTCTCCGGAGGTAAAACTCCGGCGGTCATAAAAATACAGCCTGCTTATCTCAGAAAAGCAAGCTGCTGTTTCAGAATTTCATACGGCATAGCGCCGTCAGCGGTTTTGCCGTCCATACCGATCACAGGCATTTCCGGCGCTGTAACTGTCGGTGCTGTCAGCCCTTCCTCGGAAGGTTTCTGTGCATCATCTGCCTTGCCGTCATCGGGCGGCTCTGTGCCTTCGGGTGCTGCGGAAGCGGTGATCTTTCCCAGAATGGTCTGTCCCATGACACGGGTACTGTACTCCCAAAGGG
>JAIKWY010000214.1 GCA_024684395.1 Oscillospiraceae bacterium
CACGCCTGCCGCTTCGGACAGGATGCTCAGGTCATGCCGTGCCGCTTGCTCGATATACGCAGGGATGGGCTTTCCGAGCCCTGTAAAATACGAGCACGGCGTTTCCAGATGGAGCACCAGATCGCACAGATAGGCAGTCCAGTTGTCGGTGTACTTGTGATACAGCTGCCATGCAAAGCAGCTTGCCTTGCTCAGTGCATCCTTATGCTCCAGCATGAACAGCATGGTGCGGAACTCAGAGAACACCTCGTCATGATCGAGCTCCCCGAACACGGTCAGGGAACTCAGTTCATGTTCAAGCTCCTGTAGGTTCATTACTTGATGCTCCCGTTCTTGATGGACTCGACCAGACCGCCGTTTTCGATGATGGTCTGGATGAATGCCGGGAACGGCTCTACTGCGTAGTCCTCGCCGGTCGTCTCGTTGTGGAGGATGCCGTTGTCGAGGTCGGCAGTGATGACATTGCCCTCAGCGATGGCATCGGCAGCAGCCTCGGATTCTACGATGGCAAGACCGATATTGATGGCGTTGCGGTAGAAGATACGTGCAAAGCTCTTGGCGATGACGAGCGAGATGCCGCTTGCCTTGATGGCGATCGGTGCGTGCTCACGGGAGGAGCCACAGCCGAAGTTCCAGCCGGCTACCATGATGTCGCCCTCCTTGACACGGGAAGCGAACGTGGTGTCCAGATCCTCCATGCAGTGGGAAGCGAGCTCCTTGTGGTCGCTGGTGTTCAGATAACGTGCGGGGATGATCACATCCGTATCCACGTTGTCACCGTATTTGATGACGGTACCTGTCATTTTCATTTACAGCACCTCCTCGGGGGCGGCAATTCTGCCCATGATAGCGCTTGCTGCGGCGACTTCGGGAGATGCCAGATAGATTTCAGAGGTCGTGTGACCCATTCTGCCGATAAAGTTGCGGTTGGTGGTCGCAACGGCACGCTCGTTCTCGGCGAGGATGCCCATGTGACCGCCCAGGCACGGACCGCAGGTCGGTGTAGAAACGACTGCGCCGCACTCGATGAAGGTCTTCAGATAGCCTGCTTCCATTGCTTCGAGGTAGATGCGCTGTGTTGCCGGGATCACGATGCAGCGAACGCCCTTGGCGACCTGCTTGCCCTGCATGATCTCAGCGGCAGCCTTCAGATCCTCGAGACGGCCATTGGTGCAGGAGCCGATGACTACCTGCTGGATCTTGATCTCATCGATCTCGTCGGTGGTGTGGGTGTTCTCCGGCAGATGCGGGAACGCAACGGTGTGCTTGATCTCGGAGAGGTCGATGACATAGGTCTTCTCGTACTCTGCATCAGCATCAGCCGTATAAACGACAGGTTCACGGTCGGAGTGCTCCTTGACATAAGCCTTGGTGATGTCATCCACAGCAAAGATGCCGTTCTTGGCACCGGCTTCGATCGCCATATTCGCCATGCAGAGACGGTCAGCCATAGAAAGGGATGCCAGGCCCTCGCCCACAAATTCCATAGACTTGTACAGTGCGCCGTCCACGCCGATCATGCCGATGATGTGCAGGATGACGTCCTTACCGGAGACATACTTGTTCAGCTTGCCCTTCAGCTCAAATTTCAGTGCAGAGGGCACCTTGAACCATGCCTTGCCAATCGCCATGCCGCAGCCCATATCGGTGGAGCCGACGCCGGTGGAGAATGCGCCGAGTGCGCCATAGGTGCAGGTGTGGGAGTCAGCACCGATCACCGCATCACCGGAGACAACCAGTCCTTTTTCCGGGAGCAGTGCGTGCTCGATACCCATCTGTCCGACATCATAGAAATGCGTGATGTCCTGCGCACCGCAGAAATCACGGCACATCATGCACTGCTGTGCAGCCTTGATGTCCTTGTTCGGAGCAAAGTGATCCATGACCATGGTCACTTTTTCCTTGTCGAATACATTCTCCTTGCCCATCTGGTTGAATGCCTTGATGGCGACTGGTGAAGTAATATCATTGCCAAGCACGAGATCCAAGTTCACGAGCACGAGCTGTCCTGCCTCGACCTTATCGAGACCGGCATGTGCGGCGAGGATCTTCTGTGTCATGGTCATTCCCATGTGGTTCAGTCCTTTCGTGTGTGTTTCTGACACTGTTTCCTGCTGCTATAAATAGCAGCAGGAAACAGGATTGTATTATTCAGCGATCGGAACGTCTGTGATAAGCGGCTTGCCGTCCGGACCGTACAAAACGGTCAGACCGGCCGAATAGCCGCCGTCGGTGCGGATATACAGATAATTCACACCTGTCTCACGGTCAACGAGGACGATATGCTTGCCGCTTTCGTTCAACGAACTGCCCTCGATAGTTTTGCATACAAAACGCTCCGGTACCTTTTCCTTATTACCAAACATCACAAGCGCTCCTTAGTCGATATAGTTGATGATCGCACCCTTGTCTGCGGAGCTGACCATCTTGGCATATCTCTTGAGGTAACCGGTGACGTCCTTCTTTACCTTGATCTCGGTGGTAGCCTTGCGGCGCTCGATCTCCTCGTCGGGGACCTTGAGCTCGATCTTGTATTCCGGAATGTTGATGGAGATGATGTCGCCGTCCTGTACATATGCGATCAGACCGCCACGTACTGCTTCCGGCGAAACATGGCCGATAGATGCGCCTCTGGTCGCACCGGAGAAACGGCCGTCTGTGATGAGAGCAACTTCCTTGTCCAGACCCATACCTGCAATGGCAGAGGTCGGGGAGAGCATCTCACGCATACCCGGGCCGCCGGACGGACCCTCATAGCGGATGACAACGACATCGCCCGCCTGGATCTTGCCGCCGTAGATGGCTGCAATGGTCTCCTCCTCGGAGTCAAATACCTTTGCAGGGCCTTCGTGAACGAGCATTTCGGGTGCTACGGCACTTCTCTTGACAACGCAGCCATCCGGAGCAAGGTTGCCCTTGAGCACGGCGATACCGCCGGTCTGGCTGTACGGATTGTCAATGGTGCGGATGACCTCGGGATCACGGTTGACAACGGAAGCGATGTTCTCGCCCATTGTCTTGCCGGTAACGGTCATGACATCGGTGTGGATCAGCCCCTTCTTAGCGAGCTCAGCGAGTACGGCATACACGCCGCCTGCCTCGTCAAGCTGCTCCATATAGGTATGGCCAGCCGGAGCCAGATGGCAGAGATTCGGCGTTCTTGCGCTGATCTCGTTTGCCATGTCGAGGTTGATCTTCACGCCGCACTCGTTGGCGATCGCCGGGAGATGCAGCATGGAATTGGTCGAGCAGCCGAGCGCCATATCGGCAGTCAGAGCATTCTCAAATGCTTTGGCGGTCATAATATCGCGGGGACGGATGTTCTGGCGCAGGAGCTCCATGACCTGCATGCCGGCGTGCTTTGCCAGCTCGATTCTCTTGGAGTACACAGCCGGAATGGTGCCGTTGCCACGCAGACCCATACCGAGCACCTCAGTCAGGCAGTTGTGGGAGTTGGCGGTATACATGCCGGAGCAGGAACCGCAGGTCGGACATACGTTCAGCTCAAACTCGTCCAGCTTCTCCTGGTCGATCTTGCCGGCCTTGAAGGAGCCGACTGCCTCGAACATCGAGGACAGGCTCGTGCGCTTACCGTCCACATGACCTGCCAGCATCGGGCCGCCGGAAACGAAGATGGTCGGCACGTTCACACGGGCAGCAGCCATCAGCAAACCGGGCACGTTCTTGTCGCAGTTCGGTACCATAACGAGGGCATCGAAAGCATGCGCAAGCGCCATAGCCTCGGTGGAATCGGCGATCAGGTCACGGGTGACAAGGGAGTACTTCATGCCGACATGACCCATAGCGATACCGTCGCAGACAGCGATCGCCGGGAACACGATCGGCGTACCGCCAGCCATTGCAACGCCAAGCTTGACAGCCTCAACGATCTTGTCGAGGTTCATATGGCCGGGTACGATCTCGTTATAGGAGCTGACGATACCAACGAGCGGACGCTCCATCTCCTCCTTGGTCAGACCAAGTGCGTGGAGCAGAGAACGCTGGGGCGCACAGTGCGCACCGGTATTTTTCGCATCAAAATACATAGCAAAACCTCTTTTTTATTATTTCCGACAGTGGATCACAGATGCATGAGATCTCTCCAAAGCCGGATGTTTTTCCATATCGCAACTGCCGTCCCCAAAAACACTGCAATGATAAGGAGCAGCCTAAAAACGGCATTTCTGGCATCCTTTTTATCGGTATAGATCACCTGCTGAGTTTCTCCACTATTCTGCATCACAAGCTGATAACCTTTTGATCGACTTAGAAAAGAATCAGACGGCAGCATCTGGTAGAAAGTCCCATTTACCGAACAATTAGTGAATACCGTTTCCGACAACAAATCGGATTCACTGCCAGTAAACTCCCATACCTCTATACTTTGATGCGCTTCATACGGAATCAGACACAGATTACCTCGTACCAGATAGATTACTGGGTTATCCTTGTACCAGAATACACGACTCATACCTGATGAATAATAACGGACAGCATACAAAAATGTACCGTCCTTCTGATAAAAATTCACACAATCACTGTTGATACAGATTGCAATACTTCCTGTATCGGATACCGCAAAATTCTGAATATAGCCCCCGTCCTCTGCCTCGGTCAAAAATTCTGTAGAAACCTCGGAATCCGTTGGAATAAGCATGGAATCAGAAAAAGTGGTATTTGAAACAGCCGCTGTCCGCATCGGAGAAATAAAGCAAACAGAAAGCAATAGCACGCCTATAACAGCACGTTCTCTTCTCATTTCTGCATCTCCTCAGCAAAATAGCCATGTCATGCCGGACAATTAATCCTCTATATATGCGGCAAAATCCCGAAACATCGGGATTTTCCAATATAACCGTACTCCCGCCCGTAGAAAACGGGCGGGTATGCACATTGATTAAGAATATTAGTTGTTGATGAGCTTATCATCCTCAGAGTTCCAGCTATACAGCTTGCGGATCTCTGCGCCGACAACCTCAGACGGATGCTCGGCATGGAGCTTTCTCATCGCCTTGAAGTGAACCTGGTTGCCTGCATCGGACATGTCAAGCAGGAATTCCTTTGCAAAGGAACCGTCCTGGATGTCTGCCAGAACCTTCTTCATAGCCTTCTTGGTATCCTCGGTGATCACCTTCGGACCAGTGATGTAGTCACCGTACTCAGCAGTGTTGGAAATGGAGTATCTCATGCCTGCGAAACCGGACTGGTAAATCAGGTCAACGATGAGCTTCATCTCGTGGATGCACTCGAAGTATGCAGGTCTCGGATCATAACCAGCCTCAACGAGGGTCTCGAAGCCGCACTGCATCAGAGCGCAGACACCGCCGCAGAGAACAGCCTGCTCACCGAACAGGTCAGTCTCGGTCTCGGTTCTGAAGGTGGTCTCCAGAACGCCTGCACGGCTGCCGCCGATACCGTCAGCATAAGCCAGACCGATCTCCTGAGCGTCACCGGTAGCATCCTGATGTACAGCGATCAGGCAGGGAGTGCCCTTGCCAGCCTGGTACTCGGAACGAACGGTGTGACCCGGAGCCTTCGGAGCGATCATGATTACATTAACGTCAGCCGGCGGAACAATGCAGCCGAAGTGGATGTTGAAGCCGTGAGCAAATGCCAGAGTCTTGCCGGCAGTCAGATACGGCTTGATATCGGACTCGTACAGAGCCTTCTGCTTCTCGTCCGGGATCAGGATCATGATGATGTCAGCAGCCTTTGCAGCCTCGGCAGTGGTCATAACCTTCAGACCCTGCTTCTCAGCCTTTGCCCAGCTCTTGCTGCCCTCGTACAGACCTACGACAACATTGACACCGGACTCCTTGAGGTTCAGTGCATGTGCGTGACCCTGAGAACCGTAGCCAATGATCGCAACGGTCTTGCCGTCGAGCTTGTGGATATCACAATCCTGCTTGTAGAAAATTCTTCCGTCTGCCATGTTAAAGAGCTCCTTACATAGAAGTATTTTATAGCAGATAGGCGGGGATATTTCCCCGGAAATCTGGTGTAAGCAAATGGGTGTTATA
>JAIKWY010000215.1 GCA_024684395.1 Oscillospiraceae bacterium
ACTGGTCTTGCCTGTGGCATTCGATCCCATCAGGATAACAGCTTTTTTGTAGCGGAAACGCTCTCTGCCTTCCAGAAACTCATCCTCGATCATGGAGCCCACAATTCGCTTCGGGTAGGTAAAACTGATGTGAAAATCATCAAATCCATAAATGGCTTTCAGACTAACGTCAAGAATAATCATTGCCGCACCTCCACAGTTTCGTTTTCTACGAACTAATGATAACATATTTTCAGCTTTTTGTCAAGTCTGTTTATGTCGAAATGCTGATTCATATCAGAATAATAGAAGCACTTTTTAATATGGGAGTAGTGGAACAGTAGCAAAGGAGGTTAATGCAGAAGAAGTGCGCATTCTTTGATATGGTATAAAATGCTCAAAACGGCGTTTTAAATCAGCGATAAGAAATAATTTTTCCAAATCGACATTTTACGCTTGACATTCTCAACGTGATTGGGTAAAATTACAGGTAACTGAATGGCTGAATAACATCGGACAGGGTGAGTATGCCAAGAACCGCAGGGATACTTATTCCGTTCTGCGTCCCTATCTGGACACTGCGCTCCGCAATGCGCAGAAGCTGGATGAACGCAATCAGGGACGGACACCGGCAGGCTCTGCTCCCGGCACTAAGGTCTATGAGCTGCTGGCATTGCTAAGACCTTATCTTCAATGATTTTTATTGTTTACAAAGCATCTGTTCAGAAATGAATAGGTGCTTTTTCCACATTACATCATGTGGATACGACCATGTATTTATGAGAGGAGAATCATAATGAGTACATATTTTATATCTTTCAGTTATATTCCGGATACTGATGATCCGGAAGAAGCCTTTGCCGAAGCCGAGGCGAAATATGAGGACGAGATACCTGACGAAACGGATGACAACGACGATGAGTATTTTGAAGAATACGATGAAAGTGAATACATTCAGCTTGCAAAACTGAAAATGTACAAAGTGGAACCTGATGAAAACGGCATCCTGCAAGAAAATGAAGAAAAGCTGGTATTTCAAGCGGACGGGAAAGTGATCTTTGGTGATATTATGTTCGATTCTGGCGAAGATCCGCACTATTTCTGCGATGCCAAAAGTGGCGACTTGGAATATGTATGGTCAGCGCTGACAGACAAGAGAATGGGAAATGCTCCTCTGGTCAATGCAGTCAACAATGAATATGGCTGCAACATCCTGTATCTGGAAGACTATTCCTTTGCAGAAGATGTGACCGAGGATGAAAAGATTGAAATTCTGGATATAGTCGCCAGCTTTTGCGAACAAGATGAGATCAATGTTGTTGCCTTCTACCCCAGTCCTCTGCCTTATGATAACACAAAGGAGCAGCAATTAACGAATATTGCATGTGCCATTAACTCGACCATTCGGGGTTCTGTTATTGAAAAATGCCTTAATCCAAGCGATACTCCAGAGAATGAAGTCTCGATGCAAATAGCTCCGGAATTATATCTTCGTGCTGCCGGAATGCGTGTCAGCGGTGTCTCCTATCCTGAAACGGCAAAGAACCGGGAGGAATGGGATCTGTTTGAGAAAGCTGGCTGGCAGGAATGCGGCAATTCTCGATTGCTCTTTGCAGCATCTGAATAAAGCTCTGCATTGTATCAGAGTATCTAATCTATGAAAATGGTAATCCAAGGCATCTGTTCAGAAATGAATAGGTGCTTTTCGATTACCCAAAAGGAGGAACCATCATGAACATGAGTGACGATGTCGTCAGCGTAACACTCAGTGTGACCCAGACGGCAGCTCAGACCGGCGGTCATGCGGTGGATAAGACGATCGACATGATCGCCAAGCTGCTGGACACGCTGATGAATGACAGCAAGCAGCGTGCTGCGGAACGGGCTGCAAAGAAAGCTGCCAAACAGGAAGCAAAAGCGACCAAGCCCCAAGACATCAAGCCCGGAACGGTCAGCATGAAAGAGCTGGTGCGCAATGCCCGTCAGACCGGCGATACGCTGTCAACGGCAGAGCAAGGGATGACGAAGGCTGATCGGCAGTTTATCGCAAAGAAAGCCAAGGAGTACGGCATTCCGGTCGCCTTCACCGGCTCCAAAGGCAAGGACAATTACTATGCAAGTGTGCGCACAAGCGATCTGCCTGTTTTCCGTCAGATCTGCACAGAAATGATGCAGACGAAGATGGCAGAACGCCCGAAAGCGCTCGACAATTTCAAGGTCAATGAATGGGAGGTGCCGTTCCTGACGGCTGAGATGAAGCAGCTCGGCGTAACGGCTTCATTCGGTAAAACGAAGGGCGGCGAGAGTTTCTGCCTCTATGAAAAGCGGGATGAAAAAGCGATCATGGCGGCACGGGATGCGTTTGTCCGGAAGTGCAGCGAAATCGAGAAGGACATGCAGTTTTCCCGTGATGATGACGGCTTCTTCCACATCCAGGACAGCCGCACAGGACAGGAGCTAACCTTTGACGAGCTGCCTGCACGGCAGATTCTGTCGGCACAAATGCAGGAGCGCTTCGGGATGGACGAAAACAAGGCAAATATCGCCTGTGCGAAATTCGGTCAGGAACTGTTGCAAGGGCAGGAGAAGCAGTGCTTCTTCACTGACAACCCGCAGGATGCCTTCTCCCGTGTGGATGCCAACATCACAGTCGAGGGCGAAGCGGTCGCTGCGAAGGCGTATGATTGCTGGCGGCTGACACCCAAGACAGACGATGTTCCCCGCATTGTCTTCCGGGATCAGGAGGGCAATTTCTCGGTGTTACAGCCGGAGAAAATGACACAGCTTCAGATGGCAAAGCAGCTTAGAACGGATCTGAGAATCACGGACAACACGGAAATTATGGCGCTTGTGGATAAGGCAAAGAAGGTCTCGGATTACTATGTGACGCAGCAAAATACCGAGCTTTCCTATGATTTCAAGAAGTCCGATTTTGATATGAAGAATCCTGATGTTGTCAGCGGGATGCTGCGCACGGACGAGGACGGTAACACGTTCGCAAAGTCCCTGCCGATCAGCAGCATTGACAATCAGATCGAGCGAACCGGCAAGGACAGCTTTACGGTGACGATCACCGGTACTGCCATCGAGACTGACCAGAATGGCGTGGAATACCCGATTACGCAAACTCAGACGTTGGAGCTTTCTTTTTCAGACAAGAAGAAGGCGCTGCATGACATAACCGATTGTTACAAGCAGCAGGGCGTGTCGGATCATATCGCTGGGGCAATGGCGAAGGATGTGTTCCGGATGGCTTCTGAACAGAGCGCCGAGAAGGTGCTGCTGGTTGAAGAGGTCAAGAGTAATGCGGTCAGGATCTCCCATGCCGATCAGACGGTCGAGGTACCGACTGCGGATCCGGCTGAGGCGGTCAAGGCGATTACCGAAGTATTCGACGTTAGCGAGCAGCAGGCTGAAATCGTGCTGGCACAGGCGGATGATCTGGTATATCCGCTGACAGCCGAGGATCTGAACAGCTTTGCATTCTTTAGCGAGGATGCACCGGCACTCGATGATGCACCGTTGCCATTTGATGAAGAAGTACCGGAGAACTGGGAGGATGTGCCGGAGCCGTATGCTGAGGATCTGCCTTTCATGGAAGAACCTCCAGAATACTTGGACAGCGAACCGGCACAGCATGCTGAGGATACGCCACATCCTGTAACGGAGAATATCACTCCAGTTGTAGAGGAAGCGCCGCAGCCGGTTACAGAGGAAGCGCCTAAGCCAGTAGTAGAAGTAGTACCGGAGCCGGTTAAGCCTGTAGAGCCTGTTCCAACATCAAAGCCGGTTGCAGCGACAGCACCAGAACCAATTAAGCCTATTGAACCTGCTCCTGCGCCAAAGCCGCTTTCTGTGGGAATGCAGTTTCTGACCGGCGAAAAGAAGCTGGATGGTGTGACATTCTTAAACATAAAGAGATCTAATATCGACACGGATGAGATCCTTTTGCATAAGGTGACCAGTGCCCCTCGTGCGCAGTTTGTCATGATGGACAATCAGATTTATCTGAATCCGCTATATAAAGGAATCGGTGCGCAGCAAGGCTTAGGTAAGCTCCTATCCGAGGATGTATTCAAAGCTGGAGTAGATCAGTTGTTTGACCGTCCTAAACTTTCTTCTAATGGAAAATATGCGGTGGAGGATCTGCGCCCTGCTACGGTAAGACCGGAAGGCGGTGGTTTTGTAATCGTGGAAAAGGGTTCCGTGGATCTGCGTGAGCACTCTACAGGTAACATCTTGAAAGCGCCGGAGGTTGGGAAAACTGTTCCGAAGTTGCCGGAGGTACCGAAGCTGCCGGATTTCCCGAAGTCGGAATTACCTTTATTCAGGAGGTAATGCGGATGGCTACGAAATCACCCGTCCCGAAAAAGGTCAGTATCTCAACGCTCATCATCTACGGCGTGATCGCAATGATCCTGCTGGTACTATGCGTGATGCTCGGTGCTGCAATGGATCTGGCAGTCAAACCGGACGGGAAACTGGATATGACGATGATCGGAAGCAGCTTTGAGAAGATCATAGGCAAGCCTGAGCAGGTTGTAAAAGCGATACAATCAAAAGGCAGCTATGCGCCGAAGATGGGATTTCTCGGTCTTGTTGCGATCGGATTATTCGCAGCCTACAAATACGCAGAGAGCGGAAAGCGGCTGCACCGACGAGGTGTGGAACACGGCAGTGCAAAATGGGGTGACAAACGGGAGATGAAAAGCCTTGCTGATCCTACAAAACCGAAATTCAAGGCATTTCTGACAACTGACGGAAAGCGTATTTTTGATAAGAAAGGAAACTTTGCCGGCGCATATATTGACAATAATATTATTCTTTCAGAGGAAGTACGAATGTCTCTGAATACACATAAGCACGGTCTGAATCTGAATTGTTTGGTCATAGGCGGTTCCGGTACAGGTAAGACAAGAAGCATCGTTGAACCTAACATTATGCAGCTCAATACGTCGTATGTCATCACTGACCCCAAAGGGGAAATCTTACAGCATACAGGCAAGCTCCTGACAGAAGCCGGATACGAACTGCGTGTGCTGAATCTCATAGAGTTGGAGCATTCCCACAACTACAATCCATTCAACTATGTCTATGATAAAACTGGTCATGTA
>JAIKWY010000018.1 GCA_024684395.1 Oscillospiraceae bacterium
CGGAGACTAAGGAAGGGCGTATGATGCGTAACAATCTCCTGAACTTTGCGGAGTTTGAGAGAGAAACGATCGCAGGCAGAGTGGCAGATGCATATAACACCAGAAGCAGAGAAACAGGTTTCTTCCAGGGCAGGATCATGAGCTTTGGTTATACAACGCAACGGATGACTATGAACGGAAAGAAGGGTTCAGTTCTTGTTCCGTCCGAGCAGGCAGAAGCGTTGAAGCTCGCTTATCAGATGTATGCTGAGCCGTCAACCTCGCTCCGTGATATTATCAGGTATTTTAGTGAGCATGAAGATAGCGTACATTATCTCCGTACAGATGAATACGGCGGCAAAAACGCCAGTCACAGTGGCAAGTTGAATGTCAGCTCATTGTCATCTATCTTGAAAAATCCGCTTTATGTTCGTGCTGATAAGGCAGTCTACGCATACTTCCAAGCACAGGGCTATGAGATCATTGACGATGTTGATGCCTATGATGGTGTTCACGGAGTATTTCTGCACAATAATGCAGATGGTGGAAAATTCGCAAAAATCGGTTATCACGAAGGATTGGTTGACAGTTCGGTATGGCTCACTGTTCAGGACAAAAAGCAGCACAGCAAGTCATTCCATACAAATAGGAAGGCAAATAATTCATGGCTCGTTGGTTTGTTGAAATGCAAAGAATGTGGGCTGGCTGTTGTGATAAATGTTCAGCAGAAGAAGCCGGAGAAGGTGTATAAATATCTCTTTGACAGCGGAATGCAGACAGTCAGCGGCTGCGTAAGCCGGAATTACAGCGTTAAGCTCGATGATGTTGAGGAGATCATCTACTCTGCTATGTGCGAACGAATGAAAAGTCTTGAAATATATCACAAGCAGAAAGATACTCCCGATATGGAGGTCGAGAGTATCAAGGGTGAAATTCTGAAACTGGATACCGAGATTCGTTCCTTAATGGACAGAATGGCAGAAGCGGACGATGTGGTGTTCGCCTACATTCAGCAGAGGATCAAAGAGATGCACTCCAGGAAGTCGGAGCTTGAAGGCAAGTTGCAGACCAAAGCTCGCAAGCGTAAGGCTATCGACACAAAGCCGTTGGTTGAGCCTCTTGCGATGTGGGACACTCTTCCGGTGCAGGAAAAACATGATGTTGCCGCTGAAATGATCGAGGTCGTTTACATCTCACATCACAGCGAGGACATTGAGATCAGGTTTAGTATTTGAATCCCCATATATCAAGGAATTAGCAAGTTCATAAAGTGTTCGGGTGGTAAAGCCAGGTCATTACAGCATTGCAGCACAGCTCCAGCCATTGCAGGATAATATTGCCCGCAATGTATTTTTTACTTTCGGGACATAGCTGTGTCAGTCGTTTATCAAACATAGAATCACTCCAATCAGAGAATATACCAATATTATATCAATTTTTCACCTTATTTTCAAGAGGCATGATGAACGTTTTTCCGTCAAGCTGTGAGATCTGAAGGTCTACGCCGTAGACTTCCTTCATCAGTTCTGATGTGATGATCCTTTGCGGCTCTCCCTGCGCACAGATCTTTCCGTCCTTCATGGCAATAATTTCGTCGCTGTAGTATAATGATTGGTTAATATCGTGCAGTACCATGATGATCGTCATTCCGTACTGATCGTTTAATGTGCGTACCAGCTTTAATATTTGAAGCTGATAGCGAATATCCAGATAAGTGGTCGGCTCGTCGAGGAACAGTGTTTTTGTATCCTGTGCAAGAGCCATTGCGAACAGTCCCTTGAAAAGCTGTACGGGAGTTACTTTCAGGCTGCCTGTGTTGACCGAATATACGAACAGAACGAGCAGCAGGAGTGCTGTGATCAGGTATTACTTGTTCTTCCTCCTTGTGATGAATGCTGCCGCTGCTGCGACGGTCAGTCCGGCTGCAACTGTTCCGACACCTGCGTCGCCGGTCTGCGGTGCATTGGAGGACTTGCCGTTGCTTGATGTGCTGGAATTACTGCTGTTGGATGCTCCTGCGGTACCGATCGCAAATGTGCCTGTATCTTTGATCTGGAATGTAAACATTCCATTTTCAGCAGTGCCATTGATCTTTGTCTTTTTGCCGTCTGCGATCCGATAGACAACAGGCTCGGAAACGCCGGACGGAATGGGGAGGGACACCTGCATCTTTCCGTTCAGGTCAGATGATACAGAAACGCTGTATACCTTGAAATTGGAAAGATTTGATTTTGCGGTATCGAAATCTGCACCGCTTGTAACTGCGGAAACTGTTGCAGAAGCATCGTTTGGCAGAACGCCCTGATCTGCGTGGAGCTTTACACCTGTTGCAGCTTGAAAGCATCGTCTCCGCTTGTAGACGCTTCTTCCAATTTTATTATAGCACAGGCTCCGGCTTTTGTCTATTACCACGATAGTAATAAAAAGCCCCTGCCAGAGGCAGGGGAAACAGCAGATTTACAGCAGGATCAGGCAGCACAGGAAGAATGCTGCATTGGCGAGATTGCCGCCGTTATGCACACGGAAGGCTGTCAGCAGGATGAAAAACAAGATCGTATTGGCAAGGCATGCGATCCGTGGAAGCGGCGTCACGCCGGAGACCACCGCGATGAAGAATGTCACGAAATACACGATCAGCCCCAGGTAGCACACGATCATGGTGACGGAGGTGCGCTTGAAAAATTCCAGCACCGTCTGCCGCGCCTCCTCCGTGCGGCCAAGGCGGACATAGAACCATTCCGTCATGCCGCAGCATACATGGTGGACTACCCCGACCATCACAAAGACCACCGCCGAAACAAACAGGATCACCGAGGCTGTCTGCG
>JAIKWY010000031.1 GCA_024684395.1 Oscillospiraceae bacterium
CCCGCCTGAACACGATCACCGACACAAGCCATTTCCAGACGGTGATTGACGATCTTCAGATACAGCTTATTCTCTGTGACCTCGCAGCTCATGACCTCCATGCCTTCCTGTCCGGCGAAGATTGGGAGGACAGCCGAAGCAATTTCAAGGTTATCAATACGGCGGTAGCGGTCAGACAGCAAGGCTCTCGCAACCTGTCCGCTGCCGTAATCGAGGGTACGCACCATGTAGCTGCTGCCCTTATCGCTGAACCATGCATTCACATTGTCTGCCAGAAGATCGGGTTTCTGCTTCTGCATCATATCGTAGTATTTCGCCGGAATGCCGAGCGCCGATGCCACCTGACGATGGAAAAGCTGTGTGGTGCCGAAGCGATGGTCAGTACCGATATTGAAAGTGCTGCCGTCATCGTCCAGACGGAAAGCCTCCGCTGCACCGATGTAGTCCTGCTTTGCCGCATTCTGACGCTGAAGCTCAGTCAGCACTTCCGGTAATGATCTGCCTTGTTTCATAAAGATATCCTCCTCAGTCTTTGAAATAATAATTGCCGGTATATCCGGCTGATGATAAGGGCAGACCGTCCGCCCATTTCGGATTCTGATTCATGATGCTGCATACATCATTGACTGTGTACTGTCCTCGTGGCACTTCCAGAATGACCTCATCGTGAACATGACCGACAATACCAAGCCCTGCAAGCTCCATACGCCGCATCGCCTCTGCCAATAAATCTCTTGCAGTAGCCTGCGTGATATTTTCAGTCAGCTTGCCTGAATAAGTCTCACCGCGCACCCATTTGTTGTTTGCACCAAGCCCCTCAAAGGTCAGTGCCATGCGTCCGAAACGGTTCGGCTGCAGCCTCGGTTTGATGTAAGCAAGCCTACGCCCGGACGGGAGCACGATCCACAGTGTATTTGCTGAAAATTGAAATCCGATGCGACCGACCGATCTGTCATTGTGATCCTTGACGGTCTCAATGGCTGCCTTCTCAACAGCATACCAGAATTTCACGATCTCCGGATTAGCGTCACGCCAAGAAGAGATAATGTCGGGAAGTTCATCTTCCTTCAAACCCATGTCCAGTGCGCCCATAGAAATGAGAGCGCCGGAACCGCCGCCGTAGCCGCAGGCGAGCTCTGCAACTTTGCCTTTCTGCCGCAGTTCGCCGTTGATGCCATGTTTCACAACAGGAACACCGAACATCTGCGATGCTGAAGCACAGTAGATATCCTCACCACGCTGAAAGGCATCCAGCCGCCATTGTTCTCCTGCAAGCCATGCGAGAACTCTCGCTTCGATAGCGGAGAAGTCAGCTACGATGAATTCACAGCCGGGTTTCGGAATGAGCATGGTACGGATCAACTGCGACAGGATATCCGGTGTGTTTCCGTACAGCACCTCGATCATGTCAAAGCAGCCGAGTTTCACAAGGTCACGGGCTTCATCGAGCGTTGCGATGTGATTCTGCGGCAGATTCTGTAACTGGATGCCGCGTCCCGCCCATCGTTGGGTACGGTTCGCACCGGAGAACTGAAACAGTCCGTGCGCTCTGCCATCGGTACAAATATACCGTTCAGCAGCTTGGTACTTCTTCACAGAGGACTTCGCCATCTGCAAACGCAGCTTCATCATGTCAAGTGCTTCACCGTCAGCGCTGTGCTTGTTCAGATCAGTGATGAGCGATGCGACATTCTTCTTTCCGAGGGAATCAATCTCAATGCCGCGTTCCTCAAGCCATGACTTCAGCTGAGATACAGAATTGGGATTTTCAAGTCCTGTCAGTGCATAAGCTCTTTGGGTCATATCCTCAGACATCGCCATATTGCAGATGATCGCCTGCTGCACAAGCTCTCGGTCAATCAGGATACCGCGGTCATTGATGCGCTGATCCATATGATAAAAATCCCATTCCTGCGGCATCAGCGGAAACTTTTCAAGTCTCCGGCGGATGTCCCGCTCGGTTTCCACGTCCTGAATGCAGTAGCTTTTGAACAGCGCCCAGTCATCGGGAGCGTGTTCCGGCAGGTTTCGGGTTCTGCCGCCATTGGCTTTCGTCGGCTTACACGGGATAGAGAAATAGCGAATCAGCCGTTCACCGACAGCATCCTTCTGCTGTGCGGTTTTCAGAGCCTGCGCCGCCGTTGCCAGCTTCAGCGGAAGGGAGAGCGATGCCGCCCATACCATCGTGCATTGCCAAGAATCGGGATCAAGCTGTGTGCCGAAATACTTTGACAGACAGATACGCTCGAACTGGGCGTTCCATGCAGATTTGATGATATTTTCATTGTGTATCGCATCCACGACCTCTGCCGGGAGCTGCTCCCCGCAAGCCATATCCACACATTTTGTCTCCTCATCGTCAAAGGCATAGGCGAACAGCAGGATATGAAAGTCGCCCTCAACATAGCGGTACACGCCGCAGTTCGGGAGGTCAACATCGCTGTAGGTCTCAAGGTCGATAGAAAGTACACGTCTGCTCAATAAAATCACCACCTGTTTGTGTATGTAAAAGGGAGGCACACCGTCCTCCCTTATCTGTCAGTTCAGAAAATCCATATCGTCATCGTCAAGCTCGTCTGCATCGTCACCCTCGACCTCAACGAAGTCGGATGCTGCGGTCGGTCTGCCCGCAAGACGCTCACCGTGTCTCACAAGCTGGATGTTCTGGAGTCCTGCCGCGATGCCCTTATTGCCTGATGCCGCAAAGCCGTAGAAATTGACGGACACATTGCAGTAGTCGCCGCTGCCGCATTCCATCGGATCGAGGATCGGCTGCACATGACGGTCAACGATCTGCGGGGCATCCTTG
>JAIKWY010000061.1 GCA_024684395.1 Oscillospiraceae bacterium
TATGAAAACAAGAAAGAACGTCAAGGGCTTCACACTGGTAGAGCTGATCGTTGTAATCGCCATCATCGGTGTTCTGGCCGCAATCCTCGTACCGTCTCTGCTGGGTTACGTTAAGAAGTCCAAGGTTTCTGCTATGAACGCTAACGCTAAGGACTACTTCGATGCTATCAACACCTCCCTGATCGAGATGGACTCCCAGGGTAAGGTAATGAGCACCTTCAACGGTGTCGGCACTGCTCACGGTTCTCTGAACACTGATCTGAAGACCGCTGTTGAGAACTTCTTCGCAGACGCTACCAAGAACGGCTACACCTTCAAGTCCTCTATCGTAGCAGGCGCTTGCGTAGGTACCACCGCTTCTGACGGCAACTACTGGGGTTCTTATCCGACCGGTAACGATGTAAAGCACGCTACCAATGAGCCGACCCTGACCTCCACTGGCGTTACCGTTCCTACCACCTGATCACTGACAGGCTGAACGTTAACTAAAAAGTGAACATCAAAGCCCCCTCTGGTGTCTCCAGAGGGGGCTTTGCGTTGTATGCGGTTTTAGCGGATGACATACAGCGTGCCGGGATCCGGCGACGGCAACACGTCGTATTCCGCCTGCGTGAGGATCACGATGGGCGGGATGGCGTCGATCTCCTGCTGCATCGCTGCCAGCTCCTGATGCACCTCGCCCTCCGCACTGCCGATGTCTTCGAGCGCCTGCTCTGCCGTTGCACGCACTTCGAGCAGAAATGCGGTATAGCTCCGTTCATCGAGCACATGCGAACCGTCCGGGAGCGAGCGCACCTGCACCGGCGGCAGCTGATAGCGCAGCAGATGATCCGGCGGATCTTCCTCCGGGTCTGCCTCCTCCTCATAGCGGTAGGCGAACAGGTCGAGCGCCAGAGCGCCTGCCTCCTCGGTGAATTTCGGCCCCACCTCCCAGGAAAGCCGGATCACGTCCTCCCGGACATCCTTGGTGAGGGCGGCTTCCGTCTCCCCGCCGGACGGCGTGATGCCACGCATGATGAACAGGAACTCCGCAAGGTCATGCGCCCCGTAGAACCTGTCCACCTCGATGACGATCGTGTCCGCCCGTGCTTCCTCCTGCGAGAAAAGCTGCTGCACCGGCATCGTGTCGATATACTTCCCGTTGGCTTTCAGCATAGTCAAAACTCCTTTCTCAGGGATATCCCCTCATCTATGCTGAAAAAGAGCGGTTTTTTGCACATTCTTATGCAAAAATGCAAAACAAAAGGCTGCCCATTCGACCGGACAGCCTTTATGCTATGTGTACCATTGTCTGAAACCCCGAAGAGAGAAACAGGAGCAGCCGAATGGCTGCGATGTGAGAAGAGAAAACAACGATGCCCCCTTTGGCGAAGCCATTGGGGGCATGTGATCGTTAAAAAGGTGCACCGTTCTCCTCGAAGCAGGATGGCTGTGCGGGCTCCGCACCTTAAGAATTACCATGTTTATAATACATCGAGACAGCTTCGCTTGTCGTGAGGATGAATACCAGCGCTCCCGTACAGCCCACAGCCAGTACCAGCAGCAGCGCATTGACAGGCATGTGTCCATCCTTCTGGATGAGCACCATAATGCCGCCGATCAGCGCAATGAGGAAGCCTACGACATGGAAAAACCGTGTGATGCCCTGGATCTGCGGGATCGGTGCCAGCAGCGGCAGAGCGCTGATGCCCATGATCACGCCGTAGATCGGCGCATATTTGAGCACAAGAGCGAGGAAGCCGTTGTTCTGTGCCTCCTCGGTGACATTCAGTCCGAATGCACACGAGAAATAGATCGTGAATGCCACAGCGCCGACAATGCCAACGATCGTCAGGATGATGAGCTGGATAAAGCCCTTGTGTGCGGCTTCCCGCTCACGCTCCTCACGCAGCTCGTTCATGATGCGGACGTTTTCCTTCTTCTTTTCCTCGGTCAGCTCCATCGGAGGCGGGGTGTACTTCTGCGGCTTCTTGGATTCCTCCTTGATGCGCTTCAGATCCTCGTCCTCGAAGGAGGGCTTGTATTCCTCGGTCTGCGGGGCTTCTTCGAGCTCGACCTCCGCAGCCTCCGGGATGGCTTCCTCGATCTTCGGACGGAGCTCGTTCGGGATCATCGGAGCCGGGATACCAAGCTGCTGCGCACGCATCGCCGTGACCTGCTGCTGCTGCTCGGCATCGAGCGTCCTGAATTTTTCGAGCAGCGCATCGTCAAATTGCAGACGCTGCACAAATTCAGCCACTGGGTCATAGCTGGCAGGATCGCCGCCGCCCAAAATGTCGTCCATATTGCCTTCAAGCTGCACATCGCCGAGCTTCTGCTCAGGCGTGTAGCTGCTTGGCGCTTCCAACTGCACCTGCTCATCGAGCGCCGGCGCACCGAGCTTCTGATCGTTCCAGGTCTGACCGGGATCGTCCAGCACGACCTGTTCCTCCAGCTCGGGAGCACCCAGCTTCTGGTCATTGCCGCCCCAGGTCTGCGGCGTGTCACCGAGCAGACCCTCCAGGTCATTCATGTCCAGCACCGGAGCGCCTCTTCTCTCGTCGTTGCCCTGCCACGTTTCCGGGGTCTCACCAAGCAAATTGTCATGATCTGGCATGTGATTCACCTCTTTTGAATGATGGTGTTTATCGGCGACCTTGCGGTCGCTTAGGAGGGACTACTCGCCCCTCCTAAACCTCCCTCGGCAGGAGGCTGAGCCTCCTGCACCTGCATCTTTTTTTAGGTTATTGGGGATCGGTTATCTCTCTATTTGCTGCTCACGGTCAGGACCTACGCCTACCATGCAGACCTTGCACTCGCAGAGCTCTTCGAGACGCTCGATGTACTTCTGGCAGGTCTCCGGCAGCTCGTCAAAGGTGCGGCAGCTGCTGATGTCATCGTCAAAGCCCGGGAATTCCTCGTAGATCGGCTGGCACTCTGCCAGCTCCTCGAGAGAGGACGGGAAGTCGTGCAGCTTGGTGCCGTCCGGCTTCACATAGCCGATGCAGATCTTCAGATCGCCGATGCCGGACAGGGTGTCCAGCTTGTTGATCGCCAGACCGTCCAGACCGTTGACTCTTACGGAATGACGTACAATGACAGCATCGAACCAGCCTGTTCTTCTCGGACGGCCGGTCGTGGTGCCGAACTCGCCGCCCTTGTTGCGGATGGTCTCGCCGGTCTCATCAAAGAGCTCGGTCGGGAACGGACCCTTGCCGACACGGGTGGTGTAAGCCTTTGCCACGCCGATGATGTTGTCGATCATCTTCGGGCCGATGCCGGTGCCCACGCAAACACCGCCGGACAGCGGGTGAGAGCTGGTAACATACGGATAGGTACCGAAGTCGATGTCGAGCAGGGTAGCCTGCGCACCCTCAAACAGGATGGTCTTGCCAGCCTTGTAAGCCTCATAGGTCAGAACGGAAACATCCGCTACATAGGGCTTCAGACGCTCGCCGTATGCCTTGTATTCAGCAATCACAGCGTCAAGGTCATGTGCCTCGCCGCCGTAAACTGCGGTGATGATCTTGTTCTTGAGCGCACCGGTGGAGCGAGCCTTCTGCTCAAACAGCACCGGGTCGATCAGGTCGCAGACACGGATGCCGCAGCGCTCGTATTTGTCCATGTAAGTCGGACCGATGCCACGCTTGGTCGTGCCGATATCATTGCCGCCACGGAACTGCTCGGAAAGACCGTCGAGGGTGATATGCCACGGCATTACCACATGCGCACGGGGGTCGATCTTGAGGTTGGCAGTGGAGATGCCTCTGCGCTCCATCTCATCGAGCTCGCCGATGAAGTCCTTCGGATCCAGCACAACGCCGGCGCCGACCAGGCACATCGTATCCGGATACAGGATACCGGAGGGTACCAGGTGCAGCTTATAGGTCTGACCGCCGCTGACAACGGTATGACCGGCATTGTTGCCGCCCTGGGAACGGACGACCACCTGAGCACGGGAAGCCAGGATGTCAATGACCTTGCCCTTTCCCTCATCACCCCACTGGGTACCGATTACAATATTAGCAGGCATGAAAGTTCCTCTTTTCTTAAAGTATTATCATGTACCCCCTGCGCTTTGGCAGGACATACATGTATATTATAGCAGATAATCGCCTGCATTGCAAGTGTTTTTTCAAAAAAATCCCGTTTGTATGAGAAAAAACGGAGCAAAGCGGGGCTTGTTTATGGGTTTTACCGGATGCCCTCTTGCAAAACGCCCGCCGATATGTTATACTTATATAAAAGGATGTTTCTGCTCCCGCTCCTGCCATGCCGGGAGCGTTCCCGAAGGAGGCTGCCATGAAAAAAATCAGGATGATCGAGATCTATGTGCAGGGATGCCGCTGCGCTGTGGTCTATCCGGACGAACCGCTGAGCGTCTACCCCGAAGGCGAACGGCAGTATGCTGCCCGTGACTGGGAGAGCGCCTGCGAATACCTTGAAGGCTTCACGGACGATGACGGCTTCTGTGCGCTGCATCTCGAGGAGATCCTGGACAACAACATGCTCGACCCCTGCAAGAACCATGCGATCTTCATGATCTTTTCCGTGATGACAAGAAAGGATCAGATGCGCAAGCTGCCGACGGAGATCGCCATGCGGGCGCTGCCGTATATCCAGTCGAGGATGGGCATTTCTTCCATCCGCTACAACAAGGGACGCCGCCGGGAGGCGTTTTTGCGGCGTGCCGTACAGAAGCTGTCCGATCGGGTAGCCGATGACCTTAGCATGGATGATGTTTTTGAACAGGTCATGGAGGATGCGCCGCCGGTGAGCAGCTTTGAAGGACTTGACGCTGCGGACAGGGAGCGTTGTCGTCCGCTGCTGGAGCGGATCCTGGATGATGCAAAGGTATGCGCCGATCCAAGCTATGAGAAACAGATCGCAGCCTATCTCGAAGCGCTGGACGAAAGCGACTATTGACAAAAACTCCCATTTTCGGTATAATAATAGTAGAAGGGGGCGTGCTTATGAAGAGACAAAAATACCTCGGAGCGCTGTTCTGTATCCTTGCCGTCATATTCTGGTGCGTGGCAGGGACGATCTGCCCGGTCAGTGCCGCCAATACCGGCGGTTCGCTCACACTCTGGTGCGTGAAGGATGACAACGCCGTCAGTAAGATGCACTGGCAGCTCTATCGCGTGGGACACCGCAGCGAGAAGGACTATATTTTCGAGGACGGATTTGCCGGCTATCGTGCAACGCTCGGCGACCGCACCAAGCCCATGCCCGAATGGGATGCCGAGACACTTTCCTCGGCGGCGGAAACGCTCAAGATCCATGCCATCGCCAACGAACTTCCGAAGCTGGCGGAGGGCATCACGGATGATAAGGGCTGTGCCGTCTTTTCCGGACTGGAGGACGGGCTGTATCTCGTGTGGGGCGACATCCTGAAGACCGGCAACACGACCTATATCCCAAGTGCCGTATTCTTCGAGATCAGCGGCGGGAGCGATGCCGTTCTGAATGCCTATCCGAAGATCGTCCTGCGCACACTGAAAGAGCAGTCAGCCGATTATTCCGTCCGCAAGGTGTGGCAGAATGACGAGGATCAGCCGTGGGACAGAGCGGTTTCCATCACGGTGGAGCGCTATCGTGATAATGTGTACTATGATTCGCTGACTTTGAGCGAGGAGAACGACTGGACCTACGAATGGGAAGAAAAAGAGGGGCATGAGTGGTTCGTCCGTGAGAAGGTGATCCCGGAGAATTACACAGTCGCCTACAAGGACAACCATACGCAGTATCTCATCGTCAACACCTACAGTCCGACCACGGATGACAGCTCCAGGGAGACCCAGGTCACGACAGCGACCACGGATGATCATGCATATGACACACAGACCACCGCTGTGACCGATCAGAGCAGCGATGTGATGACCTCGACGCATGACGAACGCTCCACGACGGATACCAGCAACACAGTGATCAGCCAGAGCAGCACGGAACAGACCACCACCCAGACCGTCACGACCACGGATGTGACCTCCAAGGGCGATGATCTCCCGCAGACCGGACAGCTCTGGTGGCCTGTCCCGATTCTGGCAGGCGGCGGACTGCTGCTGTTCGGCGCAGGGCTGTATCTGCGCAAGAAGAAGGACGTTAAATGAGAACGCACGAGCATGAAAAACACGCTGTAAACGGCTCTCATGCAGCGATGATCTGCTGCTTTACACTTGGAACAGTGCTGCTGCTGTCGGCACTGTTCCTCGTTTTGTACAACCTGCACGCAGACCGGAAGGGCGGCGAGGAGGCGGAGAGTATCCTTGCGGAGATGAAGCAGGAGCTGCCGGTCTACATCCCGGAGAGCACCGAACAGCCGACCGGCGAAGCATATGACCTGTATGCCGAGTATGAGGAGCCGACGATCCCGGAAACGGAGGCGCTGCTGATCGGTGGAAAGCCCTATATCGGGTATCTTTCGATCCCGCTGCTGGGCATCGAGCTCCCGGTGGCAGCGGACTGGAGCTATCCGGCGCTGAAAACCTCCCCCTGCCGCTACAGCGGAGGGCTGTACACGGATGATCTGATCATTGCGGCGCATAATTATGCCACCCATTTCGGGCGACTGCGGGAGCTGCACACGGATGACGAGCTGATCTTCACTGATGCCGCCGGAAAGCCGCATCGGTTCAGAGTGACGTCGATTGAGGAGGTCCCGGGAACGGCAGCGCCCGTGATGCAGTCCGGCGCAGGGGACAGCTGGGATCTGACGCTGTTCACCTGTACGCTCAGCGGTCAGAGCAGAGTGACGATCCGGGCGGAACGTGCGGAGCAATAATGGAATAGAAATGAAAGGCGCTCTGCCATGAAAAGCAGAGCGTTTCAGTATTCTATCCCTTTCCGTGCCCGGATCCCTTTCTCATAGGGATGCCGCACTGCCCGGATTTCGCTGATATAATCCGCCGCATCCGTGAAGCACGCTGCCGGTTCCCTGCCGGTCATCACCAGCTCGATCTCCGGCGGACAGTCCTGCGCGAGTTTCTCCGCAGCGGCTCTGTCGAGGAGATCCGCATTGTAGGCGGCAAACAGCTCGTCCAGCACGATCAGATCGGTGGTATGCTGCTGCATCGCTTCGGCAACGCCTTCAAGCAGCCTGTTATGGCAGGCGGTACAGCCCACACGTTCCATCTCCCGCATCCGGGGGATAAAGCCGTAATTCCGGTCACAGCGGCGCACTGTCACACCCGGCAGCCTTGCAAGCGAGGTAAGCTCGGAGGTCTCGCTGCCTTTGAGGAACTGCACGAACAGCACCCGCATCCCGGCGCCCGCTGCCCGCATCGTCAGACCGAGCGCTGCGGTGGTCTTGCCCTTGCCGGTGCCGCAGTAGATCTGGATCATTCCTTGTGGGAGCGGACGAGCATAATAACGCCCGCTGCCAGCATGATCGAACCGGCACCGATGGCGGCGCTCGTCGTCACGATCTCAAACACCCGCCGCTTCCGCAGCCGCTTGGACAGCACCTCGTAGGATCTTGCCTCGGCATCCTCGATATCCGGTGTCCGGTACAGCGGGAAGTTCAGCGTATTCATCGTATCATAGGCTTTATAGTAACGCCGGCAGCGGCTGCATTCTCTCAGGTGCGCCCGGATCGCCTTTGCACTTTCGGTGCTGACCAGACGCTCATGGTACAGCTCTGCCAGGTCTCTTGCGACCTCACACGTCATATTCATCCTGAATCGCCTCCATCATCATTTTCTTCGCACGGAAGTAGATCACTCTTGCCGAATTTTCGCTGATATGCAGCGCATCGCCGATCTGGGCATAGCTCATATCCGCATAGACTCGCAGGATCGTCACATCCTGGTACTTTTTCGGCAGCGCCAGCAGCGCCCGTCTTGTGCTTTCCATCAGAAGCTGCCGCTCCACGGTGTCCGCTAAGTGTTCGGTGGAGCCCTCTCCGTACAGTTCAATGAGCTGCTCGGCGCTCAGGCTCTCGATATGATGGCGGTTCTTCCGCAGATAGCGGTAATATGTATGCTTCCCGATCGAAGCCAGCCATGTGAACACATCGCTGTCGCCACGGAACCGGTAGAAGGACACGAACGCCTGATAGAATGTCTCCTGCGTCAGTTCCTCCGCCAGATCACGGCTCTCGGTCAGTTTATAGAGAAAAGCATAGATGCGTGGGAAATATTCCTGATATAATGCTTCAAATTCCTGTTTCATTGCAATGAAGCCACCTCAGCTTTCATCAAAAAGTTAGTGACAGTTCCGACCGGAAATGTTACACCGGACAGAATAGTCATAATACACAAAAATCAAGTTTGTGCCAGTCGTAATATTGGCGGTTATTTTTGTAACAAATCCCCTGCAGCGGTTACTAATTAACGGATACCCAAAAAGGGCTCTCTAAAAACTGTGTTTTTAGAGTCGGGGTGTGGGGCGAAGCCCCGCGCCATAACCAATTTTCGTTTCGCAGAAACGAAAAATGGAAGTTTTTAGAGATGTCCAAAATCATACAGGAGGCTGTTCAATGAGTTTTCGTATCATCGGTACCGGCATGTATGTGCCGCCGAAAGTGGTCACCAATGATGATCTTTCCCATATCGTCGAGACAAATGACGAATGGATCACAAAGCGTGTTGGCATCAAGGAACGCCATGTTTCCGAGAATGAGTTCACCTCGGAGATGGGCGCCAAGGCAGCACAGGCTGCGCTGGACGATGCCGGTGTCAAGGCAGAGGAGCTGGATCTGATCCTGGCTGCCACTGTCAGCGGTGAGACCGTATCGCCGTCGATGGCGTGTATGCTCCAGAACCGCCTCGGTGCGACCTGCCCGGCGATGGAGCTGAATGCCGCATGTGCCGCATTCCTCTATCTGCTCGAAACGGCAGCGGCATATTTCGCCCTGCACAAGGAATACAAGCGGATCCTCGTGGTCGGCTGCGAGCGCATGAGCGCCATCCTCGACTGGACAGACCGTTCGACCTGCGTCATTTTCGGTGACGGTTCCGGTGCGGCTGTGCTGGAGCGTGGCGACGGCTATCTCGATTCCGTGCTGACCGTCAAGGGCGGTGATGATGTCATCAAGATCCCGCACTTTGTCGGCACCTCGCCCTTCTTCAACAGGGAGCAGGACACCCCCTACATCCATATGAAGGGGCAGGAGACCTTCAAGTATGCGGTCAATGCCATTTCGACCGACATCACGACGCTCCTCGAGCGCAACGATCTGACGATGGACGACATCGCATGGATCGTGCCGCATCAGGCGAATGCACGTATCATCGACTTCGCCTGCCACCGTCTGAACATCAGCACCGACAAGATGTTCGTGAACATCGAGAAGTACGGCAACACCTCGAGTGCCTCCGTACCGATGGCACTGCACGAGCTCAAGGAGAGCGGCAAGCTGAAGCGTGGTGACAAGATCATCCTCTGCGCATTCGGCGGCGGTCTTTCCAATATGGCGTGCCTGTTAGAGTACTAAGCGTGATCGTGCAAAGTCAGAGCTGATATTTCAGGGAAGGTCCTTGCTGAGCCGTCCCTCAAACCCGCTTTGCTTTTGCTCACAGGTGGAAACAGACCGCATGGTCTGATACACATATTCATTATATCACAAAAACGAGATTTCTGAAAGCACGCTTTCAGAAAAAGCAGGTTCGGGACGCAGTCCCGCACCCTCCGTCCGGTGGAAACAGACCGCATGGTCTGATACACATATTCATTATATCACAAAAAAGGAGTAAAGACAATGGTAAAGGAAAAAATTATTGAGATGCTCGCTGAGGCTACCGACGTAGACGCTTCCACAATCACTCTGGACACCAAGTTCTCCGACCTGGGCGTTGACTCCCTCGACATGACCGAGATGTGCATGGACCTCGAGGACGAGTTCGGCATCGAGTTCACACCCTCTCCGGAGATCACCACTGTTGGCAAGCTGGTTGAGGCTGTTGAGAAGCTGACCAACGAGGACTAAGACAATGGTAGCATCGCCTATTTGCGACATGCTGGGCATTCAATACCCGGTGTTCCAGGGCGGTATGGCATGGATCGCTGACGGCAAGCTTGCCGCAGCGGTCTCCAATGCCGGCGGTCTGGGCATCATTTCGGCAATGAATGCCAATGCAGAATATGTCAGAGAACAGATCCACATTGCCAGGTCTTTAACCGATAAACCCTTTGGCGTGAATATAATGCTGATGAGTCCTTTCGCCGCAGAATGCGCACAGGTGTGTGCGGAGGAAAAACCCGCCGTCATCACCACGGGCGCAGGCAGTGCGGCTCCTTATATTGCCATGTGGAAGGAAGCCGGGATCAAGGTCGTTCCGGTCATCGCTTCCGTTTCGATGGCGAAGCAGGCGCAGAAGGCAGGTGCCGATGCCGTGATCGCAGAAGGACAGGAGTCCGGCGGTCACATCGGTGAGCTGACCACGATGGCGCTTGTGCCCCAGGTCGCTGACGCCGTAGACATCCCCGTGCTCGCCGCAGGCGGCATCGGTGACGGCAGAGGCATCGCCGCAGCCTTCATGCTCGGCGCTGTGGGCGTCCAGATGGGTACACGCTTCCTTGTAGCCAAGGAGTGCGGTGTCCACCAGAATTACAAAGACATGGTGCTCGGTGCGAAGGATATTTCCACCCAGGTAACAGGTCGCCGTTTCGGCGGCAACACCTGCCGTGGCATCAAGAACAGCTTCACACGGAGCTTTGTCAAGGAGGAATATGCACCCGAGGCGACCGCTGAGTCGATCGCAAACCTCGGTGCCGGTTCGCTCCGCAGAGCTGCCGTAGAGGGCGATGTCAAGACCGGCAGCGTCCTTGCCGGACAGATCTCCGGCATGATCACCAAGGAGCAGACCTGCGAGGAGATCATCCTCGAGATCATGGCAGAGGCTGAAACTCTGCTGAAAGGAGCGGCATCATGGGTAAAATAGCATTCGTTTTCTCCGGTCAGGGCGCACAGCATGTGGGCATGGCAAAGGAGTTCTATGAGACCTTCAACCCTGTTGCTGATCTCTTCAATATCGCAGAATATGACCGTCCCGGCACCCTTGCAACGATGTTCGAGGGCGACGGCACGGAGCTGAAACAGACCCAGAACACACAGCCCTGCCTGTATCTGACCGATATGGCGGCAGCGCTGGCACTGCGTGAGAACGGCATCGAGCCGGAGGGTCTGGCGGGCTTCTCCCTCGGCGAGATCCCGGCACTTGCCATCGGCGGTGCCTACACCGAGAGCGACGGCTTCAAGATCGCCTGCAAGCGTGGCGCTGCTATGGCAAAGGCAGGCGAGGGACAGGACGTGTCCATGATGGCATGTGTCAAGCTCCCCATCGAGCAGGTGGAGGAGCTCTGCAAGCCCTATGACAAGGTGTTCCCGGTGAACTACAATTCCCCGGTGCAGCTCGTTGTCTCCGGCGACAAGGCACAGCTCGAAGCCCTGGCTGCCGATGTGAAGGCACAGAAGGGCAGAGGCATCCTGCTTGCCGTGAGCGGTGCGTTCCATTCGCCGTACATGACCCCCGCTGTGGAGCCGTTCGGCAAGGAGCTGGCGGAGATCGAGGTCAAGCTCCCGGAGATCCCGGTCTATGCGAATTATACCGCTGCGCCGTATGAGGGCGACCCTAAGGCCCTCATGCTCGAACAGATCAACCACCCCGTACAGTGGGTGAAGCTCATCCGCAGAATGGCGGAGGACGGCTTCGATACGTTCATTGAGTGCGGCGTGGGCAACACGCTCCAGAAGCTCATTTCCCAGATCCTGCCGGATGCCAAGGCATACCGTGTGGAGGATATGGCGACACTGAACGAAACGTTGGAAGCCTTGAAAGGCTAAGGAGGACGCTATGCTGAATGGAAAAACAGCCGTCATCACCGGCGGCACACAGGGCATCGGCTTTGAGATCGCAAAGACCTTTGCCAAGAACGGCGCCGACATCGCCATCATCGACATCTGCGATGCCGAGAAGGCTGCCCCCGCTGTCAGCGAGATCGACGCACTGGGCGTGTCCTGCAAGAGCTATCAGTGCAATGTGGCAGATGCCGCACAGGTCGCTGAGACCTGCAAGCAGATCCTTGCGGATTTCGGCAAGGTGGACATTCTGGTCAACAATGCCGGCATCACCCGAGACAATCTCATCCTGAAGATGAGCGAGGCGGATTTTGACGCCGTCGTTGACGTGAACCTGAAGGGCGCTTTCTACATGATCAAGAACTTCTACCGCCCGATGATGAAGCAGCGCAGCGGCAAGATCATCAACATCAGCTCGGTATCCGGTCTGTTCGGCAATCCGGGACAGGCGAACTATTCCTCCTCCAAGGCAGGCATCATCGGACTGACCAAGTCCACCGCCAAGGAGCTGGCTTCCCGTGGCGTGAACTGCAACGCCATTGCACCGGGCTTCATCATGACGAGCATGACAACGGCATTCCAGGAGAATGACGAGCTGAAAAAAGCCATCCCGCTCGGCCGCTTCGGTCAGCCGGAGGATGTGGCAAAGCTGGCGCTGTTCCTGGCATCCCCGATGTCGGATTATATCACAGGCGAGATCATCCGCTGCGACGGCGGCATGGCAATGTGATGCACAGGTGCGGAGGCGCGGAGCCCGCGATGGCATCCTTATGCTTCGGAGTGAGAGGGCTTGCAAACACGACCGCTTGCAGCCAATGCTTCGCAAAGGCTGCAATGCTGAGCTGTAGAGAGTCCCGCCGCTAAAGCGGCTCGAATGCAGCTATTTCACGAAGCCAGATTAGAATAAGAATCCAAGAAGTTTAATAGTCATCTGATTTCATTTTAGGAGGGCATTTCATCTATGAGAAGAGTTGTCATCACCGGAATGGGGGCTGTCACCCCGATCGGCAACAATGTGGAGGAATTTAAAAACGCACTGTTTGCCGGGACAAACGGGATCGGACTTATCACAAAATTTGACATTACAGATAACAAGCACCAGGTAGCCGGTGAGGTAAAGAACTTTGATGCTGCTGCCCTGCTTGGAAAACAGACTGCACGCAAGACCGATACCTTCACGCAGTATGCCATCGTTGCAGCCCGTGAGGCGATGGCGCAGAGCGGCGTTCAGGGCACTGTCCCGACCGACCGCATTGGCGTATGCTTCGGCTCCGGTATCGGCGGCATCGAGACACTGTGCGAGGATCACCAGAACCTGCTCGAAAAGGGCGCCCGCAAGGTCTCCCCGCACTTCGTGCCGAAGATGATCTACAACATTGCAGCCGGCAACATTGCCATTGAATTCAAGGCAAACGGCCCCTGCACGGCAGTTTCCACCGCCTGTGCGACCGGTACGACCGCTGTCGGCGAGGGCTACCGTGCCATTCTGCACGGCTATGCCGATGCGATGATCTGCGGCGGCTCCGAGGCTGCCATCACCCCGCTGACAGTAGCCGGCTTCGGCAACTGTCAGGCGCTTTCCGATTCCAATGACCCGGAGACCTGCTGCTGCCCGTTCTCCAAGAACAGAAGCGGCTTTGTCATGGCAGAGGGCGCCGGTGTGCTCGTTCTCGAGGAATATGAGCACGCCGTGGCAAGAGGCGCACAGATCCTTGCCGAGGTCGTCGGCTACGGCTCCACCTGCGATGCGCACCATGTAACTGCTCCCGATCCGGAGGCAGCTTTCGTTGCCAAGGCATTCCTCGATGCAATGCCGGAGGGCGAGGTCGATTTCTCCAAGGTTTACGTCAATGCACATGGCACCTCCACCCCGCTCAACGACAAGACCGAGACAACGGCTCTGAAGCGTGCGTTCGGTGACGATGCCTACAAGCTGCACATCAGCTCCACCAAGTCCATGACCGGTCACATGCTCGGTGCAACGGGCGCTGTGGAGGCGATTGCTTCCATTTTAGCGCTCCAGAACGACACCGTTCCGCCGACCATCCACTACACCGAAGCGGATCCGGAGCTTGACCTCGATTATACACCGAATACCGCCGTACAGACGCCGCTCGAACTGGCGCTGTCCTCCAACCTCGGCTTTGGCGGTCACAATGCCGTCATCGCATTCAGAAAGGTGTAAGCTATGACAAGAGAAGAGATCATGGGGATCATCCCCCATCGTGACAACATGCTGCTGCTCGACGAGGCGACTGCCGAGGAGGGCAAGGCACACGGCAAGCTGTATATCACCGGCGAGGAATGGTTCCTCAAAGGGCATTTTCCGGGGAATCCGGTCGTTCCGGGCGTGATCCTCTGCGAGATCCTGGCGCAGTCCGCCTGCGTTCTGCTGGCATCCGCAGCGGAGGGGCAGACCCCCTACTTCACGAGCCTTGACAAGGTGAAGTTCCGCAGTCCTGTCAAGCCCGGCGACACCTACGAGACCGAATGCGAGATCATCAGGAGCAAGGGTCCCTTCTACTTCTGCAAGGGGAAGGGCACGGTCAACGGCAAGACCGCTGTGACCGCTGAATTTTCCTTCGCTCTCGTGCCCAAGGAGGCGTAAGGATGAGCTTTATCAATGATTTTATTGAAAAGGTCAACACCAGTTCCGCTGCAAAGGTGCAGCATGTGACCTGCAAGAAATGCAGCCACGAGGATACCAAGTACAACCTGATCAAGAATGACTATATCTGCCCGAACTGCGGCTATTACTTCCGCCTCGGCGGACGCAGCCGCATCGACCTGATCTGCGACTGGAACAGCTTCCATGAGCTCCATGCAGGTCTGACGAGCCGGGATTTCCTCGAATTTCCGGGCTATCAGGAGAAGCTCGACAAGGCGATGAGCACCACCAAGGAGGAGGACGCCGTTGTCTGCGGCATCGGCTCCGTGGCGGGCAATGAGTTTGCCACCTTCGTGATGGATTCCAAGTTCATCATGGCGAGCATGGGCAGCGTTGTGGGTGAGAAGATTACCCGTCTGTTTGAATATGCGACCGAGCACAAGCTCCCGGTCATCGGTTTTACCGCTTCGGGCGGTGCCAGAATGCAGGAGGGCGTGATCTCCCTCATGCAGATGGCAAAGGTCAGCGGCGCTGTCAAAAACCACAGCAATGCAGGGCTCCTGTATATCACCGTACTGACCGACCCGACCACCGGCGGCGTGACCGCCAGCTTTGCGATGCAGGGCGACATCATCCTCGCCGAGCCGAATGCCCTTGTGGGATTTGCGGGGCGGCGTGTGGTGGAGCAGACCACCAAGAGCAAGCTCCCGGACAACTTCCAGAGTGCCGAGTTCCTGCTCGAACACGGCTTCGTGGATGCGATCGTGCCCCGTCCGGAGCTGCGTGACACCCTCGCTGAGCTGCTGACCATTCATAAAAGGAGCGTGTGAGCATGGATTCCTATGAGAAGCTGAAAACAGCGAGAAAAAACGGAAGACCCACCGGTGAAGCCTATGTCAAGGGCATCATCGAGTTCCCCTTTGAGCTGCACGGAGACCGCCGTTTCGGCGATGATCTGGCGATCATGGGCGGCGTGGGCTTTATCGACAAGCATCCGGTCACGTTCCTGGCGATGGAGAAGGGTACCGACCTGCCGAGCCGTCTGGCACGGAATTTCGGCTGCCCGAAGCCTGAGGGCTACCGCAAGGCGCTGCGTCTGATGCAGCAGGCGGAGAAGTTCCACCGCCCGGTCATCTGCTTTGTGGATACGCTCGGCGCCTATCCGGGCGCTGATGCCGAGGAGCGTGGACAGGGACAGGCGATCGCAGAGAGCATCATGGAAATGATGGGGCTGCGCACACCGGTCATCTCCATTGTCATCGGTGAAGGCGGAAGCGGCGGCGCTCTTGCCCTGGCAAGCGCCAACAAGGTCATGATCCTCGAAAATGCGGTGTATTCCGTCATTTCGCCGGAGGGCTGTGCCTCCATCCTCTGGAAGGAGTCTACCCCGGAGAATGTTGCCAAGGCAGCAGACTGCCTGCACATCACGGCACAGGACATGAAGAACTTCGGCGTTGCCGAGAAGGTCATCCGTGAGGACTTCGACCACTTCGACAAGATGTGCGCCGGGATCAAGCTGCGTCTCGTGGATATGATCGAGGAGTTCGCCGGCATGACCGAGGACGAGATCGTGGAGCAGAGATACCAGAGATTCCGCAAATTCGGCGTTTTTGATGAAAAATGAGTTTTACCGGGCCTCTCCGTGCGGAGGGGTCCGGTATTGATGCACATATGTGTATTTTCAGAAAGAGAGGGCGACCCAATGGAGCCGTTATATAAAAAATTCAGCACTGCCGCATTTGACGAAAACGGCGAGCTGATCGAATTTTCGCTGCATTATGAGGATAATTTCAACTTTGCCTATGATGTGGTGGATGCCATTGCCGCCGAGGCACCGGAGAAGCGTGCCGTTCAGTGGTGCGACGAGGACGGCAACGAGAAGATGCTGACCTTCGGCGACATCAGCCGGCTTTCTTCGCAGGCGGCAGCCTATCTGCTCGACCGGGGCGTGCGCAACGGCGACCGCGTCATGCTCATGCTCAAGCGGCATTATGAATACTGGTATATGTCGATGGCGCTGCACAAGATCGGCGCCGTGATGGTGCCGGCGACCCACATGCTGCGTGTACACGACATCACCTACCGCATCGACACGGCAGGTATCCGCACGATCATCTGCGCAGAGAGCGAGGATCTCTGCGAGCGTGTGCGGGAAGCTGTCGCCGAGACGCTCATCAAGCCGGAGCTCTATACCGTGCGGGCAGAGCGTGAGGGCTTCACCCGGCTGGATGACAAGCTCGATCGCTATCCGGCGCTGCTGAAGCGGCAGCCGACCAAGGTGACAGACCGCGCGGTCATGTATTTCACCTCCGGCACGACCGGCAACCCGAAGATGGTCAACCACAACTATGCCTATCCGCTGGCGCACATCGTCACGGCTCGTTACTGGCAGTGTGTGCAGGACAACGGGCTGCATCTGACCGTGGCGGATACGGGCTGGGCGAAATGTTCGTGGGGCAAGCTTTATGGGCAGTGGCTCTGCGGAAGCGCGGTCATGGTCTATGAATTTGAGCGGTTCCATGCCGAAAAGCTGATGGATGTGCTGGAAAAATACAAGGTCACGAGCTTCTGCGCACCGCCGACCCTCTACCGGATGATGGCAAAGACCGGCATCCGGAAGGAGGCATTTGCGAGCGTGCTCCATGCCTCCACGGCAGGCGAGGCATTGCAGGAGGAGATCATCCGTCTGTTCCACGAGGAGACAGGGCTGGAGATCATGGAGGGCTTCGGGCAGACCGAGACGACCCTCATCATTGGCAACTTCGCCAATTCCCATCCGAAGCGTGGCTCGATGGGCAAGCCGAACCCGCTGTTCAAGGTGATGCTGGTCGATCATGACCGGAATCCGGTAGCACAGGGCGAGACCGGCGAGATCGTCATCGACACCCGTGAGGGGATGCCGGAGGGTCTGTGCATGGGCTACGAGCGCAACGAGGATGCCAATGCCCGCTATTTCCGTGGCGGTCTGTACGGCACCGGCGATACGGCGTACATGGATGCGGACGGCTATTATTACTACATCGGGCGTGTGGACGATGTCATCAAGTCGAGCGGCTACCGCATCGGACCGTTCGAGGTCGAGAGCGTGCTGATCCAGCATCCGGGCGTGATGGAGTGCGCCGTGATCGGTGTGCCGGATGACGAGCGCGGCATGGTCGTGAAGGCGGTCGTTGTGCTGGCACCGGGCTTCACGGGGAGCGAGGAGCTGAAAAAGGAGCTCCAGACCTTCGTCAAGGAGCGCACGGCACCCTACAAGTATCCGAGAGTGATCGAGTTCACGGAGAATCTCCCCAAGAACGTCAGCGGCAAGATCTGCTACAACGTCCTGCGGGAGCAGGCAAAACAATAAACCAGTCCTCCTCTCTGCCGGAGAGGGGGATGTGTTGCAGAAAATATGGGAATGACAAAGGAAGACAAGCGCATCGAGCTGCTGCGGAGCGAAAAGCCCGCCAAGGCGATCGTGAAGCTCGGTGTGCCGCTGATCGCAGGCATGTGCATCATGGTGCTGTACAACCTGGTGGATGCGTATTTCATCGGGTTGACGAAGGACGATTTCCAGATGGCAGCGGTGAACCTTGCCTATCCGGTGATGATGGTCATGGTGGCTGTGTCCAACATGATCGGCACGGGTGCGGCATCGCTCATCGCACGGAGCCTCGGCGCCGGACGCAAGGAGACTGCCGACCACACGGTCACGGTCGCCTTCTGGCTGACGGCGGCGGCGAGCGTCCTGGTGGGCGGCATCGGGCTGTTGCTGCTCGATCCGATCGTGACGGGACTGGGTGTGAAGGACAACACCTTCGGCTATACCCGGCAGTATGTCATGATCCTGCTCATGGGGAGCATCTTCACGATGGGCAGCTACACCCTCGGGGCGCTGCTCCGGAGCGAGGGCTCGGTGAAGTTCTCGGTCGCCGGCATGATCGCCGGCACGATCACGAATATCGCACTGGATCCGGTGTGCATCTTCACGCTCGGGATGCAGGTGCGGGGCGCTGCGATCGCCACGGTGATCGGCAATGCGGTGAGCATGGCGGTGTCGCTGGTGTTCTATCTCAGCGGTAAGACGCTGCTAAGACCGGCACTGCGCTATTTACGGCCGACAAAGGAGATCCTCGGCGAGATCTTCTGGGTGGGCGTGCCTGCCACGCTCGAAACGCTGCTGACATCGGCGGCGTACATCGTCAACAACAACTTAGCGGTCGGCTATGGTGAACTGACAGTCGCTGCGATGGGCATCGCACAGAAGATCCTGTCGCTGGGCAATTATGTCTACCAGGGCTTTGCCGCCGGAACACAGCCGATCATGGGCTATAACTACGGGGCAAGGAACTATCCCCGGATGCTCGACGTCCTGAAAGCGGGCGTGCTGATCGTCAGCGGGACGGAGCTCTGCATCATGGCGGGGTTCGGCATCTTTGCGCCGCAGCTCATCGACATTTTCACCGACACGCCAGAGGTCATCCGCACCGGCAGCAGAGTGTTGCGGACGGTCATGTGCATTTTGCCCTTTGTGGGGGCGGTGTCCATGAGCCGGATGAGCTTTCAGGCGATGGGAAAGCCGCTGTATGCGTTCGTCATCACGCTGGTGCGGCAGCTGTTTCTGTATGTGCCGCTGCTGCTGCTGTTCAACTGGGTATTCGGCTTCGGCGGGATGCTCTGGGCGCAGCCGGTGACGGAGGTCATCATGATGGCGGCATCCGTTATGCTGCTCTGGTTCACGATCAGGCGGGAAGAGCGGCAGTTTGCAGAAAACGAAAATTGAACATAACGAATCAGATAGTTAAGGAAGCACACAAGGGCGTGTATCTACAAGCTTTCTTAATCATGTGGGGGAGCAGGTATGAAACACCATATGTATAATCCGGAGTTTCAGTTTGTGAAGGAGCCGGAGCATTTCAACAAACACACGGAGCGGGAGCTCCTGCGGTACTGCCTCGGGGCGACGATGTATGTTCCGGGGACGAAGGATTTCACGCCGAAGATCCTGTCCGGTGTGATGCCGGGACTGACGACGGTCGTCCTCTGTCTGGAGGATGCTTGTCCGGAGGATCAGGTCGAGGCGGCGGAGGCGAACATCCACCGGCTGCTCGATGCGGTGACGGATGCCATCGAGGACGGGACGATCGACGAGGATCAGGTGCCGCTCATTTTTGTGCGCATCCGCAACCTGTCGCAGTTCAAGCGCTTCGGCGAGAGCCTGACACGGCATCAGGTGAAGTCGCTGTGCGGCATCAATTTCCCGAAATTCAACGCCGGGAACGGCTATGAGTATTTTGCCTATCTGAAGGAGCTGAACGAGCGCTTCTGCGACATTCTCTACGGTATGCCGATCATCGAGGACAAGGAGGTCGCCTACAAGGAGAGCCGTCTCGAACAGCTGCTCGGCATCAAGCGCATCCTTGACAAATACCACGATCTGGTATTGCAGGTGCGTGTCGGCGGCACGGATTTCTCGTCCGTGTTCGGGGTACGGCGGAATGTGGATTATTCGATCTATGACATCACGGCGGTACGGGATTGTCTCTCGGACATCGTGAACATCTGCGGGCGGAACAATGACTACATCATCTCGGGACCTGTATGGGAATACTTCCGGGCGCCGAAGGAGCTGATGTTCGAGGATCTGCCGCAGCACGGCTTGGAGGACTACCTGATGAAGCGCATCCCGATCGTGAACAACGAGATCGACGGGCTGCTGCGGGAGGTCATCCTCGACAAGGCGAACGGCTTTGTCGGACGGACGGTCATCCATCCGACGCATGTCAAGTTTGTGAATGCGCTGATGGCGGTCACGAAGGAGGAATACGACGACGCCTGCATGATCCTCGGCAATCCGCAGGGCGCTGTCATGAAGGGCTGCGGTGACAACAAGATGAACGAGGTAAAGCCCCATACCAACTGGGCGATGAAGATCTACATGCGGGCAAGAGCCTATGGCGTTATCGAGAATGAGGCGGCGTTTATCAGGCTGTTTGCGGTGAATGAGTAACAGGATAAATATGTCTTTAAGGCGGAGCTAATCTGATTTTTTTGATCAAACTTTTTTTCTCCAAAAAAAGTTTGTGGGGATCCAAGGGGCAAAGCCCCGTGGTCGCTCGCCGCAGCGAGCGAAATCTCCTGTGCTGCGCTTTTTTCAGGGGTGAATTCAAAAAACAGTCCGGTGGACTGTTTTTTGAAGAGGGGCACTTTTTTTGCAAAAAAGTGCCCCTTCTTTCGTTTATAGAATTGTATCCTTGCCGCCTTTAGGCGGCAAATCATTGTGTCGCCGCACAAGTGCGGCAAGAATAGGCATCCTCAGCGGACAGGTAGGGGACGCTCTCTCTTGCAGAGCGTCCCCTCTTTCAAAAACAGTCCACTGGACTGTTTTTGAAATTCACCCCTTGCAGAGCGCCTTCGGGCTCAGGAGGTTTCGCCGTCTGCGGACGGCGACCAGGGCTTTCAGCCCTGGACCTGACCAGCTTTTTGAAAAAAGCTGGACCAAAAACTTTTATCTTGGGCTCCGCCAACATGGGCGGGGCTTATTCCGTTGCATTCAGCGAAGCCTTGAGCTGCTGGAGCATCACGGCTGCAATGTCGCTCGTCGAGACCTCGCCCTTGACACGGTTCTCGATCACGATACAGAAGGCGATCGGGAAATCTTCATCATCGACAAAGCCCGTCAGGAGGGAATTTTCCTCCGTGCCGTTCTTCACCTGTGCCGTGCCGCTCTTGACACCGATGTCCGTGCCGGGGAGCACGCCGGCATAGTTCTCCTTGCCGTTGCGCAGCATGATGTCCCGGATGTATGCAGCGCTCCGGGCGGAAAACATCTGGCTGCCGGTCTCGGTGACTGCCTCGTTCTTGCGGTCGCCGCTGACGGACTTGGTAAAGGAGATCAGATAGGGCATGGTCGAGGTGCCGGTCTGGTTGGCGATGGCGCTCTGCCATACCATCATCTGGAGCGGGGAAACGAGCGTGGTGCCCTGTCCCATGCAGCCCCACTGGGAATCGAAATCATCCTTGTCGGAGACGTCCGTAGAAGCCGTATAGGCGCTGATGCCGTTGATGTCGAGGTAGTTCAGGTCGCCCTGCCCGTTGACACGGTAGCCCATGCTGCGGTAGGTCTTCTGGATGTCTGCCAGCGACCAGTCCGGATCCTCGATGAGCTGCGCAAAGAACGGGTTGCAGCTGTTGGCGAAGGCGGCATAGATGTCCTGTGTGCCGTGACCGTCGCTGTGGCACTTGATGACCTGGCTGTGGTTGTTGTTGTAGGTGCCGGCGCAGGAAAATTCCTTGCTGCACAGCGTGTCATAGCCCATGCTTTCGAGCGCTGCGATGGTCGTGGAGATCTTCTGTGTCGAGCCGGGAACGGTCGGATAGAAGACCTTGCACAGGAGGCTGCCCTCCTTCAGGTTGTTGATGTCGTTGTAGTGGTTGAGGATGTTGACGCTCGGCTTGGACAGGCAGACATAGATCTCGCCCGTCTTGTAGTTATATGCCACGGCGCAGCCGTCCTTGCTCCCGAAGGCGTTGTAGACCTTGCGGTTGACATTGTGGTCGAGGGTGGTATAGATCGCCGCCTTGCCGTCCTTCTGCTCACCGAGCATGAAGCTGAAATTGGCGAGGTCTGCCTTGTTCTGGGCAACGAGGGTGTTGGTCATCTGGCGGGAATCGTCGCCGATGAGGTTGCCCACGTCCAGGAAATAGTCCCCGCCGTAGTCCTCGGCAGTGGCGTGGGGATCGAACAGCACTTCGCCGCTGCGGTCATAGACGCAGCCGAGCGAGGCGGAGCTTGCGTGGGAGATGTAAAAGCCGGAGTCACGCTGCAGCCGGTAGATCAGGTAGCCGAACCCGATCAGGAAGATGAGCAGCATGAGTGTGATGAGGTGCTGACCTCTGCGGATACTTTTCATGCATTACCCCTCCTGTTCTTGTCGTTGCGATGGGTATGGCTTCTCTGCGGGGCGTTGCCGGAGGGCTTTTTCGGGGCATCCTTCTTCTGGAGGAAGGGGATCTTCGGCAGGGAGGGCAGCTCTGCGGCGGCATCCTCCCGGAGCTTTGCCGCCTGATGCCGGAACAGCGGCGACTGGCCCGCTTTCAGCATCCCGACCATGAAACCGCATGTCACCAGCGAGCTGCCGCCCTGGGAAATGAAGGGCAGCGTGACGCCCGTGAAGGGGATCAGGTTGCAGGAGCCGAAGATATTCAGCGACATCTGTGCCACGAATGCCGCAACGATGCCGGCGGTCATGGTGGCGTGGTAGTAGCTCTTGGGCGGGTTCATCAGGACGGTGGTGAGCATGATGAGCACGATCAGCACGGCGATGCCCGCATACAGCAGCCCCCACTCCTCGCAGATGGTGGAGAATACGATGTCGGATTCATAGGCAAAGACATTGTGCAGAGAGCCCTGTCCCGGACCCATGCCGAGCCAGCCGCCCCGTGCGATGCCGATGAGCGCCTGACACTGCTGATAGCCGGTGCCGTACTGATCCGCCCAGATATCCACATGCAGACGCTCCTGCACATATGCCGGGGCGAGCTTCCATGCAGCGATGAGCACGAGCACGCCGGCAACGGCTGCGGCGGCGATCCAGCTCTTGGAGATCTTGGCTCTCGGATAGCAGAAACGGCATACCACTGCACAGCCGAACACTGCCGCAAAGGTCGGCAGGCTGCCGAGGTCACGGCACCACCATTGCAGACCGAAGATGACGAGTGTCGCACCGAGCATACAGAGGGTGTCCGGGGAGACGTAGAAGAACGTGACCTTGATCTTTTTGTGGAGCTCCACGATGGAGGCGGCACAGATCAGGATATAGCAGGGTTTGATGAACTCCGAGGGCTGGATGGAGAAGCCCTTGAAGGTGATCCACATGCTGCGTCCGCCCGTAAAGAGCAAAATGCAGAGGATCAAAATGCCGATGACGAGGTAGATGTACTTCTTCTGGTGGCGGATCCATTCGTGATTGCGGGTGAGCAGAAAGCCCAGCTCGCAGGAGATCAGCGATGCCACGCAGGTGATGAGGAATTTCACGGACAGATGCACGCCCCCGAAGCAGGACTGGAAGATCAGGCTCATGTTCAGGATGCCGAGCAGCATCAGGTCGAGGGTGTAGGTCATCTGGCGGTAGCAGAGCGAAGCGATGATGCCCACCAGATCCAGCCCGAGCACGGCACAGGCGAGCATGGCGAGATCCTTCGGCTCCTCGTAATTGCCCCGCACGAGCACGATGCCCAGCATGGACAGATGCGTGAGCAAAAGCAGCGACACAACGCCTGCATAGGATAATCCGTTTTTATACACGCTTTGTGCCTCCCTTCTGCTGTGGTCTGCGGGTCTGGGGCTTCTTGACGGTGGCTTTCTTCGGTTGTGACGGCTTGGAGCGTGTGCGTCTGGGCTGGCTCTGTCCGGTATGGTCGGTCACGGTGAGCTGTACGCTGCCGAGCCGGATGACATCGCCGGGAATGAGCTTGGCGTGCTGCACCTGCCGTTCATTGACGAAGGTGCCGCTCTTGGAGCCGAGGTCGGTGATGCTCCAGATGCCGCCTGTGACGGTCATGACGGCATGATAGCGGGAGACAGACGGGTCGGCGAGCCGGATGTCGGCAGAGATATGCCGTCCGAGCAAGATCTCATCTGCCGAGAGGGGATAGCTTGCATCCTGAAAGCGCAGTGCCACGCCGGAGCTGACCTTTTCCCAGCGCTTCTGGCAAAGGCGGCTTTCCCGGTTGGCTGCAAAAATGACCGAGATCGCAAACAGATCCAAAATGAGCACCGCAGCGGCGCAGAGGATCAGATCCGGGATCTCCAGTCCGGATATGTATTCCCATAATTCTGTCAATTCGATCATCTCCTTTGTTCGTTTCCTGTTTCTGATGAGGGAAAGTAGTTCTTTCGCACGGGTTGTGCGGAGTATCTGCGGTATCGCCATGTTCTGCACGGCGGGGCGGGATCATGCACGAGTAGTGCGGAGCAACTGCGGTATCGCCATATTCTGCACGGCAGGGCGGGATCATGCACGGGCTGTGCGGAGTATTTGCAGCGTCGCCATATTCTGCACGGCGGGGCGGGATCATGCACGGGTAGTGCGGAGCAACTGCGGTATCGCCATACTTTGCACGGTAGGGCGGGATCATGCACGGGTTGTGCGGAGTATTTGCAGCGTTGCCATGTTCTGCACGGCAGGGCGGGATCATGCACGGGTTGTGCGGAGCAACTGCGGTATCGCCATACTTTGCACGGCGGGGCGGGATCATGCACGATTTGTGCGAAGCAACTGCGGTATCGCCATACTTTGCACGGCGGGGCGGGATGATGCACGGGTTGTGCGAAGTATTTGCAGCGTTGCCATATTCTGCACGGCGGGGCAGGATCATACACGGGTTGTGCGGAGCATCTGCGCCGTCGCCATACGTTGCGTTGGCGGAGGACAGCACTTCCGCACGAAGTGCAGGAAGTGCAAGAAAAGGGGTCGCAGGGCGCAGCCCCGTCCCCCCAGGAGCGCCGGAGCGAAGCGAGCGGCGCTCCCCGCCTCCCTGTCCTTCTATTATAATATATTTTCTTTGTTTTCGCAACTATCTATCCGAATTTCAACTATTTTTTACCGAAAATTCATGTTCTGATACCTAATATAAATAAATTCACAAAAAAGCACTTGAAATTATTTGTTTAATGTGATATAATAGATATATCATCCGGAAGTTCAACTTCCGTGTAAAGGAGGAACCTATCTTGAATGTTACAGTAAACGCAAAGAAAATGCAGATCTCTCAATCCTTTACCGAATACGCACAGAAGCGTCTGGATGCCAAGCTGGACAAGTTTTTCGGTGACGAAGCAGAGGCAAAGATCATGCTCAGTGAGCAGAAGGGACAGATCACTTGTGAGCTGACCGTGCGCTACAACCAGATGATCTTCCGTGCCGAGCAGACGGCTGTTGACAAGAACGATGCGCTCGATGCTGCCATCGACAAGATCATCCGCCAGATCCGCAAGAACAAGACCCGCCTGGAGAAGCGCCTGAAGGAGTCCGCTTTCAAGCAGGAGTTCCAGGACACCGTGGAAGAGGCAGACATTCAGGTCATCCGCAGCAAGAAGTTCAAGCTCCGCCCGATGGCAGTCGAGGAGGCTGTGCTCCAGATGAATATGCTGGGTCACGCATTCTTCATGTTCAAGAACGCTGCGACCGGGACGATCAATGTGGTCTATCGGCGTGATGACGGCGGCTATGCCGTTCTGGAGCCGGACGAGGATTGATCCGAGGTGCTCCCGGAGCTGCCGGGAGAGTTGAAGCTTTTTTCGTATGAAAAACAGGACAGGGAGTTCCGGCTCCTTGTCCTGATTTTTTGACTTGCGTGACAGTTTGTTGCCGCCCAAGGGCGGCAAGGGGATTTCGCCGTCTGCGGACGGCGACCAGAGGGCTTTGCCCTCTAGACTCCCACAAGCTTTTTTTGCGGAAAAAAAGCTTGAGCAAAAAAACGATCTTTGCACAACTTGACAGATGCATGTGGAAAACAGCACCGTCCCCTCAGCGTTGCGGGGACAGTATGCGTTTATAGCGTGGAAAGCACCAGCTTTTCGGCATCCTCTGCGGACAGCGGGCGTCCCCAGATATAGCCCTGGATGTAGTCACAGCCGATGCTGCGGAGCGCTTCGAGCTGTTCCGGTTCCTCAACGCCCTCCGAGATCACGTCAATCCCCATGATGTGCCCCATCGAGATCATTGCCGCTACATACTGCTTGGAGGATTCGTTGGCGTTGATCTTGTCGATGAAGCTCTTGTCGATCTTCAGCAGGTTCGCCGGGATCTTGTTCAGATAGCTCAGCGAGGAATAGCCTGTGCCGAAGTCGTCGATCGCCAGCTTGACACCCATATCCCGGATCTCGCTGATGCACTGCAATGCCTCGTCCGCCGAATCGAGCAGAATGGACTCGGTGATCTCCAGTTCGAGCTGCTCCGGGGCGATGGCGTTATTTGCCAGAAGGCTGCGGATCTCATCAATAAAGCCCTTCTTCATCACATGCCGCACCGATGCATTCAGGCTCAGCGTCAGGTCAAGCCCTGACTTTTGCAGGAGCGTGCTGAAAAAGGCGGTCGCCTTCTTGAAGACCATGCTGTCCACCTTGTCGATCAGTCCGACCTTTTCGGCGACCGGGATGAACTCGCCGGGGGAGACGAAATTGCCGTTCTGATCCTTCATGCGGGCGAGGGCTTCAAATCCCCGCAGCTTGTGATCCATGTCGAACTGCGGCTGTAGATTGAAGTAGATGGTCTCGTGCTTCAGCGCCTTCCGGATGACCTTCTCGATCTCGAGGGTGCGGTCGTCCTTGAGGTTTTCCGCTGAGAAGCGCAGGATATGGTCGCTGCTGTTGGCTTTCTTGATCTCGTTCATCGCCGCATTGGCGTGGGAGAGCAGAGAATCTGCCGTTGCGGCGTCGATGGGATATTCTGCATAGCCGAAGCTCGCTGTGACATACAGATCATAGCCGTCCACGGTCAGATGGTCGGCGAGCGCATCGGCATAGCGCTGGATCGCATTGCGGAGGGCTTCCTCCGTCTCATAGCCCCAGATGATGAGCAGAAATTCATCGCCGTTCAGGCGTGTGATACATTCCGAAGAGCCCGGGTGTTCCTCCTCGGCGACAGCTTTCCAGCGCTTGGCGATCTCGATCAGCACACGGTTGCCCGCCTGCAATCCCAATGTATCATTGACGCTCTTGAAGTGGTTCAGGTCGATGGAAACGGCGGCGAAGCGTTCCTCCCGCCGGATCAGCTCTGCGATGCGGTCGGTGCCGGCAAAGCGGTTCGGCAGCTTTGTCAGCGAATCCGTATAGCTCATATACCGGAGATGCTCGATCATCCGGTCATTATACAGCTCAGAGGCGAGGATGAACGTTGTCAGCTCCAGCGTCTCCTTGATGGTGCTGACCTTGTCATCGCTGAAATTGATCGCCCAGATGAAGCCGAGCAGCTCGTCCTTAAATTCGAGCGGGAACAGGACGATCGTCTTTCCTCCTGCACTGGTGATGGACTGGTGCCAGACGGGATTGCGCTCCCGGACGACCTCCATATCCTGCTCGTTCTTGACGATCAGGCAGTTGCTGCCGCCGATCGTATCGAGCCAGGAATAGGCAATGTCGTAGAAGGCGTCATCCACATAGTTCTCCATCGGCAAAAGCTTGGTATCCTTGGAGAAGGCTTCACAGAAGACCGAACAGGAGCGCTTCTGTGTATCCATCAGCAGAATGCAGCAGTGCTCCGATTCGCAGAGGTCACGGATATCCGAGCAGACCTCCTTCATCGCCGCACGGAAATTGTCCGGGTTCTGGAGCTTGATGCAGGCTTCCAGGACATAGCCGGCGATGTCTGCCGAGATATTGGACAGCCGCTTGGCATCCGGCTTGAAGTTGACCTCCACGATGTACAGGCAGTAGCAGAGGTTTCCTTCATCCGGAGACAGGGGGACGAAGTCCATGTCGAACCAGACGTCATATCTTGCAGGGTGCGCATAGGAATGGACGCATTTCTTCTGCACAGCGGCCTGATAGCAGGCGCTCTCGAAGTTCAGATCCCTTGGCAGATAGTCTGTATATTCACTGTTCGGTACAAATGTCGTTGACAGAAAGGTATTGCTGCCCATCGGCTTTTCGATGGTGTCGATATAGGCACGGTTGCCGGTCACAAGGCGCAGCTTCCCGTAATGATCGCCGTCCAGCTTTTCCACAGAGACCACGCAGGCGGCTGTTCCGATGCCGTCAACGATCGTCTGGAAGTTCATAGCTGTTCCCTCCTTTGCATGGCTGATAGTGGGCATATCACAAGTGGAGCCCTCAGCTTTATTGTACCATGAATACAGGAAAGATGCAACGAAACAGCAAGAAAGTTTACAAAGTCAACAATAAAATTGTCGGTTCCTACAAAGTCTGGAGCCTTGTTTTGTGGGTTCAGACAAGGCGGGTGTCAGCGGATCCGTTCGAGGATGAGCTTGATATGGGTATGCTCGGTCAGCTCAAAGCCGAAGTCCTTCCGGATCTGCCATGCCGTATAGGGAAGCGTGAACACATCCTTGTAGACGAGCCTGTAGGAAGCGGGCAGGCGCTCCATGAGCTCCTCCGTGCAGAGGGGGAAGTAGTTCTCCTGTACCTCTCGCTCCCAGTTCTGTGTATATTTGTATTTCAGCAGGAAATGCACGAGCTGGCGCTGGTCGGTGATTTTGCCCCAGACCTCCTCAAAGCTTTCGAGCAATTCGGCGCAATCGCTTTCTCTGACGGCGGCAAGCTGTTCCGCCCGGACAGGGGCATTTTCCGCCTGTGCAAACATCATATCACGGATGGTCACATACTGAAAGCCGCTCCCGAGCACCCTGTCCCAGAATGTCCCGATGTCCGCCTCCTTGCCATAGGAATAGACCTCGTGGATGGTGCTGGAGATGTTGATGAGGCTCTTCTCCGCCGGGATGCGGATCTGCGCCCAGTCGTCAAAGAAGGCGGCATCCGGCACATGGCAGCGGGCGGCTTCGATCATCTCCCGGCTGATGTCATAGCCGAGATAGTGATACTCCGGGAACATCTGCATCATTGCCCGGATCAGCTCGCCGTTGGCACAGCCGAAGTCAAGGACATAGCGGAAAGGCTCGAAGACCTTATCCATGAAAAACATCTTGTCGAGGATGGAGCGCTGCATTCTGGTCAGGTAGAGCGCCAGGTCGGCGATGCGGTGGCTGTCGAGTTCCATCGTGGGGATCCTCCGTTTGATTTTATGTATGATAATAGTGTAGCACAGCGAAGCCCCCCTGTCAAGGGGGGGCTTGTTTGTGGGGCGGGTCTTTTTGCAGGAAGATGACAAAACTGTAAGATACAGATAATCATAGCGTCATGTTGGTATGCTATAATAGGATCAAAAGAACGGGGAGGTATCGTTATGGAAGTATTGAAAGTGGAAAATCTCTGCAAGGTATATGGAAAAGGCGAGAATGAGGTCAGAGCGGTGGACGGTGTGTCGTTCAGCGTGCCGAGGGGACAGATGGTCGCCATCGTGGGTGCGAGCGGCTCGGGCAAATCCACGCTGCTGCATATGATCGGCGCCGTAGACCGTCCGACCTCCGGCAAGATCTTTCTGGACGGACAGGATGTCTTTCAGCAGAACAACCGGGAGCTTGCCATTTTCCGGAGAAGACAGGTCGGGCTGATTTATCAGTTCTACAACCTCATCCCCGTCCTGACAGCGGAGGAGAACATCACGCTCCCGCTTCTGATGGATGGCAGAAAGCCGGATACGGCACATCTCGAACAGATCCTCGACATGCTCGGACTGAAGGAGCGGCGGGATCATCTGCCGTCCCAGATGTCGGGCGGACAGCAGCAGAGAGTCTCCATCGGCAGGGCGATCTTCACCTCGCCGCAGGTCATTCTGGCAGATGAACCGACCGGCAACCTCGACAGCAAAAACAGCGCCGAGATCATGGAGCTGTTCCGGCGGTCGAACCGGGAGCTGAACCAGACCATCCTCATCATCACACACGATGAGAACATCGCCGACCAGTGCGACCGCATCATCGTCCTGAGCGACGGGAAGATCATCTCCGATGAAGCCAAATCCTCACCAAAGGAGGCGGACAGCCATGCGGTATGAGAGCCTTCTTGCTTCCCGCTACATCAAAGCACAGAAGCGGCAGTCTGCGTTTACAGTCATCAGCATCGCCACCGCCGTGGCGGTTATGACGATGATCTTTCTGCTGTACAGCGTGCTGATGAATTGCTACAGAAATACTGTATACAGCATGTCGCCCTATCATCTGGCGTTCCGGGGTCTGACCGAGGAGCAGGGGGAAGCGCTCCGGAAGGAGGAACAGATCTGCTCCGTCAAGCTGGAACGTGCGGAGGACGGCACCGTCACGGCGCTTGTCCTCTTTGACAGCGACATCGGCGACCGGGAGCAATGGCTCCAGAAGGCGGCACAGCATATCGGGGCGGAGCGGCAGTTCCAGAAAAACCGGTATGCCTGGAATGAGGAGCTGATGCAGGTCGATATGATCGGCAACAATGCGCATCTGTTCCGGCTCCAGATCTTCTGCATCTTCTTTATCTTTGCCGTTGTCATGGCGTTTGCGCTGCGGCTCATCATCGACACTGCGTTCGAGGTCTCCTCGAAGGAGCGTGAGCGGCATTACGGCGTATTGCAGTCCGTGGGCGCAACGCCGGAGCAGATCGTGCGCATCATCACCTTGGAGGGGATGCAGCTCTGTGTGATCGCCGTGCCGCTCGGACTGGGCGCAGGCATCCTGCTCGCCTATGGGATGTACAATGCCGTGCTTGCCGCAGGCTTTGCCGAGCTCTTTCAGGGAATGACCAATGCGCAGATCAACCTGCCGTTCTCCATCGATCCGAAAATGCTGCTGGTCGCTGCGGCGTTCGGCATCCTCTGGGTCTTCCTCTCCGCCTATGGGGTCGGGATGCGCATCATCAAGAAGCCCCCGATGGAAGCCATCATCACCCGTTCGGACGAGGTGAAGAAGGTCAGAAGGCACTCGCTCTCCGGGCTGCTGTTCGGCATTTCGGGCAGCATCGCCTACAGAAATGCAAGACGCCAGAAGAAGCGCTTTGTCATCACCGTCCTGACGCTGACCATCTCGGTCACGATGTTTGCGATGTTCTCGACCATGACGGATACCCTCGAACGCACCGCCAACGGCTTTATGTCCGCCGGGATGGATGATGCGGATTTCATGGTGAGTCTGACAGAGGTTCAGGCAAAGGGCATCACCTACGAGGACGGTCTCCGTGAGATCACCGACAGCGGCATGTTCCGGAATGTCGCCGTGAATGTCCTGCAACAGGTCAAGCTGCCGGAGGACGACCGTATCTACTATGTGGAATACCTGAACAAGGAATGGTTCGGGAAGTATTACGGCGAGAGCTCGCCCGTCAGCTATGAGGAGCTTGTCCGCACGGGCGGCTATGTCCTCAACAGCGCTGCAAAGGACTATCCGGAATTCTCGGCGGGGGTCAGCGGCGATACGCTGGCGCTCGACTCCATTCGCCTGACCCTTCCGGCACAGCAGACCGGTGACGACATGTCACGGATGGAGGTCATGAAGAGCGTGCAGAAGGAGCAGATCCCCCACACCATCACCGTGCTCGGCACCGCAAAGGAAAATGCGACATTCGCTTCGACCGGAAGCGTCCTGGTCGGGGCACTGGAGACCTATCGGGATGTGCATGAGGCATGGTACGGCGATGTCACCGTGTATACGTCCTGCTCTTTTTCCTATCGCACGGAAAATAACTATAATACCGAGGATTACAAGAAGATCATCGACTGGTTCAACGACCATATCGACATGATTTCGATCGACATGGACAACTACGGCACCCGCTGGACGACCCGGAATGTGATGTCCTCCGTCCGTGCCGGGATGCTGATCCTGAATGTCATCATTGCGCTGGCGGCGCTCATCAATCTGATGAACATCATCTCCACCGGGCTTGCCAACCGCCGCAGTGAGCTGGCTTCCATGCAGTGCATCGGCATGACCGACCTCCAGCTTGACCGCATGACGATGATCGAATCCCTGCAATTTGCAGGCACGGCGGCGATCCTGTCCGTTCTGCTCTGCGCTGTCATCATCTTCGGGAGCGAGACAGTCCTGACCAAGCTCATTAACATGACATTTGTGGATGAAAGCCAGAAAGTGCGTGATCTGCTGACCGGTATGATCCGGATGGATCATGTCACGCCCTTCCTCCGTGCGGCAGCAGCTTCTTTTGTGGCATTTGCGGCAGGCTGCGGCACCTCACTTGTCATGCTCCGTCGGCAGGGGCAGGAGAGCCTTTCCGACCAGATCCGTGGCTCGGAGATGCGGATCGACACCAAGCAGTCGCACCTCCTCCGGAACAGCGTGATCGCCGTGGCTGCGGCAGCCGTGCTTGTCATTGCGGGGCTGCGCATCTATACGGTGGCGTCCTTCCGGCATGACCGGGAGGAATTTGCCAGGGCGGGCTATCTTGATCTTGTGGATGCGAACGGTATGCAGATGAACGTCTACAGCACCGGCGCAGAGCACGGCAAGCACACGATCGTGGGGATTGCCGGCTACGGAGTCAACAGCTTCCCTGTGCTGACAGCGAAGCTGAACGAGCAGCTCGGCAAGGAGAACACGGTCGTGTATCCGGATCGTGCAGGCTATGGCTTTACGGATGATTCCCTGAAAAAGCAGACGCTTGCACAGGTTGTGGAGGATTATCGTGCGGGGCTGAAAAGCGCCGGATTTGCACCGCCCTATGTGCTGATGGGGCATTCCATCGGGGGCTACTATGCGCTCTGGTGGGAGATGCAGTACCCCGACGAGGTGGAAGCCATCGTCTTGTTAGATGGCACAGAGGTACCGGAGAGTGACCTCTGGTTCTCCGGCATGGTCGAGCAGATGTACCCCTCGGAGGCGGCTGCGAAGGCGGATACACGGCGGCTGGCGCTGCGGACATGGCTGGGGCTCGACCGGCTGTTTGCAGCGAAAGACCCGGAGGGGCATATCTACGGCGCATCCGTCCTGACGGAGGAACAGATCCGGCTCTGGGAGCTCAGCGACAACCGCAGCTACAGTGCGGCGTCCGTGTCCGAGATGCTGCTGATGGACAGCGCCTACCGGGAGCTTACGGAGAAGATCAAGCCGACATCCACCCCGAAGCTGTACCTTTCCACGACGCCCGCCTGCATGGAGGACGTCCGGGAGGCGGAGGAATTTGTCAAAGCCGACCGGGAAGCCGTCGGGAAGAAGTATGCATCCGATCCGGAGACGGTGGCAAAGGGCGACTGGCAGGCATTCGGGTGGCAGTGTGAGGATTACTATGATACCATGCTTACACCGTTCCTGGAGCGCATCGGCAGCGCCAGATATGTCACGATCGGCGGCGACCACGGCATTTTCTATGCACAGAAGCCGGAGCAGACCGCAGAGGAGATTCTGAACTTCCTTGCGGAAACAGAATGAACCACAGTCGGACAGTGCTTCTTACGGCGATCATTTTTAGAAAAGGCGGGTTTGAGGGGGCGCCCAGCCTCCTCCTTTTCCTCCCCCAACGGGGGAGGTGCCGCCGAACGGCGGCGGAGGGGGCGGCTGTCGAGAGATCTGTCCTGAAAAATGCACTTTAGCAGAGTAAATGCTTTTGCCGTGATCCATTTCCAGAGCAACAGCATTTACCCTTCTCTTCGCCAAAGGCGAAGAGTAAAAGGGGGTAGCGGGGCGCAGCCCCGCCAATTATTCCTCCCCCATTGGGGGAGGTGCCGCCGAACGGCGGCGGAGAGGGCGGCTGTCGAGAGATCTGTCCTGAAAAATGCACTTTAGCAGAGTAAATGTTTTTGCCGTGCTCCATTTCCAGAGCAACAGCATTTACCCTTCTCTTCGCCAAAGGCGAAGAGTAAAAGGGGGTAGCGGGCGCAGCCCCGCCAATAATTTCTCCCCCATTGGGGGAGGTGCCGCCGAACGGCGGCGGAGGGGGCGGCTGTCGAGAGATGTGTCCTGGAAAATGCACTTTAGCAGAGTAAATGCTTTTGCCGTGATCCATTTCTCTGTCCGCTTGCATTGCAAGAGAAAGTATGCTATAATAAAAACAGCACTGGAGGTGAACACCATGCCCAAGATCCTACTCGTCGAGGATGATGAACAGCTTGCCCGGATCCTGACACGCTTCCTCAATTCCGAGGGCTATACGACCGATTATGCCAGCGGGCAGAAGGACGCACTGCGCCTGTTTGAAGAGAATGCCTATGACTGCATCCTGCTCGACATCTCGCTGAAGGACGGCAACGGCTATTCCGTCTGTGCCGCCGTCAAAGCGCAGAAGGACACGCCCGTCATTTTCATCACAGCCTCCGCAGACGAAGCCTGCACGGTCGCCGGGTTCGAGATCGGCGCTGATGACTATATCGGGAAGCCGTTCGGCACACGGGAGCTGCTTGCCCGCATGAAGAATGTCATGCGCCGGCACCAGCGCTCTTCGCCGCTCCTGCACTGCGGGAACGTCACCATCGACCCGATCAAGGGCATCGTGTACAAAAACGGCAGCGAGCTCGCCATGTCCGCACTCGAATACCGCCTGCTGCTGGTGTTCTTCTCCAACAAGAACCAGATGCTCTCCCGTGACCGGCTCGCAGAGGAGCTCTGGTCGCTCACCAAGGAATTTGTCTCGGACAATACCCTGAGCGTCTATATCCGCCGCCTGCGGGAGAAGATCGAGGATGATCCGCAGGATCCGCAGATCATCCTGACCGTCAGAGGGCTCGGCTATAAGGCGGTGGACGGATGAGCGACAAGAAACGGCGGCTCATTCACATCCTTCTGACGATCGCAGGGGCGGCGTTATGCGCTTATTTCAGCATCCCGTGCGCCGTGATCGCTGCGGTGCTGTCCGGGGCGCTCCTGGCGTTCTATGAATGGGATCTTGCCCGGAGACATGACAAGGTCATGCAGCTGTGCGATGACATCGACAAGATCCTCCGCCGGGATGACGCCATCTCCTTTGACGAATACAAGGAGGGCGAGCTGAGCGTCCTGTCGGCGGAGATCCACAAAATGACCATCCGCCTGCGGGAGCAGAATGCGGCGCTGCAAAGTGAAAAGCAGTTCGCCAAGGAAGCGCTCGAAGACATCTCCCACCAGCTCCGGACGCCGCTGACCTCGGTCATGATGATCCTCGGTCTGATGAACAGCACCGAGCTGTCCGAGCAGGAGCGCACGGCGTATCTGCGGGATCTGTATGAGCTGCTTGCCCGCATGAAATGGCTCATCGAGACGATGCTGAGCCTGTCGAGGATCGAGGCGGATGCGGTGAGATTTGCGAAAGACACCGTCTCCTGCCGGGAGCTGATCCGGCAGTCGGTCGATACCGTATCCGTGACAGCGGAGCTCAAAGCCGTGGACATCCGGACAGAGATCGTCGGCGAGCCGGCGTTCATCGGGGACATGCACTATACCTCCGAGGCGGTCGTGAATCTGCTGAAAAACGCCATCGAGCATACCCCGGAGGGCGGCACCGTCACGGTCACAGCCGAGGGGAACAACATCTCCACCGGCATCACCATCGCCGATACGGGCGAGGGCATCCCGGAGACGGAGCTGCCACATATCTTCGAGCGGTTCTATCGCTCCTCGGATTATACCAAGAACGGCTACGGCATCGGGCTTGCCTTTGCCAAGAAGGTCATCGCCGCACAGGACGGCAGCCTGAAAGCCGCCAACCGCCAGCCCAACGGCGCCGAGTTCGACATCCGGTTCTATAAGACAGTCATCTAACAGAACGAAAAGCCCCCATCCCCCTGCATACAAGTGCAGAGTGGACGGGGGCTTATTCTTCGGCATGGTTTATTTTCCGGCAGTCTGCTCCTTCGCCAGCAGGGAGCGCTTCATCAGCGCCAGATCAAACACATCGAGTACATCATCATCGTTGAAGTCAGCCGCTTTCCAATCGGCAAGATGCGCGTCCGGTGCGACATGCAGCCACCTTTGCAGCAACACGACATCCGTCACATCGAACACCCCGTCTCCGTTGACATCGCCCTGCATCGTCTGCGGTGTCCACTCCGAAATGGCTTTCACGGACGGCAGCCATGCAGGCTGTGTCTCTCCTTCACGCAGCGGGATGCAGGCAACGGAAATGGTCGCCTCCTTGGTATCCGTCAGATGCACGGCAAGCTTTCTGTACTCGCTGTTGTCCTTCTGATCAGCCACGGGAAGGGAGGTCGGCAGCAGCTCGGCGTTCATGACCGAGAAGGTGCCGACCTCACTGAGGAGCCCTACCCACATCCTGTCCGAACCGACGGTCACGACCGCACTTCTGCCGTCACCGGCGACCGCGATCTGTCCCTTCGTGTGCGCAAACCAGTAGATCTCGCCGGGGGCATCCAGAGATATTTCATCCTGAACGATGACGCACTCCCTGTCCTTGATCATTTTCAGCCCACGGACGACGCTTTCCGCACCGCTCGGCGCATAGGCATCGGTCAGATCCGTCACGGCGAAGGCTTCGTTCCCGCCGCTGAACTTCGTGATGAGGCATTCGGCGCCTTCCTTCTGGTCGAGCTCCTGCGAGGGATTGATGACAAGCGTGTTATGCCCCTCCGCCCGGATCCGGTAGGCATACTTCCGGTCCGTGAGCTCATAGCTCTCATTGCCCAGATCCGTGAAGAACCGTGCGCCGTTCGATTCGAGATAGAAGGTGCCTAAGTCGTAATGCCCGTGGTATTTGTAGTTGTTTTCGCCCGCATGGAGCGCTGCCACAATGCCGCTTTCGTCCCAGGTGTTCCGGAAGCTCGCATTGGATGCGCCGACCTCGCCCCAGTCCGTGGGGCTGTTTGCGGCAGCACCGGCAGCCTTCTCCTCGTCGATCCAGAGCAGATCGAGATAGTTGAAGCTGTCGTTTTCGATCTTCCCGAGACGAATGGCAGAGACCGCCGGCTCATCCAGATACTCTCCCAGCCACAGGAGCACCGCCCAGCCCGTATCCCGGCTGTCGTTGTCGTCACCGAAGCTGAACGACTTTGGCGTGTTGGAGCTCATATAGCGGACAAAATCCACCGACTTCCGCAGCCCCTCATGATCCGCAAGCCCGTAGTCCGTCCCGGTCGCACTGATGAGCGCAGAGGATTGCAGCCCGAGATAATACGTCGCATAATCCCAGTAGCCTAAGCCCTCGCTGTAGGTGCCGTCCTTCTCGCTGTAGGCACGGCGCACAAAGGAATAGGCTTCCTTGTAGCCATAGGTGAGCACCTGCGCTGCAATGTCCCTTGCATCGGCTTCATCCCCGACCGCCAGCGCTGCCATGCTCATGCTGCCGGTGCAGACGAGCTTCCAGTTATCGCCGGGATAATCCTGGTACCAGCGGTACGTCCGGCTGCGCTCCCTGTCCTCGAAATCATCCATGACAGCATTGAAGCCCTTTTCGATCAGATTCTTCCGGATGTAGGTTCTTTGCGTATCGTCCATCCAGTGATAGAGCCAGTCATAGCCGATGGCAAAGCCCGTGGTCATCTCGGCGGTATCCAGAAAATGCTTCGGATTCCAGTCCGGGAACTGACACGCCGCTTCCATCTCCTGATAGCATCTTTGTGCATACTTCTCGTCGCCGAACAGATTGTACGCCAGCGCAAGTGCCGCAATACGGCGCTGGATGCGCTTGGAGGTCTCCAGCAGACGGATCCCATCGGGGATCTCATACTGACAGACGGACGTCGTCATGACCCTGTCAGCTTCCTTGCGCAGCTTCTCAATCAAAATACCGGTCACGGAATCCTCTCCGATGTGGCTCCGCAGCCTGTCAAATCTGTCTTCAGACAGGATGATGCGGGGATGCGCATACATGCCGTTCTGGTCGATCATATCGCTGATGACTTGTCCGCCGTCAACGAACTGACCGTAGCTTTCAGTCTGCGAAATGCCCGCACCGCCGTCCGCTGCAAAAGCTGTGTTCGGGATGATGCAGATCACCATGACCAGCGTGAGCAGGATACCCAAAAGTCGTTTTTTCATAGATGTCCCTCCCTTGGATGTTGGAAAATGGCTCCTATAAATACTATAGGGCACCTCTAAAAGCCTCCCATTTTGCTTTTCTACGAAAAGCAAAATGGCTTTGGTGCGGTGCTTCGCCCCGCACCCCATCTCTAAAAGCATAGTTTTTAGAGATCTCCTATATCATATGAAAAGCTATATTGCAAGCCGAATTTCACGATGCTGTCAGGCTCTTACCAAGCCTCCTGCAAAAATGTCCTGCTCCGCAGAGGGGCAGGACGTTTTGCAGTATATCCGGTGTATCACAGCGCCGTATCGCCGCATGGTTTCTCGGTATGCTTTCATCGGGAAGCATACCGCACCAAGCGGTCAGGTGCATCGTTGTCTGCTGCCGGATGCATCAATAATCACGGAATCTGACAAATCGGAAGACGGATGTTTTCACGGCACTCTGTTCCGTTACATGCTCCGATGCTTCCCGCTCTGTGGTGGTGTAAACGACACGGATGGATTTGGATTTCAGCCGATTGACCATCTCAAAGCAGAGACCTGTTTCACCCATGCACATCACAACGGCAGGGCGCATCTCAGCGATCTCCTGTGCATATTTCACGGCAAGACCGGTGATGTCCGTTTCTGATGCTTCTGCACTTACCTGCGGGAAGGGCACGTCTTCGATCTTCTGCACGGATGCAAGTGCAAGAGCGGCGCTTCGCTGTTCTGCACTCCACTTGTCAGACGGGTGATTTGAGAAATTCACAAACACCCCGGATCCGGTCTGCCCTGCAAGGAAGGCATCCAGCTTTTCCTGTGCCTGTTCGTCAGTGAGGATGTCGGCACGGCGAGCATCAATATCGCTGATCAGATCCTGTACGAGCTGAAGATCCTTGCGGAGCTTTGCCTCGTCGATGATCTGATTATCCTTGCGCATACCGAAATGGTTCATGCAGTTACGGAATATCACGATCTCCGGAATGAAGCGCAGCTTTTCAAAATCGACATGCTGCACCAGCTTCACGATGGGCAGTACACATTCCGGGTGCTCTCTCTGCGCAGACACTGCATTCTGCATCCCTTTTTCGACGGTCGGCTTTTCTTCTCCGTGGCTGACACATTCGTTCATTGCATAGTCGATCACGGTACGGAAATCCGGCAGAAGGAAATCCTCCCCGGGTGCATAGGTAACGCACATCAATGTCGTGATCGTTTCACGCAATGCGGTATAGCCCTGTACGATCAGACCTCGTTCCAGGTACCATTCAACGGCACAAAGCCCTTGCTGGACAGGGTCGGTACATTCCAGGAACGGATGCACGGACTGGATCGCATGGGAGATCATGGCGTTGAAGAACACTGCCTCCGGAGCGGTCACTGTGTTCAGCTTGTTCTCATTCTGCACCAGACTGGCGGAAAGCGGCTGGATGGAACAATTATTTGCACCGCCCTGACATGTCAGCAGTGCGGTATTGAGCTTTTTCATAAGCTTGACGACATCACGGGCACCGGAAAATGTTTGCTTTTCTCCGCCGATCAGACGATCCATGCGGGCATTTACCACTTCCTTGATCTCGGATGCATTGCCGGAGCGAATAAACAGATGTGCTGCATTGGCGCAGTCAAGGATCTCATCATAGACAAGCAGATCAACGACCGGTGCTTCTGCTGCACCGTTCGTGTACAAGCCATAATAGATGTGATCTATGGAGATGTGCTTCAGCTCCTTGGCATACCGCATCACAGGGAAAAACAGCAGGGGCAGCAGCCGGTAGCCGTGGGTCGTTTCAAATGTGATGGAATCGCCCTCACCGATGTTATCGTAGATGATCTTGAAAAGCTTTGTCAGGTCGCTCTCGTTTGAACATTCAGGGATCCAGACCGGCTCGAACTTGCCGGGGAAATGGGATTCCAGGTAGGGCTGCAATCCCTCCACGGGCGTTATGGTATTTGTCTGTTTGTTTCTGTGCGATGCCTTCTCCCAGTTGTTTGCACGAGCTGTGTCTGTGAGAAAGAAGATCATGCGGTCAAATTGCTTTCCTTGCGCAGAAAGCATATTCAGGATCGCTTTGGAAACAAAATGATTGCGGTCGGACTGTCCGTCCAGCGTATACGTTACCGGGTCATATCCTCCGGATCCGATAAATGTCAAAAAAACTCGTGCCATGGCTGCTCCTTTCTGTTTTGGGAAATTTGGTCAAGGGGGTAGATCCGAGGTCAGGACTATGGTGTTATTATACCATTTTGCTTTCTTCTTGTCAAGCAATTTTGACATATATAAAAATCCCGGCGCATCAGATCTTGCAGAGCAAAATCATTACGCCGGGAAGCGGGTGGGATCGTTATGTTCCTTTCACAGGAACAGCAGGACTGCAATTACCATATGGATACCTCCTTTCAAGGGAATTTAATGCGTTTCAGTAAATGATCGGGAAGGGGAACTTCCGCTTTTTTTCGGGGAACAGGACCGGGGTCGGCATAATAATATGTTCCATCATAACTAACACCTCCTTTCAATTGATGTGGGATCTGGGATCATTCGAGGATGATCTTGATGAGTTCCTTGGCGATTTCGTGACCGATCGTCTTCATCATAGCTAACACCTCCTTTCAAATGGTGCGTGGTTTCGGGATCATTCAAAGATGATCTTGATAATGAGCTTGCCGAGTTCTTCACCGATCGGTGTCATCATAACTGTCGCCTCCTTTCACAATGTAATAGGGTCGGTTCTTTTCGTGGTCATTTGAAGATCGGGATCGTTTTGAACATAATGCTCACCTCCTTTCAGATCAGTCCGGATCTGTGTTTCTTACTTTCCGCTTTCTTTGATGATCTTGATGATGCCAACTGCTGCTGTGATGACTGCAGATGCGATACCGAGCATTTCCTTTGCGCCCATATGCTCACCTCCTTTCACAAGGTAATAGAATCAGTTTAAGTTTTTTAAGGGGTCATTCCATCTTTTCTTTTACGCTTTCGATCGCTGCCTTTGCGGCTTCCAGCAGGGTGATAACGATACCCAGTGCTTCCATGTGCTCACCTCCTTTCATAAGGTAATAGAAGCGGTTCGGTTTTTTTAAGGGATCATTTTGCGATTTCTTTGATCAGCTTGATCGTAGCCGTAGCTACGCTCACACCAGCGGCAACGATGCCGAGGATCGCTTTGATTTCCATGTGCTCATCTCCTTTCATAAGGTAATAGAAGCGGGACGATATTTTTAAGTGAAATGCAGAAACTTTTTTTCAAAGGGGTATCGGCGGGAGTTTGGCAGCCTCTGCAAGGGCTTTCAGAACGGCTTTGAGGATCTTCTTTGCGGTTGTTTTCATATGATCACTTCCTTTCATAAGATAATAGGATCGGGTTTTGTTTTTTAAGGAAAAAAGAAAGCCGCACTGCAAAAATCAGTAATGCAGTGCGGCTCTGGCGATACAGAAGTTTTAGAAAAAGAGATATTTAGCGGCAGTCTCGGACTTATACGTTCTCCTCCTCATTTTGGGGCAAGATCCACGAATGGCTGTGCTTATCAATGCCAAGTGAGGTGTGAAACGCCGTTCTCTGCAAGGATAATGCAGCGTCCGACACTTTTTTCTGATATTGCTTGGACAGATAATCCTTATAGACGATCGCTTCCAACGGCAGCCCGATCGTCCCGGTTTTTTTCGTGATGCCAAGCTGTGCATAGCTCTTCAGCGGGGTCTTTTTGATCTTGTAAAGTGTCCTGCATTCTTTTGTCATCAGATAGTCGAGGAAAATGCAGTCCATTGCTGAAAAAGCATCCTGCTCGTTGATGGAAATGATGTCAAACACCTTTTCCTTGGCAAAGCAGATCATGTAATCCGTGGTAAAGCAGCGATAATAACGCAGCCTTTCGGTGTAATCATAGTTACCGGTATGGTGCTCATAAAACAGGGTCACATTCGCCAGAAGTGAAGCGACCTTAGCTTTGGCTTCGGCATCCTTCTCCTTTGCCCCTTCGCAGATCGCTTGCGGTCCGGGGGCCGGATCCGGGATGCTGACGGACTTGGGATCGTCCAGAGTGAGCGGTTGTTCCACGGGTTCCCGCTTTTCCGAACCGTCCGCCTGCCTTCCGACAACACGGGTGTTCTTTTTATAGATCTTATCGAGAACATACCAGCGCACGCTGAGCATGAAATAGGGGAAAAACTCCGGGTTGCGCTCCGGAGAATAGTTTTCCAGAGCATTCAGAAAGCATTCGTGAAACACATCCTGTCCGTCCTGGGCAGCGCTGGTGTTTTGGTTGATCTCGATCATCAGATCCAGCTTATAATGCAGTGCTCTGCTGCATGGATTGTCTGCCTCACGGGACAGAAGGGCATACACCTTGTTTGTGATATTTTTCATCTCACGAGGGGAGCCGTGATGCTTTTTCAGCTCCATATAGCGCGCCATCAGACTGTTGAGCTGATCCTGGATCTGCCTCTTTTCCGTCTGTTCCATCCATCATCCCTCATTTCAACAGAGCCTTGATCTTTTCCGTCGGATCACTGATCTTCTGGTCTGCCATGATGCGAACGATCTCATCCATGAACAAAAGCGAGGTGATATCGTAGATATGCATTATTCCGGTATTGAAATCCTTTGCGCCGTATACGATACAGCCAACGCTTGTATTCTGCCGGATGCGATGTCCGTAATTCAATGCCATGGAAAGGATCATCGGGGCGGGTTTGAAGCCGTAGGTGATGCAGGCATACAGTGTATCCTCATCTGCCACGCATTCGATCAGCTTGCCGAACAGATCCAGCTGCGTGTCCAGATCGCTGCTGTACGGCGTTTCTACCTTGCGGATCTCATAAGCGACCTCCAGCTTTGCACAGAGTGCCTCCAATTCCTTGGAAAACAGACCAAAATTGTGGATGGCATTCTCATACGCACTGACGATCACAACGACCTCGATCTTTTCGCCCTTTTCCGCATAGGCGTTGATCACCGGGATGATCGGAAATGCCGTCTGTTCATCGTATTGGAGCCTGGGGTTGTCGGCGGCATTGTAAATACCTTTTTCCAGTTTCCCCTCCGGCTGGAAGGGGCTTGTCATAATGAATTTTTTCATGGTTTTGCCTCCTTACAATGCTGTACGGCACTGCGCATCACAGACACAATGTCCTGCAGCGCCGGCGTTTCCTGTGTCGGATATCCAAGTGCATTAAAATAGGCGATCTCTTCTTTGCTCCTTCCATTTGTATCACTGGCGTGATTGAAGGAATTGCGCAGAAAATTCTTGATAAACAAATAGTCCCGCATGATCGTCTGCATTTTGGAATGATCGGTGTGCAGCGTGAAGTGCTTCTGCCCTTTCAGTGCGCTTTCCAGATATTCGATCGTGTTGATGAACGAGCTCTGATAGCGGTGAGCCGTAATGGCGACACCTCCCTGCAAAACAGTATGCAGCTTCTGATTGGTAATGATGTTTTTGAGGAATCCCACAGGCTTTCTGGCAGTGCATTTGTCAGGGATATCCTGCAGATCCGGATGAGCTGCGATCGCTTTTTGGATGTCCTCCGGTGTGCGGCGGACCGAATCAGACCCAAAGACCGCATGGACCAGAAGCAGTGTACGGTCAAGCCCGAATGTTCCAAGATCTCCAAGCACGGAACGATACTGCGGCGCTATCCACAAAAATGCTTCGGCATCCGGGGATGCGGCGAGCTGTTCGAGCAGCTCTTTATGATCTTTGATCTGGAGCAGAAATTTGGTGAGCGGCTGCTGATCGGGCTCAGCGTGGATGCGCATGTTCATGAATTTTTCAAAGAACAGCCGGTAATACGGGTCAAAGTGATTCGGCCTGGAAAGAATGCTCTGGACCACTTCTTCGTCCGCAGTCAGGTAGCCGTTCTGGAAAAAGAAGGAACCGATCTTCTCGGTGTAGATGGTGACAGCCTGCTGGATGAGCTGATGCTCCAGGCACCATTCGATCACGGAGGGATACTCTGCCTTTGTGCTGCCTTTTTCGATGCCGAATTTCTGACGGATCATGCCGGAGATGCTCCGCAAGAGGATCTCGTTCTGGTCATCCGTCTGCATGGCATCCAGTCCCTGCAAGCTGTCATTCAGTGCGAAGAGCACCTCGTCCAGCCGTGAGGTGCGGCAGAGTGCAACAGCTTCCGAAAAGTCATTCATTGCCAGAAGGACATGCTGCACCTCCGGATGTCCGTGCTCCTGAAAGAAAGCGGACAGCTCCCGGGAATTGCCAAATTCTGTGAAGCTGTTTGCCGCACTGATGAGATCAAATAACCGGTAAGTGGCGGTCACATCCTCGATCTGCTTGCAATGCTCCTCAAAACGGGAATAGACGGCTTTTTCAAGCCGGATCCCTGAGTATTCGAGGATCCGGACGACCGCCATCAGAAGATAGCTCGAATTGCGGAAGCCGCCTGTCGTATCAATGTACACATGGGCATCTGACGGGATGAGTTCAACGATATGATGGATGGTCGCAGCCATCTGTGCAACGTCCACCTGCCTGAGCTCCGGCACATCGCTGCTGTGCTCCCGTCTGACGGCTTCCGACAGGGCAACGAAAGCATCCTTTGCCTCCGGTGTTGTGACTGCAATGATGCGTACCGGTACCCCGGGAGACTGCTTTTCCAGGAACCGCAGCAGATAGGTGACAGGTGCATCATTGGTATGGGTGCCGATGATCTCACCAAGATCGGAACCATAGTGGCAGGGGGTAGCATTGGAGTGCAGTCTGCTCAGGTTAGTGATGATGACGTTCAAAGGATCACCTCCGTGTTTGCAGAAGCGCACGGAGGGCAGCTTCTGACAAAGATTTCTCCCCCGCATAGGGGTTCGCAAGTAAAGTATATCATATTTCAACAAACAAGTCAAGCAAAATCGAAGCGATTCTTAACAAATCGGACCACTATAATGTTCTGTTTGCACAAAAAACTCTTGAAATCATGCCTGGTTCATGGTATAATATACTTGGTATCTTATCAAGAGCAGGGCGAAGTACGAGCCTGCACAGATGCCTGCGGAATAAACAGATCGACGATATGGAGGTAACATCAATGAACGCATGGGACGAGGTAATGCAGCAGCCCTATTACACTGCCGAAACGCTCAATACCGTGGCAACCGGCATCGAAGCCTATATGAAAACGGGTCAACCGAAAAACGAGAGCCTGTCCAATTTCTTTATTGCCGCCGCCCACGCCAGTGATGTGTGCGAA
>JAIKWY010000076.1 GCA_024684395.1 Oscillospiraceae bacterium
GAAAGCATGGTGCGAGGAGCATCACTATGCCTTTGAACCCCTCAGCGATGCGCTGACCCTCGGCGATGTCAACGGCGATACGGTAGCCAATGCCAGTGATGCGGCGCTCGTTCTCATTGCCGCTTCCATGCTCGGTGCCACCGGCACGAACGACCTGACAGCGGAGCAGGAGAAGGCTGCCGATGTCAACGGCGATTCCTTCATCAATGCCAGTGATGCAGCGATCATCAAGCAGTATGCGGCAGCGATCGGTGCAGGGACGTTTTCGGGCAGTCTGGAACAGTATCTGAAAAAATCCTGAAAAATTTCTGAAAAACCTGTAACGTTTTGCATCCCGTTTGCGATATTATAAGTGAAAGGGGTTGCTGCGTCCGCACCGGTGCGTAATAGCGAAGAGAAGAGGTTGCGATAGCACCCGGCGGCGCAGCAGACCCGTTCAGCGCATTACAAACATACCTACTACTCCTCCTCTGAGATGAGCGGCACAATTGGAGTGCCGCTCCTTTGTTTTTTCATGGACGAGGGCATCGCACCCGGCTGTATCCCGTGGTTTTGGGAACGATCACGCACATTTTGATTACAATTGCAAAATAATTGATGAAAGATCGGTTACGCCCCTTGACAAACGTCAAAGAGTATGCTATACTATTACATGTACTAATTCATATAATACACTTAACACAGCAGGCACTGCCTGCGAAAGGAGAATGTGAAATGCATACAAGTAAGATCACAAGAACCGCTGCTGCGGCGCTGACAGCTGTGCTGGTGATGAATGCGCTCACAGGCTGCGGCATGGGGCAGAGCAAGAAGAAGGGCGGGCTGGATGTCTCCCTCGACCACTCGTATTCCGCCACACCTCTGGGATTTGAGAAGAACGAGAGCACCTCGACCGAGAGCCTTCTCGGCGACAACCTTCTGGTCTCCACCTATGACGACAAGTTCACATCGCATTATGTCCTCTATAATGTGACGGACGGCAGCACCAAGGAGGTGGATCTCGGCGAGCTCGGACAGGGCAAGGACGGCGTGACGAACTATGTCAGCTCCGTGATCTCCAAGGGGGACGGCGGCGTGACGTTCCTCATTTCGAGCTACCGTGAGGTCGAAGAGGAGGAGGAGTATTCCTTCGAGAACCTCGGTATGCGTGCAGAGGTCTTTGACGCTGCCATGAACCACACGGGAACCAAGCAGCTGAGCTCCGGCGATGACGACGAGATGAGCTATGGCGAGATCATGGCAGGTCCGAACGAGACCTATTACACCCTGAAATGGGACGATGCCGGCAACCCGACCCTGACGGTGCTCGATGCCGATTTCAAGGAGGTAGGCGCTGTCAGCGGCGACTACACCTATGTGGAAAACGTGATGCTGATGAAGGACGGCGCAGTCTACGTGAGCTATCAGGACAAGGAGTACAACAGCTGCTTCGGGCGTCTTGATCCGCAGACCAACCAGATCAGCAAGATGGAGATCGCAGACATGCCGAGCTGGTGCTATGGCATCACCAACTCGAACGATCCCAAATATGCGCTCTATATGCGCACCACCGACGGTCTGTTCGGCGTCAATGTCGAGCAGAACAAGTGCGAGGAGGTCATCAACTGGGTGAACTCCGACTTTGTGGGCAGCAATCTGGATGATGTATACCAGCTGAGCGACGGCACCTTCCTCGTGTCCGAATACGGCATGGGTGAAGGCGACTACGGCAACATCTGGAAGCTCTCCCCCCGTGATCCGGCGGAGCTGAAAAATGTCAAGATGATCAGTCTGGCAACGCTTGACCTCACGGAGAACCTTGCCCGCAGCGTCAACAAGTTCAACCGCTCCCAGAGCGAGTACCGCATCGCCATTGCCAACTACGGCAAGTACAATACCGAAGAGGACTACGAGGGCGGTCTGAAACAGCTCCAGAACGACATGATCGCCGGCATCGTGGCAGATCTGATCGTTGCGGACAGCCTGCCGTATGAGAGCTTCTGCAACAAGGGACTGTTCGCAGATCTCTCCGACCGTGTCGCAGGGCTTTCCTCTGACGAGTACTTCACGAATTTCTTCGATTCCATGAGATACGGCGACAAGCTCTACCGCATGGGCTTCTCCTACAGCGTCCGCACGATGATCGCCAAGCAGTCCAAGGTGAACAAGCAGGGCATGAGCACAGCGGATTTCACCGACATCATCAGCAACCTGCCGAAGGACACCAAGGCGATGGACGAGATGAACAGAGCCTATGCAAGCTACATGCTGCTGTACAGCAATTCCGATGCCTTCATCGACCGTGAACATGCGACCTGCTCCTTCAATTCGCCGGAATTTGTCAAGCTCCTCGAGATCGTCAAGGAATGCCCCGAGGATGATGAGGATCATGTGATGACCGAGGAGGAGAACCAGAAGTACTGGGATGAAAAGACCGTCCAGTATATCAACGACAAGGTGATCTTCTATCCGACATGGATCAATGATCTCTACCAGTCCTATGAAGAGCAGTTCCAGTATTTCGACAAGGCACCGGTCACCTACTGCGGCTATCCGACACTGAAGGAAGGCAGCAACGGCAGCAGCTTCCAGCCGGACTTCACGCTCGCAGTTTCTGCCAATTCGCAGTACCAGGACAAGTGCTGGGAATTTCTGAGCAGTATGCTGACCGATGAGTATCAGGACAATCTGAGCTGGGCGCTCCCGGTCAAGAAGTCCTCGTTCGACAAGCAGGCAGAGGCAGCCATGAAGCCCGCTACCTACTATGATTATGAGCTGGGGAAGGAAGCCGAGTACGAGCGCACCATCTACCGTGGTGAGCAGGAGGTCAAGATACCCGACATGCCCAAGTCCTATATCGAGGACGTCAAGAAGCTCATCTCCGGCATCAATGAGACGACCTACTATGACCAGAAGGTCAGCACGATCATCGAGGAGGAGAGCCAGAAGTTCTTCGCCGGCGACCAGTCTGCACAGCAGGCAGCCGACATGATCCAGAGCAGCGTGAGCCTCTACCTTTCCGAACAGAAGTAAATCGCTTTATCTCCCTCTCCATCCAAAGGAGAGGGAGATCTTGCGTATTTTTCCTTGACATTTTGCTGACAATGCTGTATAATATAATATTGACAGCTTTGAACACAGTCATCCACAGAAACAGGAGGAACATCTATGTCAATGGAATTTATCCGGAAGCTCCCCATCCCGCAGGAGATCAAGAAGGAATACCCGCTCTCCGTTGCCTTTGAGCTCGTCAAGGAGCAGCGTGACCGGGAGATCCGTGAGATCTTCACGGGCGCTTCCGACAAGATACTGCTCATCATCGGGCCCTGCTCGGCTGACCGGGAGGATGCCGTGATGGAGTATATCCACCGCCTTGCCAAGGTGCAGGAGCAGGTGAAGGACCGCATCATCATCGTGCCCCGCATCTATACCAACAAGCCTCGCACCAACGGCACCGGCTACAAGGGCATGGTACACCAGCCCGATCCGACCAAGGCGGAGGACATGCTCGAAGGTCTGATCTCCATCCGCAAGCTCCACCGCAGAGCCATCGAGGAGACGGGCTTCACCTGTGCGGATGAGATGCTCTATCCCGAGAATTACCGCTATCTGTCCGATCTGCTGTCCTATGTGGCAGTCGGCGCCAGAAGCGTGGAGGATCAGCAGCACCGCCTGACCGTCAGCGGCATGGACATCCCTGCCGGCATGAAGAACCCGACCTCCGGCGACCTGTCCGTCATGTTCAATTCGATCTATGCGGCACAGTCCAGCCATACCTTCCTCTACAGAGGCTGGGAGGTACACACGGACGGCAACCCGCTGACCCATGCCATCCTGCGTGGCTCCGTCAACAAGCACGGCGAATCCATCCCGAACTATCACTATGAGGATCTGCTCCTGACACAGCATTTCTATGCAGAAAAGGGTCTGGTCAATCCGGCAGTCATCGTCGATACGAACCACGCCAACTCCAACAAGCAGTACCTCGAACAGCCCCGCATCGCCAGCGAAGTGCTGCACTGCTGTCGCCACAATGCCGACATCAAGAACATGGTCAAGGGCTTCATGATCGAGAGCTATCTCGTGGACGGTGCCCAGAAGGTCGGCGACGGCGTGTTCGGAAAGTCCATCACCGACCCGTGCCTCGGCTGGGAGAAGACCGAGGATCTCATCCTGCGAATGGCAGAAATGGTCTGATCCTGCCATTCCGGACGCCTTTCAAAACTGTTTTCAGGTTTTTTCTGAAAAGGGCTTGCCAAATCACTGAAACTGTGCTATAATAAATAAGATAGGGCAAGAACGCATCCGTGCGTGACTGCCGATCGGTTTCGAGGCGGACAAGTCGTCATTTTGTGAAGGGGATATTCCCCTGAAATACCAGGAAGCAAGGACGCTTATCTGTCAGAAATGATGGATAGGCGTTTTTTACGGAACGAAAGGAGTGGATGTATGAAGCTGCTGATCAGAAACGTCCATGCAGTGGACAGGGATCTTGACGAAACGACAGATATCCTGATCGTTGACGGCAGGATCGCAAGGATGGCACCGGGGATCAACGAGCCCTGCGACGGGATCGAGGATCGTGTGATCGACGGCAGAGACCTGACGGCAATGCCGGGTCTGTTCGATATGCATGTGCATTTCCGGGATCCTGGGCAGACCTACAAGGAGGACATCCTGACAGGCTGCCGTGCGGCGCTTGCCGGCGGTGTGACCGGTGTGCTGACCATGCCGAACACCAAGCCCCCGGTGGATTCCCCGGAGATCCTGAAATATATCCGGAAAAAGGCGAAGGGCTCTGGCGTGGCGGTCTATCCGGTCGCCTGCATCACCCAGGGCATGGAGGGCGGCGAGCTGACCGACTTCGCTGCATTGAAGAAAGCAGGCGCTGCTGCGCTGTCCGATGACGGCAGACCTGTGAAGAATGCCGAGCTGATGCGTCAGGCGCTCGCTGCGGCAAAGGAGCAGGGGATGCTGGTGGCATCGCACTGCGAGGATCTGGACATCATCGACGGCGGTATCATGCACCGTGGCTCTGTTTCCGAGGAACTCGGCGTGAAGGGCATGGACAGGAGCTCGGAGGACTACATCACCGCCCGTGAGATCATCCTTGCCTCGTCCGTGGGTGCAAGGGTACATATCTGCCATGTCAGCACAAAGGGCAGCGTGGACATCATCCGGGAGGCAAAGCGCCTCGGCGTGCAGGTGACGTGCGAGACAGCACCGCATTACTTCATGCTCACGCATGAGAAGCTGCGTTCGAGAGATGCCAACGACCGCATGAACCCGCCGCTGCGGGAGGAGTCCGACCGTGCCGCCATCGAGGCAGCTGTCCTCGACGGGACGATCGACTGCATCGTGACCGACCATGCACCGCATTCTCCGGAGGAGAAGTCGAATTTTGAGCTTGCCCCCAACGGCATCGTGGGTCTGGAGACCTCGCTTGCCGCTGCGCTGACAGCGCTGTATCATACGGGCAAGGTGAGCTTGCAGCAGATCGTGGAACTGATGAGCATCCGCCCGAGAGAGATCCTCGGCATCAAGCCGGAGACCTTGCAGGAGGGCGCCGATGCGAATTTCATCCTCGTGAACACAAAGCAGAAATGGACAGTGGATCCCACGAAGCTGCACAGCAAATCCTCCAACACCGCATTCCGTGGCATGGAGCTGACGGGCAAGGTGAAATTCACCGTGACCGGCGGCAAGATCCGCTTTGAAGACGACGCACTGATCCAGATGTTACCTGAGATCTGAAAGGAGTAAAAAATGGGTTTTGACAGACTGATCGAGAAGATCAAGGAGACCGGCAATCCGTCCGTAGTCGGACTGGATCCGAAGCTCGATTACATCCCGGAGTTCATCTGCCGGAAGTACATGGATGAGGACGGATGCAGCCTCCAGGCAGCAGCCAGAGCGATCTTCGCCTTCAACAAGGCGATCATCAAGGAGATCTGCGACATCGTTCCCGCCATCAAGCCGCAGGCGGCATACTACGAGATGTACGGCTACAACGGCATGAAGGCGCTCGAAGATACCATCCGTTATGCCAAGAGCAAGGGCATGTTCGTCATCACCGACGGCAAGCGCAACGACATCGGTGCGACCATGACCGCCTACACGGCAGCCCACCTCGGCACGGTCAAGGTCGGCGAGAACGAGCTCGAACCCTTCGGTGCGGATGCGCTGACGGTCAACGGCTACCTCGGCTCGGACGGCATCGATCCGCTGCTCGAAGCCTGCAAGCTGCGTGACAAGGGCATTTTCGTACTGGTCAAGACCTCGAACCCGTCCTCCGGTGAGCTCCAGGATCAGCTCATGGACGGTGTGCCGCTCTATGCAAGAATGGGCGACCTCTGCGAGCAGTGGGGCGCTGATACGGTCGGTGCATTCGGCTATTCGGCAGTCGGTGCCGTGGTCGGTGCGACCTATCCGGAGCAGCTCAAGGAGCTGAGAGCAAGACTCCCGCACACCTTCTTCCTCGTGCCCGGTTACGGCGCACAGGGCGGCGGTGCCGAGGGCGTTGCCGGTGCCTTCGATGAGAACGGTCTCGGTGCGATCGTCAACTCCTCCCGTGCGATCATGTGTGCCTATAAGAAGGAAGGCTGCGATCCGAGAGACTTCGCCAAGGCAGCCCGCCGTGAAGCCCTCCGGATGCGTGATGACATCACGTCCTTCATTCATCTGAAGTAATGGCAGGGCACGACAATACAGCCGGCTGGGATGCGATCACTGCCGAGTTTGAGCGCATCTATCCCGGACAGACAGACCCGAAGCACTACGGCACGCTCATTTCCTGGCAGCTCGGAGGAAATGATCCCCTCGACGGCATCAGCATCTATGACGGCGGCGATTTCTGGCATTTCGTGACCTACGGGCTTTCCGAGCTCTATGACAAGGAGACGGAGGATGCCGAGTGGAGCGGCTATGGCTATGAAATGACGTTCAAGCTCGAAAAAGCGAGCATTGCGGGTGCGGATGAGGAAAAGGAGCTCCGCTGTATCTGCGGCATCTTGCAGGCAATTGCACGGATCACAGTCCAGAACGGCGAGATCTTCCAGAACAATGAATATCTCTACACCGGTCAGACAACGGGCATCGACTGCGGGCGGAAGTCCAACATCACGGGCTTTATCTGCATCTATGACCCGTCCGTCCGGACATTACAGACGCCCAACGGCAAGGTGGAGTTCATCGAGCTGATCGGCATGACGGATGCAGAGCTGCAAATGCTGAAAGCCCGGAAGGGTCGTGACGCCGTGGCAGAGATCTACCAGCGGCTCGGCACGGATGTGACCTCCTACCGCAGGGCATCGCTCGTGTAAGGAGGGAGCCTATGGGCGCATGGTCTGCCGGCATCAACGGCAACGACACCGCACAGGATCTGCGGAGCGAGTACACGGCGGCGTTCTGGTACTACGATGTACCGGCGGCGCTTGCCAAGATAGAGGGCTATGTCCGGACGATGTTCGATGAAACGGACGAGGACGAATGGTGCTGCTATGTGTATTCCCTTGCGGACTTCATGTGGAAAAAGGGCATCCTGACCGATGCAGTCCGTGACAGGACGGTCGGCATGATCGACAGCGGCTTTGGGCTTGACGCATGGCGGGAGGCCGGGGAAAAGACGCTGCAAAAGCGGCAGAAGGCATTGCAGGAGCTCCGCACGGAGCTGCTCTCACCGCTGCCGCCGAAGAAGCGCATCAAGCCCGATATCCACACCTCCGATTTCTACGAGATCGGCGATGTGTTCGCTGTGCAGTTCCAGACAAAGGACAAACCCTTCGTCAAGCACAAGGACAGCAGCGTGACGCAGGCGGCATTCGAGGCGCTTGACGGGAAATATTTCCTCGTGCAGAAGGTCGCTTTGCTGAAAAGCTGGCGGTCTGCGTGCGTCCCGGAGGTGGCAGATCACTGGCTGATCTTCCGGCTCTTTGCGGGGGTCTATGACACGCCGCCGGCGCTGCATGATGTCGGCAGTCTGACACCCGTGGACATCGAGGGCGTTTTCCCGACCTTCATCACGGAGAGCAGCGGCGTCTATTTCAAGCGACGCAAGGCAGTGCTCCTGACGAATGACAAAAGCGGCTGTGAGAATGATCCGAACGAAACGCCGCCCTATCTGCGGGGGCATATCTACTTCGGCATCAACAAGCCGTGGAGCAACCCGGATTCCGTCATAGCAGCGTCATTGCTGCGGGGATAGATCCAACATGTTATCAAAGCGGTTTAAGCGTTGCAGTGTTCACGGCAATCTACTTTAAGAAAAAGCGGGTATGAGGGTGCGCAGCACCCTCCCCGATCCTCCCCCATCGGGGGAGGTGCCGCCGAACGGCGGCGGAGGGGGCAGCGTGGTCTATCCACAAAGCTGATTTTTCTTCTCCCGTTCGGCGATCTCAAAGCACAACCTTCATATCAGAAATCCCAGTTCTGATGTGTATTGTTTTCCCTCCGAAGGAGGGAAAACAATACATAAAATAGCCGTTTTAGGTTAGCAGCAATGCAGATCAGAATTGGGGGCATCAGAAAGGATGTATGGTTTATGGCACTTATCAAAGACAGCAGCCCGGCATGGCTCGTTTTAGCAGACGGGCAGGTGTTCCGGGGCAGGAGCTTCGGGGTCAAGGGAACGGTCATCGGAGAGGTCGTGTTCACGACCGGCATGACCGGCTACCAGGAGACCCTGACAGACCCCAGCTATTTTGGTCAGATCGTGACCCAGACGTTCCCGCTGATCGGCAACTACGGCGTCAATTCGCAGGACTTTGAGTCTGCACAGTCGTATGTTTCCGGCTACATCGTGCGGGAGTGGTGCAATGCACCCTCGAATTTCCGTTCGGAGGACAGCATCGACCACTTCCTGAAACGGCTCAACATCATCGGACTCTGGGGCATTGACACACGCCGCCTGACACGGACACTGCGTGAGGCGGGTGTCATGAACGGTGCCATTACCACGGAGGATCCGGCTGCCGGGATGGACAGCCTGCTTTCGGAGATCCGTGCCTATGCCGTGCGGAATGCGGTCGCTTCCGTGACCGGCACGGAGGTGCGCACCTACACCCCTGAGAACGTGAAGTACCGTGTTGTGCTGCTTGATTTCGGCTATAAGCGTTACATCCGCAAGTCGCTGATGAACCGTGGCTGCGAGGTGATCGTTGTTCCGGCAGATGCTACGGCAGAGCAGATCAAGTCGCTCGATCCGGACGGCATCATGCTCTCGAACGGCCCCGGCGACCCGGCTGAGAATACGCAGATCATCGAGAACCTGCGGGAGATCGCCAAACTCGGCATCCCGATGTTCGGCATCTGCCTCGGCCATCAGCTCATGGCGCTGGCGATGGGCGCCAGGACCGAGAAGCTCAAATACGGTCACAGAGGCGCCAACCAGCCTGTCATCGACCTTGTGAGCGGCAAGACCTATGTCACCTCCCAGAACCACGGCTATGCAGTCGTGGGTGAGAGCCTTGACACGGCAGTCGGCGCAGTTTCGCACATCAATGCGAATGACAAGACCTGCGAGGGCATCCGTTACACGGCGGTCAACTGCTTCACGGTGCAGTTCCACCCCGAGGCACACGGCGGACCGCTCGATACTGCCTATCTGTTCGATGATTTCACAAGCCGTATGGATGCTTATAAGGAGGAAAAGTAAATGCCGCTTCGCAGTGATATCAAAAAAGTCCTTGTTATCGGTTCCGGTCCGATCGTTATCGGTCAGGCGGCAGAGTTCGACTATGCAGGCGCACAGGCGTGCCGTGCCCTGAAACAGGAGGGGCTCGAGGTCGTGCTCATCAACTCCAACCCGGCGACCATCATGACCGACAAGGCAATGGCTGACCATATCTATATCGAGCCGCTGACGCTCGATACCGTCAAGCGTGTCATCGAGATCGAGAAGCCGGACAGTGTGCTGTCCACGCTCGGCGGACAGACCGGTCTGACCCTGTCCATGCAGCTTGCCGCAGAGGGCTTCCTTGACAGCCACAATGTCAAGCTCCTCGGCGCCGATCCCGAGACCATCCACAAGGCGGAGGATCGTCAGGCGTTCAAGGACACGATGGAGAAGATCGGTGAGCCCTGCATCCCGTCCAAGGTCGTGGAGACCGTGGAGGATGCCGTGGAATTTGCGAAGGTCATCGACTATCCGGTCATCGTGCGTCCGGCATTCACGCTCGGCGGCACGGGCGGCGGCATCGCCAACAATGAGGAGGAGCTGCGGGACATTTCCACCAATGGTCTGCGTCTGTCTCCCATCACGCAGGTGCTCATCGAGAAGTGCATCTCCGGCTGGAAGGAGATCGAGTTCGAGGTCATCCGTGACCGCAAGGGCAATGTCATCACCGTCTGCTCGATGGAGAACTTCGACCCCGTGGGCGTTCATACGGGCGACTCCATCGTTATCGCACCGGCAGTGACCCTCTCCGACAGAGAGTACCAGATGCTCCGCACAGCGTCTCTGAACATCATCTCCGAGCTGAAGGTCGAGGGCGGCTGCAACTGTCAGTTTGCACTGCATCCGGAGAGCATGGAGTATGCGGTCATCGAGGTCAACCCGAGAGTATCCCGTTCCTCCGCACTGGCATCCAAGGCGACCGGCTACCCGATCGCAAAGGTGGCGACGAGAATCGCCATCGGCTATACGCTCGATGAGATCATCAACGCCGTCACCGGCAAGACCTACGCCTGCTTCGAGCCGGCGCTGGACTATGTCGTTATCAAATTCCCGAAGTGGGCATTCGATAAGTTCGTCTATGCAAAGCGCACCCTCGGCACCCAGATGAAGGCGACCGGTGAGGTCATGGCGATCGGTACGAGCTTTGAGCAGGCGATGATGAAGGCTGTCCGCTCCACGGAGCTGGGTGTGGATTCCATGAACATGAAGAAGTTCGAGGAAATGTCTGTGGAGGAGCTGCTCGGACACCTGAAAAAGGGCGTTGAGGACGAGCGTTCCTTCGAGGTATTCGCTCTCCTGAAAAAGGGCGTTTCCATCGAGAAGATCCACGAGATCACGCTCATCGACGAGTGGTTCCTCGACAAGCTGCTGAATCTGGTCGAGCTCGAACAGTGGCTCGCAGAGGGCGAGCTTACCGAGGAGAAGTATCTGACGGCGAAGCAGTACGGCTACCTCGACAGCACGATCGAGCGCATGTCCGGTCAGAAGTGCCCGACCCACCGCCATGCTGTCTACAAGATGGTAGATACCTGCGCCGGCGAGTTCAAGGCAGAAACGCCGTACTTCTACTCGACCTATGACGAGGAAAACGAGGCACGGCAGTTCATCGAGCGTACCGAGAAGGGCAAGAAGAAGGTCATCGTATTCGGTTCGGGTCCCATCCGTATCGGACAGGGCATCGAGTTCGACTATTGCTCCGTTCACTGCGTCTGGACGCTGAAAGAGCTCGGCTATGAAGCTGTCATCTGCAACAACAACCCCGAGACGGTCTCCACCGATTTCGACACCGGCGACCGCCTGTATTTCGACCCGCTGACTCCGGAGGATGTGGACAACATCATCGCCACCGAGCAGCCCTACGGCGTGGTGGTACAGTTCGGCGGACAGACCGCCATCAAGCTGACACGCCATCTGGCAGACAGCGGCGTGAACATCCTTGGCACCAGTGCGGACAGCATTGACGCCGCCGAGGACAGAGAGCGCTTTGATGAGCTGCTGGAGCAGTGCGGCATCCCGAGACCGGAGGGCTTCACCGTCATGACGACAGAGGAAGCCGTCAAGGTCGCCGACAAGCTCGGCTATCCGGTGCTGCTGCGTCCGTCCTACGTGCTCGGCGGTCAGAACATGATCATCGCCCACTCTGATCAGGATGTGGTGGAGTACATGGACATCATCACCTCTCACATGATCGAGAACCCCGTGCTCATCGACAAGTACATGATGGGTACCGAGGTCGAGGTCGATGCCATCTGCGACGGCGAGGACTTCCTCATCCCCGGCATCATGGAGCATGTCGAGCGTGCCGGTGTCCACTCCGGCGACTCCATCTCCGTCTACCCGGCACAGAACCTCTCCAAGCGCATCCGTGAGACGATCGTGGAATACACCCGCCGTCTGTCCCTTGCGCTGAATGTGGTAGGTCTGGTCAACATCCAGTACGTGGTATACCAGGGCGAGGTCTATGTCATCGAGGTGAACCCGAGATCCTCCCGTACCGTGCCGTATATCAGCAAGGTAACGGGCATCCCGATGGTCGATATTGCGACCAAGATCATGTTCGGTGCGACATTGAAGGAGCTCGGCTACGAGAGCGGTCTGTATCCGGAGGGCGATTATGTCGCCGTCAAGGTGCCGGTATTCAGCTTCGAGAAGCTCCAGGACGTTGATACCATGCTCGGTCCGGAGATGAAGTCCACCGGCGAATGCCTCGGCATCGGTCACAGCTTTGAGGATGCGCTCCTCAAGGGTCTGGTCGCTGCGGGCTATGACCTGAAACGTGAGGGCGGCGTGCTGATTTCGGTACGTGACTCCGAGAAGCGCGAGATGGTACCGATCGCCGACAAATTCTCCCGCATGGGCTTCGAGCTCTATGCAACGAGCGGCACGGCGAGCTATCTCAACCGCAACATGATCGCCACCAACACCGTCCGCAAGATCTCGGAGGGCAGCCCGAACACCATCGACCTGCTCGAAAGCGGCAAGATCCACTACATGATCTCCACCTCCGCCAAGGGTCGTATGCCTGCCCGTGATTCCGTGAAGATGCGCCGCAAGTCCATCGAGCGTTCCATCTGCTCGCTGACGGCGGTGGATACGGCAAATGCGCTTGCCAATGTGCTGCTGTCCGGCAGATCCATGGATGATGTCAAGCTCGTGGACATCACCAAGATCTGAGCCGTTTGAAACGACACTGAATGACAAAGGAGTCTCTTATGAAATATATGCAGGGGAGCTATCCCATTGTTGAAAAGCAGGCGATCGCTGCGGACACGTTCAGCTTTACGGTACGCTGTCCGGAGGTCGCTGCGCTCGCAAAGCCCGGGCAGTTTGTCCACATTTTGCCCAAGGGCTATGGTCTGCGCCGACCGATCTCCATTGCGGGGATCGACCGTGCGACCGGCACACTGCGCATCGTCTTTGCCATCCGCGGCAAGGGGACGGAAGCGCTTGCCCAGATGAATCCCGGCGATGATATGGACATGATCGCCCCGCTCGGTCACGGCTTCACCCTCCTTCCGGAAGCACAGCATGTGGCACTGGTGGGCGGCGGTATCGGCGTACCGCCCATGCTGCCGCTGGCGAAGTACTACGGCGAACGCGCCACTGCCATTTCCGGCTTCCGTTCATTCAAGCAGATCATTTTGCAGGAGGACTTCGATGCCCTCGGCGCACAGGCGATCTGCTGCACGGAGGACGGCTCTGCGGGCGCTGTCAAGGGCTTTGTGACGGCGCCGCTCGAACAGCTCATCAGCGAGGGGCTCGATGCCGTCTATGCCTGCGGGCCGATGCCGATGCTCAGAGCGGTGGCAGAGGTCTGTCTGCGCACCGGTACATGGTGCGAGGTATCTCTCGAAGAGCGCATGGCGTGCGGCGTGGGTGCCTGTCTCGGCTGTGCATGTCGGACGAAGGACGCAAACGGCGAGGAGCAGTTCCTGCATGTCTGCAAGAACGGCCCCGTGTTCAAGGCTGAGGAGGTGCAGTGGTAATGGCTGATCTGTCTGTCAACATCTGCGGGATCGACTTCAAGAATCCGATCATCCCGGCATCCGGCGTGTTCGGTTACGGGCATGAGTATGAGGAATTCTACTCCCTCTCCAAGCTCGGCGGCATTGCCACCAAGGGCACGACCGGCAAAAAGCGTACGGGCAACATTGCGCCCAGGATCGCCGAAACACCCGCAGGAATGCTCAATTCCGTCGGTTTACAGAACCCCGGCATCGACGCCTTCATCGAGAAGGAGCTGCCCTATCTGCTGACCAAGGATACGGTCATCCTTGCCAATATCGCCGGCTCTACGCCGGAGGAATGTGCGGAGGTCGCTGCCAAGCTCGAAAATACGGATGTACACATGATCGAGCTGAACATCTCCTGCCCGAATGTGAAGCAGGGCGGTGCGGCGTTCGGTACCTCCTGCGTCATGGCGGAGCAGGTGACGACCGCTGTCCGCAAGGCGACGACCAAGCCCCTTGTGGTCAAGCTCTCACCGAATGTGACGAGCATCACGGACATTGCCAAGGCGGTCGAGGCTGCCGGAGCCGATGCCGTTTCGCTCATCAATACGCTGCTCGGTATGCGCATCGACATCCGCACGAGACGCCCTGTCCTGCACAACAATGTCGGTGGTCTGTCCGGCCCTGCGATCCTGCCGGTGGCAGTGCGCATGATCTGGCAGGTGGCAAATGCGGTCAACATCCCGGTCATCGGCATGGGCGGTGTTTCCACAGGTGAGGACGCCATCGAGCTGATGATGGCAGGTGCTTGTGCGGTACAGGTCGGCATGGCATGCTTTACCGATCCCTATGCGCCGGTGAAGATCATCGACGGCATGGAGCGCTTCCTCGATGAGAACAACATCGCCGCTGCCCGTGACATCATCGGCACGGTCAAGCCCTGGTGACGCCATGAAGATCATGGGCGTGGATTTCGGAGATGCCCGCACGGGACTTGCGATGTGCGACAAGAGCGAGTTCCTGGCTTCGCCGCTGACCGTCGTGCAGGAGCGGGATTTCCGCCGCTGTGCGCAGGCTGTCGCTGCTGCTGCAAAGGAGCAGAAGGCGGAGCTGATCGTGGTGGGCTATCCGAAGAATATGAACAATACCGTCGGCGAGCGTGCAGAGAAGCGCATGGCGTTTGCCGAGCTGCTGCATGAGCTGACGGGGCTGGAATATGTGATGTGGGACGAGCGCTGCACGACCGTTTCGGCGCATAATTATCTCAACGAGACCAATACCCGTGGCAAAAAGCGCAAGGCGGTGGTCGATGCCGTGGCAGCGGTCATCATCCTCGAAAGCTATCTTGCCTACCGGAAGAATCATAAAGACGAGTTATAATATGAAAAAATGCCCCTCCCGTGCGTGCCCGCACAGGGCAGACGCATGCCGAGTTTCAGCTAAAAGGCTAAACCGGGTCATGCGTTGATAGTGTTTAGATACAACGATCCCCTCCCCCGGATGAGGGAGGGGTGAATTGTCTTTTATACCGGTCATTTCATGACGGAAGTGATGTCATCAAGGACATTGCCGGCGGCTTTCAGCATTTTGCCGGCATTGCGCTTGATGCTGTGCTTCTTCTTGTCGGCGGCGCTGAATGCCATAAAGGCGGCAGTGCCGACCGAAGCGCCGATGGAGATGCTTTTGATCATGGCGTTCATATTCATCGTGATCCCTCCTTTGCTCAAGTCTTGTGAATAGTATTTCCGTTTGCAATTGCTTTTTGCATGGCATTTTTTGATGATTTTCAGAAATGAGGTAATCTGAATGCATAAACTGCACATCGTCCTCTGCGAGCCGCAGATCCCGCAGAATACCGGTAATATCTCCCGCACCTGCGCCGTGACGGGTGCCGTGCTGCATCTCATCAAGCCATACGGATTCGAGATCTCGGACAAGAATCTGAAACGTGCCGGGCTGGATTATTGGGATAAGCTGGAAATTCATGAATATGACGGGCTTGCCGATTTCCTGGCAAAACACCCGGACGAGCTGATCTATTTCTTCACAACAAAGGCACGTTCCTGCCACAGCGATGTGCAGTATCCGCAGGATCGGGACGTTTATCTGATGTTTGGCAGGGAGGATGCAGGGCTACCGGAGGAGTTGCTCGTGCAGCATCCGGAGACGGCAGTCCGTATCCCGATGCGTCCGACGCTGCGGAGCCTGAACCTGTCCAATTCCGTGGCGATCGCAGCCTATGAGGTGCTGCGTCAGTGGGATTATCCGGACATGACGGCGGAGGGGGCGCTGACGAAGTATGCATGGGAATAAGGCAAAGCGCTATGACCTGCTGATCCTCGGCGGCGGAGCATCCGGCTTGGCGGCAGCGGTCACGGCGAGCGCATTTGGTGTGAAGCATATCGCCGTTCTCGAAAAGCTGCCCCGTGTCGGCAAGAAGATCCTTGCCACGGGCAACGGGCGCTGCAATCTGAGCCATACGCACATATCCTCGGGGGATTATCATGGAAGTGTGGACGCTGCACCGGTCTTGCAGGCATTCGGCGATGTGAATGCGTTCTTCGAGAACCTCGGGCTCTACACCCGCACAGACGATGCGGGGCGCATGTACCCGCACAGCATGACTGCCACGGCGGTACTCGATGCCTTCCGGCTGCGGATGCGGGAGGACGGCGTGGAGGAGCTCTGCGACACGGAGATCACGGCGCTTGAACGTCGGGAAGGGCTATGGTATGCGGCTTCTGCGGAGGAAACATACAGTGCGCCCTGTGTGATCTTTGCGGCGGGCGGATATGCTGCGCCGAAGCTCGGCACGGACGGCAGCGCATGGCGTCTGCTGACAAAGCTCGGCATCCCGCTTGTCAGCCCGGAACCGAATCTCTGCCCGGTGGTGTCCGATCCGGCTTTGCTGCGGTCGTTGAAGGGGCTGCGTGTCAAGGGCGAGATCCTGCTGTTTGACGGCGAGGATCACCTTGGGACGGAGACGGGCGAGGTGCAGTTCACGGAAAAGGCGCTCTCGGGCATCTGCGTGTTCAACCTGTCCGGGCTGATCGACCCGGCTCGGGCGGAGGAGCACTACTTCATGCTGAACCCGGTGCCGGAGCTGGGCATTGACCTGCCGAGCATCCTCTACACCTTGCAGGGGACACGCTGCGGCATGAGCTGCGAGGAGATGCTGACCGGACTGCTGCCGAAACCGCTGATCCGCATCATCCTGAAAAATGCGGGTATCATGCCGGAATTTCCCTGCATCGAGCTGAGCGGGAAGGAGATCCGGCGCCTTGCGGGAGCTGTGCGGTTCCTGACGTTCCCGGTGCGGGGGCTTGCGGGATTTGACCAGGCACAGGCGACCCGTGGCGGCGTTCCGGGAGACGTGCTTGACGAGCATCTACAGGTGAAAGGCCATCCCGGGCTCTATGTCACCGGCGAGGCGGCGGATGTGCATTCTGTCTGCGGCGGCTATCATCTGCACTGGTGCTGGGCATCGGGCAGCATGGCGGCGCAGTCTGCTGCAAATGCCCTGCAACAGGTGTGAGGTGTGTCATGTCCGATCTGCGTGAAACAGTCAGAAGGATCGTCGAAGAGCGTGGGCTTTGCAGCTGCATGAACTCGACGAAATGGAACGAGCTGCGCACTGCCATGATGCAGGAGATGCCGTTCCAGCCGCCCTATATCGTGAAATTCCTGATGGATGATACCTGTTATGCCGAGCCCGGCTTCCGGGAGGATGTGTACCATACAGGCAACTGGTACGATGCATTCGCCATCGAGGGAGAAGGCTTCCATGCGGAGCTTGCCGTAGAATGGGTCAAAGTCCGACCCCGTTATCTGAAACGCAGAGGTGCGCTTCTGCTGCCGGAGGTCATCAGCGCCGAGGCAGAATTTGTTGCCATCCTGCAAACATACAGCATCCCCTATGAGGAAAGCGGCGGCGTGTATTGCATTTTCGGCTACCGATGAAGGACATCGTTCCCATGCGAAAGGAGATCTATGTTACGTATACAGAATATCCGGCTTCCGCTTGACTACACAGAAGCCGACCTGCGCCGTGCAGCCGCCAGAAAGCTGCACATCCCCGAAACCAAGCTCAGGACCGTGAAGCTGCGCAAGCGCTCGGTCGATGCCCGGAAGAAGAATGACATCACTTTTCTGCTGACGGTCGATGTCAAGGCGGACGGCGAGCAGCGCATCCTGAAAGCTGCCGACAAGGACGTGCAGGCGGTGACGGAGACTGCCTATCGTGTGCCGATCGTCCGGAGTGCGGAGCGCCCGGTCGTGGTCGGCTTCGGTCCGGGCGGCATGTTTGCGGCGTATGTGCTGGCAAAGGCGGGGCTGCGTCCGATCGTGCTGGAGCGTGGCTGTCCGGTCGAGGAACGTGCGGCGCATGTGGATGCCTTCCGGAAGAGCGGCATCCTCATGCCGGAGAGCAATGTGCAGTTCGGTGAGGGCGGCGCCGGGACATTCTCGGACGGCAAGCTCCACACGGGCATCAAGGATCCGCATATCCGCTTCATCTTAGAGACTTTTGTGCAGTGCGGTGCGCCGGAGGAGATACTCTATGAAGCCAAACCGCACATCGGCACCGACCGCTTACAGGGGACTGTCCGGCATCTGCGGGAGCTGATACAGCGCATGGGCGGTGAGATCCGCTTCGGTGCGAAATTCACGGAGTGCATCGCCAAGGACGGATTTTTGCAGGGACTGCGCTATGAGCAGAACGGCGAAATCCAGGAGCTCTCCTGCTCTCATGCGATCCTGGCACTCGGCCACAGTGCCCGTGATACGTTCCATGCACTCCATGCACAGGGGCTGCCGATGATGCAGAAGCCCTTTGCCATCGGCGTGCGTATCGAGCATTTGCAGAAGGATATTGACCGTGCGCTCTATGGCGAATTTGCCGGTCATCCGATGCTTGGTGCAGCAGATTATAAGTTAGCCGTCCACCTGAAAAACGGTCGCAGCCTGTACACCTTCTGCATGTGTCCGGGCGGCGAGGTCGTGGCGGCAGCCTCCGAGGAAAACCGTCTTGCGGTCAACGGCATGAGCTGCTTTGCCCGTGACGGACGGAATGCGAACAGTGCTCTATTGGTCGGCATCACCCCGGCGGATTTCGGCAGCGAGCATCCGCTGGCGGGCGTTGCCTTGCAGCGGGAGATCGAGGAAAAGGCATATCTTGCGGGCGGCGGCGGGTACAAGGCACCTGTCATCCGGGTGGAGGATTATCTGGCGCACAGGCAGTCCGACCACTTCGGCAAGGTGAAGCCGACCTACATCCCCGGCACGGCGTTTGCATCGCCGGACAGCTATCTCCCGGGCTATGTCTGCGAGACACTGCGGGCGGGCATCCCGGAGATGGCAAAGCGCCTGCACGGCTTCGATGCGCCGGATGCGCTGCTCACGGGCGTGGAATCCCGGAGCTCTTCGCCGGTGCGCATCCTACGTGGCGAGGATCTTTGCAGCACGGGCTTGCAGGGGCTCTATCCCTGCGGCGAGGGCGCAGGCTATGCGGGCGGCATCACATCGGCAGCGGCGGACGGCATCAGATGCGCTGAAGCTATCTTACAGCAGTTGGGAGGCAAGGTATGGAAAGGCTGACAGACATTGGCTATGTAAGGACGCTTTTGGAGCGCCACGGGTTTCATTTTTCCAAATCGCTCGGGCAGAATTTTCTCATCAATCCGACGGTCTGCCCCCGCATCGCAGAGATGGGCAACGCCGCACCGGGCTTCGGCATCCTGGAGATCGGCACGGGCATCGGCACGCTCACAGCGGAGCTGGCGAGCCGTGCGGACAAGGTGACGGCGGTCGAGCTGGATGACCGGCTCTTCCCGATCTTAGACGAAACACTGGCAGAGTTTGACAACGTGCATGTCATCCACGGCGATGCGATGGAGTATGACCTGGCAGGGCTCATCCGGGAGGAATTTGCAGGGCTCCGGGTCGCCGTCTGCGCCAATCTGCCGTATTACATCACGTCGCCGCTCATCATGCGGCTGTTGGAGGAAAAGCTCCCCATTGAGACCATCACGGTCATGGTGCAGAAGGAAGCCGCCGTGCGGCTCTGTGCGCCGATCGGCAGCCGGGAAGCGGGCGCCGTCTCCGTGGCAGTCAATTTCTACGGCACGGCGGAGAAGCTGTTCGATGTGTCAAGGGGCTCGTTCATGCCGGCGCCGAATGTGGATTCCGCCGTCATCCGGATCCGTCTGCATGAGGAACGCCCGTGGCAGATCCCGGACGAAGCGCTTTTCTTCCGCATGGTGAAGGCGGGCTTTTCCCAGCGCCGCAAGCAGCTCTGCGGGGTGCTGGCGGGGAGCTTCGGCATTGGCAAGCAGGAGATGCAGGCGGTTTTTGAGGACGCCGCCATTGCACCGTCCGTCCGCATCGAAGCGCTCGATATGGCATCGCTGGCGGCTCTGGCAGAGGCGCTGCACCGGCATATGGAGAGTGGAAGATGAGTATTTTCAAAAATGATATTCCGATTTTAGAATATGATAATGACCAAGCTGGTGTCATTGCGGCGAATCACGAGCATGAAAGCTTACATCTGCCGGAACGGGCGCTATTTGCCTTTCTCGGTGAGGCGGTCGATCGCTATGCAAAGGCGCATGGTGCTGTCATTGTGGATCATTATGAAACGATCAGCAAGCTGTACCCGATCTATGTGCTCGAAAAGGACGGGCAGCAGATCTGTCTGGTGGAAGCACCGGTCGGCGCACCGGCGGCAACGGCGATCCTTGATGCACTGATCGCGTGTGGTGTCAGAAAGATCATCAGCGGCGGTTCGTGCGGGGTGCTTGTGCCGATGGAGGAAAATGTGTTTCTGATCCCGCGCAAGGCGCTCCGGGATGAGGGAACATCGTATCACTATCTGCCGCCGGAACGATTTGTTACGGTGTCGGAAGCGGCAAGAAAGGCGATCGCCGCAACGCTGCAAAGCCGACATCTACCGTTTTCCGAAGTTGTCACATGGAGCACAGACGGCTTCTTCCGGGAAACGAAAGGCATGGTCGAATACCGGAAAAGCGAGGGCTGCTCGGTCGTTGAGATGGAATGCGCGGCGCTTGCAGCATGTGCGCAGTTCCGGGGCGCTGCATGGGGTGAGCTGTTGTTTACCGCAGATACCCTTGCCAATGCCGAGCGTTATGATGCGCGTGACTGGGGCAGGGATTCCATAGACCTTGCATTGGAGCTGTGCATGGAAGCTGTTCTGCATCTATAATACGAAGCCGCACGGTGATAAGACTGTGCGGCTTCGGTCTGTGATGCCGGAAACCGGACATTTCGCAGGAAATCGTGCGGTCTTCTGAGAAAGACGCAGGAAACCGCACTGCCGTTTGACAAAAGGCTTTCCCCTTTTCTGGTATAATAGAATGCACACGGCAGCGATCCTGCCGGATGACCAGACAAAGGAGCGAGTGGTAATGAGAATGATCCGTTTCCTCCGCAGCGAACCGGTGCGGGTAGTGCTGCGAACGTTGACCGCCGCAGGGGGCGGCTTTTTGCTGTCGATCGGGAGGGTGAGCGGTGTGGCGTCCCCCCTTGCGGCAGCCTTAGCAGGCATCTGTCCGCCGCTGTATGCCTTTGCGATCCTCTGCGGCTCCTTGGCGGCGTTTACCGTGACCGGCGCCCCGGAGGACATGCAGTTCCTCGTCTGCTGTCTGGTGGCGATCGTCTGCTGCCGGATCCTGTTCCGGGAGGTACAGAAGCCTGCGGTGCTGAGCGTGCTGACGGTGTTCTGCTGCATAGCGGGCGGCGTGGTGCTCGATCTCGTGCTGACGCAGGGAAAGCGCCTGCCGCTGTACATCCTCGAAGCGCTGCTGACGGGCATCGCAGCCTATTTCATCGGCGATGCGGCACAGTGTATGCGGGAGCGGCGGCGCATCCGGCTCCGGGCAGGGCGCAGCTTCACCTTTGCCGTCTGCTATCTCCTGTGCATCACGGCGCTGTGCGGGGTGGATACCGAGCTCTGCAACCTCGGACGGGCTGTCGGGACGGCTGCGGCTCTGCTATGTGCCAGACAGCTCCGGCAGCACGGCGGGACGCTCTGCGGGGCGCTGACATCCTGCGGGGTGGCGCTTTGCAGTGTGAAGCTCGGGATGCCCGTGCTCTTTCTCCCGGTGACAGCGATGCTCATGGGCTACCTCTCCAGCCTGCCGAATGCGCTCTTCATCCCGGCATTCTTCCTGATGGAGGGACTGAGCAGCGCCGTCCTCGACAGCAGCATGGAGCTCTACAGGATCGCCGTGGAGCTGGTCATCGCCTGTACGCTCTATGGGCTCTGTTCCCATGTGGAGCTGTTCCGGTTCATCGCACCCGAGGTGCCGGACGGCCGTTCCGACCCCGCACAACGGGATCTCTTCCTCGGCACCATGCTCCGGGAGCTTGAGGAGGAGACAGATGCCGTCATGCAGCGCCTGACCATGCCGGAACCGGAGAGCATCGCCGAGCAGCTTCGCCAGCGGATGTGCAGCGGCTGCGGGAAGTATGAGGAATGCTGGCGGCTGCGTGGCGCAGCGACAGAGCGGGCGTTCCTGCGCATCGGACATGCACCCTATTACCGCCCCTTGCCGCAGACGATCGGCAATTGCATCCGGTATGAGGAGCTGTCCGGCGCTGCGGCGGAATGCGCCCGCACAACGGCGCTCTTTGAGATGCAGCGGGTGCATCTGATGCAGGATCGTAGCATGATGCTGGAATATATCCAGCTGCTGCAAGGCGTTGTGAGCGATCATGCGGCGCAGGACAGACAGCTCCTCTGTGCGGCGGAAAGCAGGCTGCTCCTGTCTCTGCTCGCACGGCTCAGTGTGAAGGCGGAGAGCGCCTGTGTGCGCCAGCTCGACAGCGGACGCTATACGGCGGAGATCTACACCAGCCAGCAGGAGCTCCCGCTGGCAGCATTGACGGAGCTTTTGCAGGAGCGGCTCGGCGTTCCGCTGCAATGTATGCAGATCGGCAGCCGTCAGGACGAGCAGCGCATCTGCCTGTATGAAAAGCCGGTCTATCAGATGACGTTCGACATCCATAGTGTGAGCTCGCCGGGATGTGCCAACTGCGGCGACCAGGCGGACGGCTTCACGGACGGGGCAGGGAACAGCTATCTAGTGCTGTCAGACGGCATGGGCAGCGGCGATGCGGCATCGCTGGCGGCAAGGATCGCCGTGCGGACGCTGCGGCGCATGATATGCAGCGGGATGCCGCCGGAAACTGCCATCCGCCTTGTGAATGCGCTCCTGATGACCGAGACGAACACGGAGAATTTCGCCACGCTCGACATCTGCTTCCTCGACGGCGACACCGGGACGATCACGCTCTACAAGGCGGGTGCGGCGGCGACCTTGCTCTGCCGTCGCTCGAAGGTACACCGCATCGCCTCACGGAGCTTCCCGGTCGGCATCGTACCGGATGCC
>JAIKWY010000116.1 GCA_024684395.1 Oscillospiraceae bacterium
GCTGCCGTTCCGGTTTGCGCTGGATTAAAGCACAGGATGGTATCTTGATTTTTTTGATCAAACTTTTTTTCTCCAAAAAAAGTTTGCAGGGGTCAAGGGGACAGAGTCCCCTTGTCGCCGTCCGCAGACGGCGAAATCCCCGCCAGAAAGGAGCCCCCACCCCATGACCGTCACCATCACTGCCACCGGCATGGGCGGCACAGCCACGCTGACCCGTGAAGCCGCCGAAGCGATCGACAAGGCACAGCTCCTGATCGGTGCCGGACGAATGCTCGAGCCCTACCAATCGAGCGGCAAAGCGCTGTTCATGAGCTATGATCCCGCCGCCATCGCCGAGCGTCTCCGCAGCGGCACCGAAGAGCGTGCAGCCGTGCTGATGTCCGGCGATACGGGCTTTTTCAGCGGCACGAAGAAGCTCCTGCCTATGCTCGACGGCATAGAGACCCGTGTGCTCCCCGGCATTGCCTCGCCCATATACCTCTGCGCCCGCACCGGCGTCTCGTGGGAGCAGATGCACTGCGTCAGCCTGCACGGCATCGAGAACAGCATCGCCGCCCATGTCCGCCGCAGCCCCCTGACCTGCTTCCTGCTCGGCGGCAGCATCACCGCCGCAGCCCTCTGTGAGCGCCTGATCGACTACAGCCTCCCGGATACCACCGTCCACATCGGCTGCAAGCTCGGCTGCCCCGATGAGCAGATCCTCTCCGGAAAACCCGCAGAGCTGCTCGACGCCCCGGCAGAAAAGCTCTGTACCGTTCTGGTCGAAAACCCGGCATACTGCCCCTATGTACCAAGCGGCATCCCCGACACCGCCTTCGAGCGTTCCGACATCCCGATGACAAAGGCAGAAGTACGCTGTTTAGCCGTTTCCGCATTGAATATCTCGCAGGATGATATATGCTGTGACATCGGCTGCGGCACCGGCTCCGTCACCGTCGAAATGGCGCTCCGCTGCCCGGATGGCACAGTCTGTGCGATCGACAAAAACCCCGCAGCCGTCGCCCTGACCCAAGAAAACCTCCGCCGCTTCTCCTGCGACAACGTCACCGTGCAGGAGGGCAGCTTTCCCGATACCCCGCTCCCGCCGCCCGACAAGGTCTTTTTAGGCGGCACCGGCGGCAAACTCACGACCATTTTAGAGACGATCCACACGGCAAACCCCGCCGCCCGCATCGTCCTGACCGCCGTCACCCTCGAAACGCTTGCCGCCGCCCAGACGGCCTTTGCCGCGCTCGGCCGTGACTGCACCTTCACCCAGATCGCCGTCACCCGCACCCGGCAGCTCGGCAGCCACAACCTCTTCCAGGCGGAAAACCCCGTCTGGATCATCCTTTCAGAAGGACGCTGACCCCCGCCCATTCTGCACGCTTACTGCATGAACTACACCAAAGGAGACCGATATGCAGCGATTTCTCATCGCCGGGACAAACAGCGGCTGCGGCAAGACGACCGTAGTCTGCGCCATCCTGGCAGCACTGAAAAAAAGAGGGATACAGACCGCATCGTTCAAGTGCGGTCCCGACTACATCGACCCGATGTTCCACAGCACCGTCCTCGAAACGCCCACCCACAACCTCGACAGCTTCTTCTGCACCCCCGAAATGCTGCGCTTTCTGTTCGCTCGCTACAGCAGAACAGCCGCCGTTTCGGTGTTGGAAGGCGTCATGGGCTACTATGACGGCGGCGACGGCTCCGCCCAGACGATCTCCGGCATCTTAGCGACCCCGACCGTCATCGTCATCGACTGCAAGGGCATGAGCGACTCCATCGGCGCCGTGATGCAGGGCTACCTGAACTACCGCAAGCCCAACCGCATCGCCGGCTTCCTCTTCAACCGTCTCCCGCTCTCCCTCGTGCCGCTCGTACAGCGCTTCTGCAAGGAGCTCGGCACGCAGTATTTCGGCTGTATGCCGGCGCATAACATCACCTTCGACAGCCGCCACCTCGGACTGATCACCGCCGCCGAGCTGCCCGATCTCCGGGAAAAGACCGAGCGTCTCGGCGCCCTTGCCGAACAGCATATTCTGCTCGATGCCCTGCTGAAACTCCCCTGCGAACAGCTCCCGCCGTTCCCGCCCGTCATCATCAAGCCCCTGTTCGACGGCGATGCCCGACCCGTCATCGCCGTGGCAAAGGATGATGCCTTCAGCTTCTACTATGCCGAAAGCCTCGACCTCCTCGAACAGCTCGGCTGCCGCCTGACCTATTTTTCCCCCATGCGGAGCACAGCCTTCCCGGAAGCAGACGGCCTCCTCCTCGGCGGCGGCTACCCGGAGCTCTACACCGGCGAACTGGCAGCCAACCACGCCATCCTGTCCGCCGTCCGCCGCCGGATCCTCGAAGGGATGCCCGTCATTGCCGAATGCGGCGGTTTTCTCTATCTGCATAAGATGCTTATGGCAGATGACGGTCACCACTACCAGCTCGCCAATGTCATCAGCGGCGAGGGCTATAAGACCGACAAGCTCCAGCGCTTCGGCTATGTCACGCTGCAAGCCCCCGAGCAGAGCCTGCTCTGTGCCAAGGGCGGCACCCTCCGTGCGCATGAGTTCCACTACTGGGAAAGCAGCGCCCCCGGCAAGTGCCTGACCGCCGTCAAGCGCAGCGGCACCTCCTATCCCTGCTGCTATACGACGCCGACCATGTACGCCGGCTTCCCGCATCTCTATCTCTGGTCAGACCCGGATGTCGCAAGAAGATTCGTCCTGAAATGCGGAGAAAAACGCCGATGAAGCTGCTCACCGCCGTCCTCCCGCTGCTGCTCGGCTTCCTGCTCGATGCACTCTTAGGCGACCCCTACAACATGCCCCACCCCGTGCGCCTGATCGGCAAGCTGATCGCCGCCCTCGAAAACGCCACCCGGAAGCATTTCCGGGATCTGAAACTGGGCGGAGCGCTCCTCGTGCTGACCGTCCTGCTCCTCTCCGGCGGCATCCCCCTCGGCATCCTGCTCCTCTGCTACCGCCTGCACCCCATCGCCGGCATTGTTGTGGAAAGCATTTTCTGCTATTATCTCCTTGCCGCCCGCTGCCTGCATGACGAGAGCATGAAGGTCTATGCTGCTGCAAAAAGCCACGACACCGAAGCCGCCCGCAAGGCAGTCTCCATGATCGTCGGCAGAGATACCGCCGTCCTCGATGAAGACGGCATCCTGCGGGCAGCCGTCGAGACCGTCGCCGAGAACACCTCCGACGGCGTGACCGCCCCGCTCTTCTACATGGCATTCGGCGGCGCCGTCCTCGGCTTTGTCTATAAAGCCGCCAATACGATGGACTCCATGCTCGGCTACAAGAATGAACAATACGCCGACCTCGGCTTTGCCGCTGCCAAAACGGATGACATCCTGAACTTCCTCCCGTCCCGCCTGACGGGGCTTCTGATGTGCATAGGCGCCGCTCTGGTCGGTCAGGACAGCCAGAACGCCCTGCGCATCTGGCGAAGGGACAGACGGAAGCACGCCAGCCCCAACTCCGCCCAGACCGAAGCCGCCTGTGCCGGCGCTCTGCACATCCGTCTTGCCGGCGATGCCGTCTATGGCGGTGTCCTGCATAAAAAGCCCTACATCGGCGACGACGACCGCCCCATCCGCCCCGGCGACATCCCCGCCGCCAACCGCCTGATGTACGCCGCCTCGATTTTGATGCTCCTCCTGAGCTGCGGCGTCCGCGTCCTGCTCTATCTCTGTTTATAATGCATCGCTCCCACGAATCCAAAAGATCGTTTTTTTGATCCAACTTTTTTCGTAAAAAAGTTTGCAGGGATCCAAGGGACAGGCGAACGCCCCGTCCCCTCTGTCTCGTTCCTCAACATCTCCCCACCCGTGGAGAGTCACCCCTTGGTCGCCGTCCGCATAAGCAGATGCCCAGCGAGGAACGAGCGCGGGCAGTCGCTTAGACAAAGTAGACGGCGAAATCTTCCAAAAAACAGGAGGCACCACATGCAAGACCCCCACGGCGGCAACATCTACACCCATAGCGTAAAGCTCGATCTCTCGGCAAATATCAACCCGCTCGGCACCCCGGACAGCGTGATCCGGGCGGTAACAGCATCTGCCGGACAATGGGCGCACTACCCCGATCCCTCTTGCCGAGTGCTGTCCGTAGCACTTTCAGAGAGGGAGGGGTACCCTGCGGAGCACATTGTCTGCGGCAGCGGTGCGGATGATCTGCTCTTCCGCATCGCCTATGCGTTCCGACCCAAAACAGCGCTGCTCGCAGAGCCCTGCTTCGGTGAATATCGTCGGGCACTCGAAGCATCAGGCTGCCGGGTGCTTTCACATAGGGGTCAAAAACCGGCATTTTTTGCCCTTTCGGAGGCAATTTTTTCCGAAATTGAGAAAAAACCGGACATGCTCCTCCTCTGCACCCCCAACAACCCGACAGGGCAGCTCATCCCCCCCGATCTTTTGGATGCGATCGCCCGGAAATGCGAATCTATGGGCATTCTCTTCGTCCTCGACATCTGTTTTCTGTCTATGACAAAAGCACATGCCCAGTCCCTCCCCCGGACAGCCATCCTCGTGAATGCCTTCACGAAAAGCCATGCCATTCCGGGACTTCGCATCGGCTATGCCCTCTGCCCGGATGCACAGACCGCCCAAAGGATCCGGGAGCAGGGGCAGTTCTGGAGCGTCTCCGCCCCGGCACAAGCGGCAGGACTTGCGGCATTGCAGGAGGACGCCTATTTAGCGGAAGCCCGCACACTCATCGCCGAAGAACGGCAGTATTTAGCCAAAAACCTGCAAGAGATGGGCTGTATCGTCTGCCCCTCCGATGCCAATTTCCTCCTGTTCCAAAGCGAACCGGGGCTGGCTGACCGCCTGCTCGAACAGGGCATTCTGATCCGCTCCTGCGCCAATTTTGCGGAACTTGACGACACATGGTACCGCATCGCCGTCCGCACCCGCCCCGAAAACCAAACCCTCCTCCAAGCCCTGCGCCGTGACATGGGGTGTGGGGCGTGAACCCCACTCGGGGTGCAGGGGCCGAAGGCCCCGCAAATAGCCCCCTCCCCTTTGGGGAGGGGGTTGGGGGTAGGGTAGCGGTTATCTGAAACTGTAGTCTTTGAATGCTGTTTCGGCAGGAAAATCTTTTTCGGAGGTTACTATCATGAACGTCTTCGATTTCGACAACACCCTCTACCACGGTGAAAGTGTCGTAGATTTCGCCCTTTTCATGCTCCGCCACAACAAGCAGATCTACACCTGGCTGCCTACCATTTTCTGGTATCTTATGATGTACAAGCTCTGCCTTGTGACGAAAGAGCAGATGGAGCGCAAGCTCAACGAATTTCTGAAAGTCCTGATCTCCGATGACTACGACCTCCACACGATGGTGAAAGCCTTCTGGAAGGAAAACGCCCACAAGCTCGATCCGGCGATGCTGCGCAGGATCCGACCGGAGGATGTCATCCTGACCGCCTCCCCGGACTTCATGATGAACGTCATCGGCAAGCGCCTCGGCACCACGCACATCCTCTGCTCCGTGGTCGATATACCGACCAAGACCATCCTTTACCTGAACTTCGGCACAAATAAGGTCAAGCGCTTCCGCAAGCTCTACAGAAACACGCAGGTGCGCCGTTTCTACACCGATTCCTACAACGACCAGGCGATGATCGACCTCGCCCAGACGGCCTACCTCGTGGAAAACGGAAAAGTCAAGCGCATCAAATAAGCCCTTCATTTCGCCAGAAAGGACTCACTATGGTACATTTCGTAGGCGCCGGCTGCGGCGCACCTGATCTCATCACCCTCCGGGGCAAAGCGCTCCTCGAAGCGGCGGATGTCATCATCTACGCCGGATCCCTCGTAAATCCGGCACTTCTGGACTACGCCAAGCCCGGCTGCGAGATCCACGACAGCGCCCGCCTGACCTTGCCGGAGGTCATCGCCCTGATCGAAGCCGCCGAGCAGAACGGCAAGACGACCGTCCGCCTGCATACCGGCGACCCCTGCGTCTATGGGGCGATCCGGGAGCAGATGGATGCCCTCGATGCCCGCCGCATCGCATACGATATATGCCCCGGCGTGAGTGCCTTCTGCGGCGCAGCTGCGTCACTTCGGGCGGAGTACACCCTCCCGGAGGTCTCCCAGACCGTCATTCTCACCCGCATGGCAGGTCGCACCCCCGTCCCGGAGCGGGAGAGCATCCGCTCCCTTGCCGCCCACCGTTCCACGATGGTCATTTTCCTCAGCACCGGCATGTTGGAAGCCCTCTCGGCGGAGCTCATCGCCGGCGGCTACCCCCCGGAGACCCCCGCTGCCATCGTCTATAAGGCGTCCTGGCAGGATGAAAAAGTCCTGCGCTGCGCCGTTTCGGAGCTTGCAGAGACCGCCGCTGCCCACGGCATCACCAAGACCGCCCTCATCACCGTCGGGGATTTCCTCGGCGATGACTATGCCCTGTCAAAGCTCTATGATGCGCAGTTTTCGACAGGTTTCCGGGAGGCAAAGCCGTGATCGCCGTCATCTCCTACACGGAACAAGGCCGCCTGCTCTCGGAAAAGATCGCCGCCGCCCTGCCGCCGCATACAGCGGAGCGCTACTGCTTCCATACACATACCGATGCTCATGCGAAGCCCTTTTCCAGCACATCCGACCTGACGACACAGCTCTTTGACACAGCACAGGCGCTCATCTTCATCAGCGCCGCCGGCATCGCCGTCCGTGCCATAGCGCCGCACCTGCGTTCCAAGGCGACCGACCCCGCCGTCCTCGTCCTCGATGACTGCGGAATCTACGTGATCCCGGTGCTTTCGGGGCATCTCGGAGGTGCCAACGCCCTCGCCCGGACGCTTGCCGCAGCCCTCGGCGCCGAGCCCGTCATCACCACGGCAACCGACGCAGGCAAGGCGTTTTCGCCCGATTGCTATGCGATGGCGCACGACCTTGTCATCGGCAGTCTGAGCGCCGCAAAAGCCCTTGCTGCCGCCGTTTTGGACGGTGAGTCGGTCGGATTTGTCAGCCGTCTGCATGGCTATGCCCTCCCGGAGGGTCTGAGCGCAGAACTGTCCTGCCGCACGGGCATCTGCATCACAGAAAGCACGCAGGACAGCCCTTTTCCCGTGACGCTGCAGCTCTACCCAAGAGACCTCGTCCTCGGCATCGGCTGCAAGAAAAACGCCCCCGCCGATGTGATAGATGCCCATGTACAGGTATTTTTAGCCGATAACAGCATCCCGTTCGGACGGCTCCGCGCCTGTGCGACCATCGACCTGAAAGCGGAGGAGCCGGGGCTTCTGGCATTCTGCAAGCAGCACAAGCTCCCGCTCACGACCTACTCCGCCGCAGAACTTATGGCGATAGACGGCGATTTTTCGGCATCGGCATTCGTGGAGAAGACCACCGGCGCCGACAATGTCTGCGAGCGCAGCGCCGTCCTGTGCAGCGGCGGCACCTTGCTCCTGCCCAAGACCGCCGCCAACGGCGTGACCGCTGCCATAGCGCAGGTTCCGCCAGAATCTCACGGAGGTGTAGAATGATACCTGAAAACGAACTCTCCGCCATGCGCAAAAGGACCGAAGATGCTACCCCGGGTCCCTGGAAAGCCTTCGTAGAGGGCAGAGACATGGACTGCGGTTCGAGCTTTATCCGGACGCAGAACGGCGACATCGAGCTGATCGGTGCCGCCGAAGCCGACTATGATTTCATCGCCCATGCAAGGCAGGATATGCTCCGGCTCCTCGATGAGATCGAAGCGCTCCGGGCAGCCAAAAGCTGATGCCAGATAAAGCGGGGGTTCCCCGCAGGAGGAAAGTATGACCCGTATCCAACAGATCACCCCGCCCGATGCCGCCGCTATGGACGCCGCAAGGGCGCATTGGAACAGCATCGCCAAGCCCCTCGGCAGCTTCGGGCTGCTCGAGGACATGGTGACGAAGATCGCCGGGATCCAGGGAACGCCCGACCCGGACATCTCCCGCCGGACGGCGGTCGTGCTCTGTGCCGACCACGGCGTCACGGCGCAGGGCGTCTCCCAGTGCGGGAGCGATGTGACCGCCGTCTGTGCCGCTGCGATCGCAGAGGGGCGCTCGAATGTCAACAGCCTTGCGCAGACCTTCGGGGCGGAGGTCATCGCCGTGGATATGGGCATGGTGCAGGAGATCGACTGTCCGAAGCTGCTGAAACGGCGTATTGCTGCGGGAACGGCGGACTTCTCCGTACAGCCCGCCATGACCCGTACACAGGCGGAGCAGGCGATCCGCTGCGGCATCGACCTTGCCTTTATGGCAAAGGAACAGGGTGCGCAAATTGTGCTGACCGGCGAAATGGGCATCGGCAACACGACCTCCGCAAGCGCCGTTGCAGCCGTCCTCCTCGGGACAGATCCGGCGGAGGTCACGGGGCGTGGCGCCGGTCTTTCGGATGCCGGATTGCAGCGCAAGATCGCCGTGATCCGGAAGGCGCTCGATTTGCACGAGCCGGATGCATCCGACCCGGTCGGGGTGCTCTCGGCGGTCGGCGGCTTCGAGGTCGCCGGGATGACGGGGCTGTTTTTAGGCGGTGCCATTTGCCGGATGCCGGTCGTGATCGACGGTGTGATCTCGGCGGCAGCGGCGGCGCTCGCCTGTCAGATCGAGCCGCTGACGGCAGGCTACCTCCTGCCGAGCCACTGCTCCGGCGAACCGGCAGGCGAGGGCTTGCTCCGGAAGATGGGCTTGCAGGCGCCGATCCATGCGGGGCTGCGGCTCGGAGAAGGCACCGGCGGGATGCTGCTGCTGCCGCTCCTCGACGGGACGCTCTCGCTCTACCGGACAGCGCATACCTTTGCGCAGGAGGAGATCCCGCAGTATGAGGATCTGGCACACTAAGACCGCAACTACATGCACATGACAAGACCCCTTAGCGATCAGCTAAGGGGCTGATTTTATGCATGTCACTGCGCCTGCACTGCGCCGAGCTCGGTATAGACGGCGCCGTGTCGGATAAATTCCGAACGCATCAGCGAGATGCGGCGGACGGTCATTTCTGCCGGCGTGACGACCACATCGGAGAAGCGGAACGTCGAGCCCCAGCTGATCTGTGACCGCCGCAGCAGTGTGATATGCGGGTTAAACTGCTTCCTGTCGAACGGGATCTGAGCATCTGCAAGGTAGTGGCGCAGCTGCTGCACAGCCTTTTCGAGCGGCTCGCTCTGCGCCATGCCTGCCCACAGCAGGTCGTCAAAATTCCCGATGCAGCCGCCCAGACGGATCGGGAACGGCTCAAAACGCACCTGCTCCATCGTTTCGAGCACATGATCGGGGTCATTGTATTCGCCGATGAAAGCAAGCGTCAGATGCAGGCTCTCGGTGTCGGAATAACGTCCCCGGTAGCCGCCCTCCCGCAATGCTGCCTGCGCATCGGTGAGGGCTTTCCTGACGTCCGGGTCAAGCTGAATGGCGATAAACAGTCTCATGGTACACCTCCGTTGGGATCGGGTGGGGTCGGGGGACAAAGCGCCGGGATGTTGTTCGCAGGGACGGCACACCATTCGGAGCCGCTTGTCCGATAGCTCAATTATAGCACATCTATCAGCTTTCGTCAATCCGCTGTATGTCCTGCCGGAGTGATGACACGTTATCCCATATCCGAAACATGAGCTCCATCCTGCGCTGTTTTTTCTTGTTGCTTTTTTTGTGATTTTATGCTATAATAGACAAGAAGCCAAAAAACGGAGGTAATTTCATGGATCAATTCGCAGAGCAGCTCGTCAAGAAGCATCCGAGCACCAAGGATGACCTGCGGCGGGGGCTCATCATCGCAGGCGCTGCCGTCATCACGCTCGGCTCCGTCGCTCTCATCTTCATCGGCTATCCCATCGCCATCGTACTGCCGGTCTGTGCCATCTGGGCGGCGCTCTATCTGTTCAAACTGACCAATGTCGAGTATGAATATTCCGTCACCAACGGCTGTCTCGACATCGACAAGATCCTCGGACAGAACAAGCGCAAGTCCATGCTCAGCGTCGAGGTCAGCGCCTTCACGGTCTATGGCAAGGTCGATGACGTCACAGAGTCCGATGCCGACATGACGACATTCCTTGCGACCGGCATCTCCCTCATGGGCGAGGATGACGATGCCGAGGACTACTACGCCGAGTTCGATCATCCGGATCACGGGAAATGCTGCCTGTATTTTACGCCGGATTCCCGTTTCCGGGAAGCACTGGAGCCGTTCCTGTCACGTTCGCTCAGACAGGATATCGCAAAAAGGAGAAGCCTATGAACAAACGCATCATCGCCGTGACAGCTGCTTTTCTGCTGCTGTTGTGCGGCTGTAAAAAGAAGGAGGACAGCTCCTCGATAGCACCCGAGCCGCCGGAAACTCTGGCTGCCGAGACAGCCGAAACGGAAGAGGAGACGGCTGAGACCGAGGCAGAGACGGACACGCCGACCGAGGACACCACTGCTGCCACCGAAGAAGCGACCGGGGCGGCGGCTGCCACCGAGGCTGCGACGGAGTCCGGGAAGCCTGCCGGGTATCAGGGGGTGGAGCAGCCGAAGTCCTCGCTGCCTGACCGTAATTCCGGCATGATCTACCGGGAGGCGCTTGAAAATCTGCGGGATCATGAGATCTTCCCGGACGGCTCCGGCTGTCATGTATCCGGCTTCATGGATGACAATCGCTTTGCCGTGTATGACATCGACGGCGACGGCAAGGAGGAGCTCATCATCCGCTTTGACCAGGCGGAGGAGAAGGATCAGATCGAGCTGATCTACGATGTCAACGACCGCAGCTCGCTCTTTGAGGAGCTGGTCTGCACGCCGAACGTGACCTATTATGAGGGCGGGCTCGTCAAGGTGGATGCCTTCCCGGAAAAGGGCTACCGGGGGGATTTCCGTCCGTATGCTGTGTATCAGTATGACAAGGAATCGGACACCTTCGGGCTGGTCGCCAATGTCGATGCGCTCAGTCTGGGCGCTCTGCTGGCGGCGGGGCTCGAAGATGAGGCGTACCCGGAGGATGTGGACAAGAGCGGCTCCGGGATGGTCTATTACATCGGCGATGAAAATCCGGTGGATGTGACGGAGTATGAAGCATGGTACCAGTCTCTGTTCGGCAATGCCGTGGAGATCGAGCTGCCGTTCTTCAATCTCGATGAGGATGCGGTCTCGGCGTTGGGATAAACAGTCTGTTTGCTGCCGCCGCTGAGCGGCGGGGAAAAGCATGTTCGGAGACCGGGGAGGGGACGGCTCTCTTGCAGGGCGTCCCCTCTTTCCCAAACAGTCCACTGGACTGTTTGGGAAATTCACCCCTTGCGGAGCGCCCTCCGGCACAGGAGATCTCGCCGTCTGCGGACGGCGACCAGAGGGTGACTCCCCACGGGGTGGGGAGATGTCGAGGAATGAGACAGAGGGGACGGGGCGTTCGCCTGCCCTCTGGACTCCCACAAACTTTTTTTGGAGAAAAAAAGTTTGATCATAAAAACCAGATTGGCTCCGCCTTATATAAACCCAATTATTGAAAAAGCTCCCTGAAAGGGGAGCCTTTCTATCACAGGAGGTAATGATGATGATGTTCGTAACACCACAGCAAATGAAACAGCTCGAGGAGCTGACCGACCGGAGCGGTGTCTCCTATGGCGAGATGATGCGCCGTGCCGGAACTGCGCTTGCAGAGACGCTCATGCGGCGTTATCCTGAAAAGCAGTGCGTGCTGTTCCTCGCCGGAAACGGCAACAACGGCGGCGACTGCTATGTGGCAGCACGGGTGCTGAAACAGGCGGGCTGGCGTCCGGAGGTGCTGGCACCGCTCGGAAAGCCGCACACTGACATCGCCAACAATGCCTATGAGCTGGCAAAGCAGGACGGTATCCCGATCTATGAGGAGGCGTATGACTTTCTGTTCGGTGAGCCGGAGGTCGTCGTAGACGGGCTGTTCGGCACGGGGTTCCGGGGCGAGCTGAGCCGGAACATGCAGACGATCCTCTCCCGGACAGAGGGCAAGGTGCGTGTGGCATGTGATGTACCGAGCGGCGGCAATGCCCTGACCGGCAGCGTGAGCGAGGGGACTGTCCCGGCGGAGCTGACGGTGACATTCGGGGCGGTCAAGCTTGGCATGACGCAGTATCCGCTGCGGCAGTACTGCGGGGAGATCATCGTTGCGGACATCGGTGTGCCGGCGGATGCGATGGGCAGGCTCACGCCTGCTGCCATCCATGCGCTCGACAGGGAGTATCTGAGCGGACATCCGCTGCCTGCCTATCGTCCGGATGCCTATAAGCAGCAGAACGGCGAGGTCCTGGCTGTGGTCGGGAGCGAGAACATGCGGGGCGCTGCTGTCCTTGCGGTCACGGCTGCCATGCGCAGCGGTGCGGGGATGGTGACATGCGCTGCGCCGGAGCCTGTGCTCTCGGCTGTCATCAACAGAATGCCGGAGGCGCTCACGCTGCACATCTCATGCAGCGAAAACACCATCCCGGCATTCCAGGTCAATGAGATGCGCAAGGCGCTTGACGGCAAGGATGCGGTGCTCGTCGGCTGCGGGCTCGGGCTGAATGAAGCCACGAAGGCGCTGGTGAAATTTGTGCTCAAAGAGAGCAAATGCCCGATCATTCTCGATGCGGATGGTCTGAATGCGGTCGCCGGCTGCATAGACTGTATACCGAAGGGACGGACGATCCTGACCCCGCATCCCGGCGAGGCGGCAAGGCTGCTCGGCACGGATACGAAGACGGTGCAGGCTGACCGGCAGAATGCGGCGCTGACCTTGGCGGAGCGCACAGGCGCTGTTGTTGTCCTCAAGGGCGCCGGTACGATCGTGACGGACGGCAAGGAGATGGCTGTCTGCACGATGGGCAATCCGGGCATGGCAAAGGCGGGCAGCGGCGATGTGCTGGCGGGCATCACGGCGGGCATTGCGGCGGGCTCGGAGGCGAGCCTGTTCGAGATCGCCTGTCAGGCGGTGGCGATCCATGCGGCGGCGGGCGATGCGGCGGCGATGGTCTCCCAGCGCACCATGCTCCCGCAGGATCTGATCGAGGCGCTGCCGCAGATCATCTGAGCGGTCAGGGAAACGGCAGCATACAGGATGTTTTGTCCCTTCACACAAGCTATCTCTAAAAACTATGTTTTTAGAGCCGGGGTTTGGGGCTCCGCCCCAAAACTCAGCTGTTTTGCTTTTCTGTGAAAAGTAAAACGGAAAGTTTTTAGAGATGCTCACAAATCTGATGAGGTGATGAGATGAAACGTATCGTTGCAGTTTCTGCACTGGCGCTTGCGCTGCTGACAGGCTGTTCCATGCCGCAGACAGGCGGCGGGAAGACTGCCAACCGCATGACGGGGAGCTTTCTTGCCGAGGTCACGGTGACGAATGCCGACTCGGAGACCAAGGGCTTGCTCACACGCTACGGCACGGATGCATGGCGGGTGGAATTTACCGAGCCGGCGGCGCTCTCGGGGGTGCAGCTCGATTTTCTGGACAATGAGGTGACGGCATCCTACAAGGGGCTGGAGTTTTCCGTTCCGCAGACGGCGCAGGCGATCCGGACGGAGATCGAGGGGCTGATGGAGGTCGTGGATACGATGGCGCTGACGCCTGAGATCGAAGGCACTGCCAAGGACGGCGCTGTGCTGTGTGAGGGTGAGCTCGAAACGGGAAGCTATACGCTGACGCTGACGGAGGACGGCATTCCAGTGAGCTTTTCGCTGCCGTCCTATGGGGTGGTCATCACGTTTGATTCCTTCACGGAGCAGATGAATGCTGCGCCGACCGAGGAGACGACCATCGAGAGGACGTTTCCGGTGGGGGAGGAGGAGAGCAGTTCCGAAGAATAACAAAGCAAAGGCTCCCCCGCATGGAGGAGCCTTTTTCTATGGCTTATTCTACATTCTTCAAAGCCAGTGCCTTCGGGATCTTGCGGATGCGGAGGACGTCGAGGACGGTGATCAGCAGATACGCTGCAAACACCAGCAGAAATTCCTTCACAAAGCCGCCCGGCGTCATGATGAAGGCAAAATAGCCGCCCAAGGACATCATCATGATCTTCCAGAAGAACACCATCAGCAGATACCCGAGATAGATCGCAATGCCCTCGGAGAGCAGCACCACGACCGCTGTCGGGATCAGGTACAGCGAGGTGATCTCGCCGTTGCTGTAGCCGAGGATCTTTGCCATCGAGATCGAGCGCTCGTTCTTCTCGATGATGATCTTCGTCAGCAGATACAGGATGATCGCTGCCACGATCAGGCATACCACCTGGAAATATGCCATATAGCTGCCCATCGAGTGGTCAAGCTGCTTGGCGAGCTTGGTCATGTCATCCACCGTGATGGTCTTGGCGATATAGTCCTCCGGGATGTCGGTGATGTGCTCATTGGTGAGATAGCCGGTAAAGCTGCCTGCGTCCTGCTCAAAGATGCTGTTGAAGCGCTCGTTCGGCAGGAAGACTGCGATGCCCGCCGTGTACGGATAGATGCCGCAGACCGTCCAGGTATAGCTCTTGTTCTCGTACTTCTCGGACAGGACGATCGTGTCGCCCTCCTTGACGTTGTACTTCTTCGCATAGGCTTCGGAGATGTAGACGGCATCGTCCGTCCGGTCATAATACGATGCATCGAGGGTGATATACCGGCTGTTCTCCACGATGCCGAAGATCGTGATCGCTTCGTTATAGACATCCGATTTCCGTTCGAGGGAGGTCATGGAAAACCGCTCTGCGCCGGGGGCATCCGTGGTGATGGTGTTGCCGTCCTCATCCTCGCAGGAGGTCAGGAGCACCTGCTCTTTGCAGAACATCATCTTCGGGAGCGAATCCTGATAATACGCCAGCGTGGCGGGGAGCCCCACTGCCATCGAGGTCATCAGCATGACGAACACGATGCCGATGAACAGCATCAGATAGTTCGGGAGGTTCTGCAAGAAGACACGCATCCGGAAGCGGGACAGGAAGCCCACGCTCGGCAGACGGATCGCCTTGCTGCGCTTCTTCTGCTTGAGGTCATGGCGCAAGAACCGGAGCGGGGAGAGCCGCAGTGTCCGGATGATGACAAACAGGTTGATGACAAGCATCAGTACGATGGGCACAACTGTGGTGCGGACGAAGGCATCCGGCGTCCAGAGGGTCACATAGCCCGGGAGGCTGTAGCTGTTGCGGTACATCGCCACGATGATGTTCTTGAACACCGTGTAGCCCAGCACATTCCCGACAACGGCGGCAAGCAGCACCACGATCAGCGGTGCGCTCATGTAATAGCGCAGGAGCTCGCCTTTGGTGAAGCCCGATGCACGGAGCGTGCCGATGACGGAGGCTTCCTGTTCGAGGGTCGTGCTGATGGTGACGGCGAAGATGAACGCCAGCACTGCCGTCAGGATGTACAGCAGGACACCGCCCATTGCCTTGTCGCTGCCCATGTCATCCTGTGCGAAGTTGATCGCCTGGTTCGCAAAGGCGGGGACATAGTCCTCGATCTCCGTTTCGTTTTCGGCGGCAGCGGTCTGGGTGATGAGGGCTTTCAGGAAGCTGTCCGATGCTGCCTTTTCGGCGATGAGGTCGGCGGGGGTGGTCTTGTAGAGGAAGGCGTAGTTGTAATGCGTCGCCGTCCCGATGCGGTCAAATCCCGCATCTGTCACCATAGCGACGTTGAAGGTCAGCGCATCGAACATCGTGTCGGTGTTCTTTTCATACAGGGTGGAATAGTCCACGAATGCTGCCAGTCCGCTGACGGTGAAGGTCACGCTGCCGACACGGATGGTGTCGCCTGTGCAGATCCCGGCGTTGTCGGCGTGCATCCGGTCGATGAGGATCTCGGTATCCGACTGCGGGGCATGTCCGTCCAGTATGTCATACAGGTCGATGTCCCGGCGCTCGCTGTAGACACGGATCTTGCCGGCATAGTCATCCTTGCCGGGGAGCGTTTCGGCATCCTCCCGGTAGAACAGCGGATAGACATCCACCGGCACGGCGGGGGCATCGTCATTGAGCTCATAGCGCTCGGCTAATTCGTCATAGGTCTCGCCGATCTCCTTGTCGATCTCCTTTCTGGCTTCGTCCATCGCATCGGAGAGGGCGGTTTTGTAGTCATCGGAAGCATAGGCGGCTTCGAGGGCTTCGTCATAGGCATCATCATACATCTCCCGCATTGCCTTGGAGAGGGCTTCGTCGAGGGTCGCCTGCTTTTCGGCGGCGGGGACTGCCATGCCCATTGCTGCCGCCTGCGCAAACTGCGCCTCGACCGCCTGTGTGACCTGCTGCCGGATGGCGTCTGTCACCTGCTTCTCCACTTCCCCGGCAACGGCATCCCGGACGGCTGTTTCGACCTCGGGTTCTGCTTCGGCATAGGCTCGCTCCCTGAACACGGCGACCACATCGGCACGTTCGCCGGATGCGATGCCGGTCAGGAGGGCTTCATCTGCTTCGGTATCGAGCTCGAAATGCCCGCTCTCCCGTTTCATGACGGTGATGTTCTCCGTCATGGAGTGGAGCGTGCTGTTGTTGGCGACATACATGCCGGAGACGAATGCGATCGTCACCACGAGAATGGCGAAGATCATCAGATAGCGTTTCCAGTCCCGCAGCACATCCCGCCAGACGCGCTTGCGCAGGGGGTTGCCAGGGCGTTTGCCCAGTCTGATCTGTTCTTCCATAGCGCACCTCACCATTCAAGCTCGGCGGCGGTGAGCTTTTCCGCATTGCGGTCGTCATGGCGGATCTTGCCGTCACGGAGCTTGATGACGTGATCTGCCATCAGGCGGATGGCTTCGTTATGCGTCACCATGATGACGGTGTTGCCGTACTTGCGGTTGACCTCCTCGATGAGCTGCAAAATTTCCTTGGAGGTGGTATAGTCGAGGGCGCCGGTCGGCTCATCGCAGAGGAGGATGTCGGGGTTCTTGACGATGGCTCTGCCGATGGAGACACGCTGCTGCTGACCGCCGGAGAGCTGGTTCGGCAGCTTGTAGCGGTGGTCGAACAGCCCGAGGGTCTTCAGGAGCTCGTCAATGTCGAGGGGCTTGTCGGAGAGGTAGGCGCCGGTCTCGATGTTCTCCTTCACGTTCAGGTTCGGGATGAGGTTGTACATCTGGAACACATAGCCGAGGTGCTTGCGGCGGTACTGCGTCAGGCTCTTTTCGCTCATGGAGCTGAGGGTGTCGCCGTTGATGGTGATCTCGCCGCCGTCGGCGCTGTCGATGCCGCCGAGGATGTTCAGCAGCGTGGACTTGCCCGAGCCGGAGGGTCCGAGCAGCACGCAGAACTCGCCCTTGCCTACGCTGAAATCAATGCCTTTCAATACATCCTGCTTCGTCTCGCCGCTCCCGAAGCTCTTGGTCAGCCCGGTCACGGTCAGGAATTTCTTTTCTGCTTCACTCATGGTGAGCCTCCTTTTCTGGGGGATTTTTGTCAGCTTGCAGCCGACTTCGGGGGCGCTGCCCCCTGAACCCCTGCCAGAGGGCTCTGCCCTCTGGACTCCCGGCAGGACGGTGACCGTCCTGCACCTGCATCTTTTTGCCTTTATGGTTAGCGATTGCTAATCACAGATTTAGTATAGCACACAAATTCCGAAAAATCAAGTCGTCAACCTAACAAAACATCCCGGCATTACCGGGATGTTATCGTAAAATGTGACTAATCGAGGAGAAGGGCTGCAAGCTGTGCCGCATCTTCTGCAATGACAGAGGCGCCGTGCTCCCGGAGAAATGCCTCGGAGCGGAAGCCGTAGCTTACGCTGATGCACGGCATACCGGCGTTGCGGGCGGTCTCGATGTCCACATCGGAGTCGCCGATATAGACGGCTTCCTCCCGTGGGATATGCAGTGCTGTCAGCACGGCTTCGACGGCATCGGGGGCGGGCTTGCGGCGGACGCCCTCTTTTTCGCCGGCGGCGGCATCGAACAGCCCCGGGAAGTACTGCGCACACAGTGCCTGCACGCCGTAGTCCGGCTTGTTGGAGACGACGGCTGTCCGGATGCCGGCTGCTTTCAGGTGCCGGAGCAGCTCCGGGATCCCGGGATAGGGCGCAGTCTGATCGGCGCAGTGCTCGGTATAATATGCGGTGAAGGCGTCATGCAGACGGGTGAGCTCCTCCTCCGTCGTGCCGGCGGGGACGGCTCGCTCCAGATACTTCCGGATGCCGTTGCCGACAAACTGCCGCACCTCGTCCACCGTCCGCTCCGGCATCCCGCAGGATGCAAGCGCATAATTCCCGGCGGCTGCCAAGTCTGCAAGGGTATCCAGGATCGTTCCGTCCAGGTCAAATATCGCAAGGCTGTAACGCATAGGGCCTCCTATTCCATGATGGCGGAGAAGCCCTCAAACGCCGCATCGGTGGCGATGCGGCCGAGCTCCTCGATGTCGAATTTCAGCTGTCCCCGGATCCAGTCCCGGTAGATCGCATGGCTCCCTGCCAGCAGAAACCGGATGTAGATGCACAGCACATCCCTGCGCACGGTCACGCTGTCGGCATAGCGGTCGGCGATGAGCCCGGTCAGCTCGGCGGTCGCTTCTTCCCATGCGTCGGAGAGCCTGCTCTGGAACACGGTATGCTGGAACAGCGCCAGATGGGCTCCGATCAGGCGGTTGCATGACCGGAAGAAGCATCCGGCATCCGGGTTGCCGGCAAAAAAGCCTTCCTCATCCAGATACCCGAGCAGCTCCAAAGTGAGCTGACGGTTATAGTCCCGCTCCACGTCCTCGACCGTGTCATAGTGCAGATAGAAGGTCTTGCGGTCGATGTTGGCTTCCCGGGCGATCGCCGTGACGGTCAGGCGGGGAGCATGGCGGTCGAGAAGCAGCGTAATATAGGCGTTACGGATCGCCTGCCGGGTCTTTTGTGTTCTCTTATCCATTTATCCTCAATTCTATCGAAAATGTGGAATATTCATCATTTTTGTGTACTTTGGCTATTGATTTTTTTAGTCATCTATATTATAATACAATTAAGTAGAAATGTCAACAGCCAGTATTATGAAGAGATAGAAGTCACGCAGCACCGCAGAAAAATACCACGGTGTCTGCACGCAGTAGTATGTAAGGGGAATTGATCGCTATGAAGCAAGCACTCGCAGCACCGAAGCTGCAGTCAGTGCCGATACTGCGAAACGGTGTGAAATACAGCAAGCGGCGCATCGTCGCTGCCATCCGCCATGAGGCGGAGATCCTTTGCCGGGAAGGGCAGCTCGACCGGACAAAGAAATTTATCCAGCATTCTGACATGACGGTGTACCAGCATGTCTGCCATGTTGCCTATATGAGCTGTGTGCTCAGCATGGAGCTGGGTATTGACGTCAATTATCGGGAGCTGATCCGGGGCGCACTGCTGCACGATTATTTCCTGTATGACTGGCACAAGGGAAAGCATCCGGACTTCGGCCATGCATTCGGTCATCCGGGTCGTGCTCTGCGCAATGCGCTGCGGGATTACAAGCTCACAGAACGAGAAGTGCAGATCATCCGCCATCACATGTGGCCGCTGACGGTCATCCCGCCGACCTGCCGGGAGGCGTGGCTGGTCATCGCAGCGGACAAGATCTGCACCTTCCTTGAGGTGATCCGAAAGGAGCGTGTGAGATTATGATGACGTATTTAGATACCTTTGAGCGGTTCGCCAGCATGAGTCTCGACTATCTGTTCCTGAGCTTCATGCTCTACAGCTTTCTTGGATGGCTGTTTGAGACGACCGTCATTTCGCTCTGGGAATCCGGTCACTTCCTGAATCGTGGTTCCCTGCTCGGTCCGTATTGCCCGGTCTACGGCGGCGGTGCGGTGCTGGGCATCCTGATGGCATACTATATCCCGAATCCGCTGTTACAGTTCTTCGCATCGGCGTGCCTGTGCATCTGCTGCGAGTATCTGTGCGCCTCCATTCTGGAGGATATTTTCCACGTCAAGCTGTGGGATTATTCCGGGATGCCGTTCAATTACAAGGGGCGCATCTGCCTGCTCGGATTTTTGTTCTTCGGAACGGCAACGACCTTCATCAGCCGCTTCGTGGAGCCGGTCGTGGTACGGATGTTCGATTCCGCGCCGCCTGCGCTGATCACAACGACGGCGATCTTGCTGGCGTTCGTGCTCGCTGCGGACACGATCCTGTCGAGCATCGCCTTTTCCCGCAAGAGCCGGAAGCTGCTGCGGTTCTACATCCGCTATCACAAGATGATGAACCGGGAGTTCCGCAACATCTCGTACTTTATCCAGCAGAAGACCCCCAAGCGCATCCGCACTGACCTCGCCGGTATGCAGGAACGTATCCTGCGGGCAAACAAGACGCTGAATGCCCGCCATATCGAGCACAAGGAACAGATCGTGGACAAGGTCGAGGATAAGGTCACTTCCGCTAAGGAGCGGTTCAAGAAGTGACGGGGCGCTGACAAATGTAACATTCAAAGGGAGCCTGTGAGGGCTCCCTTTCAGCTTGTCGAGAAACCCCGGTTTCTCGCTTCGAGTGCCCCCTCCGCCGCCGTTCGGCGGCACCCGCCTTACGGGCGGCGAGTCCCCTCTGTCCTTCGGACATCTCCCCACCCCGTGGGGAGTCACCCCCGCATACCCATCCGGGCACAGGCGCGGGGGAGGGATTTTGGGCGGTGCTGCGACCGAGGATGAGGCAGGATGTTGCACGAAGACGAGTAGTGTCGGTCATAGATGAAAACCGACCGCACCGCAGCCGCTTTAGGGACTCCGACCGTGGATGAGGCAGGATGCTGATCGAAGACGAGTAGTGTCGGGAGCAGAGGTGAACCCGACCGCCCCTAAAAACCCCGTTTTGTGCCTTCGGCACTTTTTTGACAGACTGTAGGGAGGGCGAGCAGCCCTCCCTGAGTCGGCGCAAGCCGACATTCCCTATTGACATCCTCCCTGTCAAAATGGTATAATAAAACCAAACCACCAGGAGGACGCTATCCATGAAGATCCTTTACACCACCGGCGACAAGCTCTGGCTTGCGGAGAACGGCTCTGCCCGTGAGATCCCCTGCAAGCGGGTGCAGCAGTACCGGGATACCATACAGTCCATCCATGACAGCAAGCTCTGGAAAACCACCGGCACCGGTGCGCATTTTACCGGTGCGGCGGAGGATCCGGAGATGGAGGAGATCTCCGCTCATTTCTGCGGGATCGCTCCGCATGGTACGGAATTTCTCTACACGCTCCAGCTCGATGCCAGCGGCGGCATGTACCGGCGGGAGCTGACCGCGGAGGCAGTTTTTGACGGGCATATCGTCTCGGGCAATGATGTCCGACTCGGTGCCATCGCAGCGCATGGGGACGATGTGGCGGCATGCATCCGCTATCCGGACGGGCGCTCGCACATCGGGCTGTATCATCTGCCGCAGAGCCGCTGCAACGAGATCACCGAGGGCGATTCCGTGGAGAATGCCCCGAGCTGGTCGCCGGACGGCAGAAAGCTCTACTTCTCCACCTGCGGCATCGGGCGCCGTGGCGAAGCCATCGCCCACTCCCCTGCCAGCGTGGCGGTCTATGATACCCAGACCCGGCAGATGGACATGCTCCTCGAAGATGAGCGCTATGACTATCTCTCCCCGCAGGTCAATGCAGCGGGCGACATGTTCGTTATCCGGCAGCCGTATACACCGGAGGGAAATGCATCTGTTTCCATCGGACAGGTGTTTCTTGACGTGCTGCTGTTTCCCGTGCGCATCGTGAAGGCGATCGGCGGCTGGCTGAATATCATGTCCATGCTCTACGGCGGCGAGCCGCTCCGTTCGGACAGTCCCCAGATGCACGAGAAATCAAAGCAGAAATCCCAGAAGGATCTGTTCTTCGAGGGAAATCTGATCCGTGCCAGGAAGAATCTCAAGGAGAACAGCCGCTCCGGCGAGGATTACCCCGGCATCCTCCCCCGCAGCCGTGTCCTGCTCTGCAAGAAAGCGGACGGCTCCGAGGAAGTCCTTGCCAAAGCCGTGCTCGACTACACCCTGACTGACGAGGGCATCGTCTTTTCCAACGGTGCGCATGTCCTGCTGCGCCGTCCGGACGGCAAGGTCGAAAAGCTCGCAAATGCGGAACTTGCTTCCAAAATTGTTGCGTTTTCTGACACGGATGCATAGCCTGTCCGATGAAATGCACAAAACCAATAGCCATCTGTTGCCAAATCTCACAAATCTCAAAAATACTTTCAAAAGTTTAAAGAAAACTATTGACATTTCACAAGAAGTGTGCTATACTATATACAAGATAAAGATACTGCAGGACTTTATTGATAGACTTCCCGAAAGCGGAGGTCAAAAAATACAGGCGTATCTGCTTGCAGCCGGTGGGGTTGCTGAATATGCAGATCCCTGCAAGGGAGGGCGAAACCAATGGAGAAAATGGACGGATCACAGCAGCAGGCGGTTTCGCCGGTCGCAGTTAAGTGAATGAGGGTCAACTGATCTGACGGGATTGTCTCCCCGTCCGGTTCCCAGGGGCTTATGAGCCGTATCTCAATTCTGCGGTTAGTGATATTCGTCTGGTTCCGATAAGCTCGATTGTTTCAGTGCCGGCTTACCGGAAGAATGCTAAGGCAAAATTCCTGTGGCAGCGAAACTTTACATAGCAGGCATACAAGTTTTGAGTCTGGAGGTACACTCCAATGAGAAATTCTAAGTAGAAATCTCTGATGAAAGAGTTGTGATGCGTATGAAAAGCAACGCTATGAGGACTATCTTGAAAAATCCTTAGCAGAAAGGCGTGTGTGTCCAATGCACAACGTAAATAACTCCCGATCATGACAATTGAATAGCAAATTCGCTCCCGGATCCAATCTTCCGGGAGTTTTTGCGCACGGAGCCCGTGCGGGCAGGTTGCTTCGCAGAGCGAAAATGCACTGCTTCGGTTATCGCTTGCCCCTTGCTTCGCAGAGGGGCAATGCTGTACATTCTAAGACATCGCATCCGTTCGGATGCTCTGATGCAGTTTTTCTGGGGTTTCAGACAATGATGCTGATGATCTATGTCTCCGGTTCCTCTTATTTCAGGAGGAACCGGAGACATTTTTTCTGGTATTCAGGAGGAGAGAAACAGAAGCAGTATGCTGCGATGTGCTAAGAAAAAACAACGATGCCCCCTTTGCGTAAGCATTGGGGGCATACCGTTCTCCTCGAAGCAGGATGGGGGCAGCGTCACGCTGCCGGGCTCACTCATGAAGGGTGTAGGCGGTGTCTTCGTTGATGATGGCGATCATCATGCGGGCGACTTCGGGATCGAACTGGGTGCCGCTATTCTTTTCGATCTCCTCTTTGACCTTGTTCTGGGCGAGATAGTTTCTGTAGCTGCGGTTGGATGTCATGGCGTCATAGCTGTCCGCAACGGCGATGATCCGTGCAAGCAGCGGGATCTCCTCGCCTGCCTTGCCGTCCGGGTAGCCCTTGCCGTCATAGCGCTCGTGGTGCCATCTTGCGCCGATCGCCAGGTCAGGACGGCTGTGTACTTCGGAGAGGATCTCATAACCGATCTCCGGATGTGTCCGGATGAGGCTGTATTCCTCGTCAGAGAGCTTGGTCGGGCTGTTGATGATCGAGCTGGGAACGCCGATCTTGCCGAGGTCATGCAGAAGACCATAGTAATACACATCCTCGCATTCCTTCTCAGAGAGCCCCATTTTCTCGGCGATCATCCGGGAATACTTCGCCACACGGACGGAATGGCCACGGGTATACTTGTCCTTCGCATCTATGGTGTGTGCCAGCGCTTCCATCATCTCCACGGCAAGCGTCTTGACCTCGTCATGCGCCCGCTTGGTCTCGTTCATGTACATGATATTCCGGGCGATGAGGGAAAAGGCGCCCAGCAGCACGATCAGGATAAACAGATCCGACACATACAGGATCAGCGGATCCAGCGAAAAATAGGATCGGTAGCTTATGAAGAGCTCTTTGAACTGATCTTCGGCTTCTTCACTGAGCTTATTCAGCGTCTTCAGGAATACAAAGGTCTCATCCACTGCCTCCAGTACGATCGCTGTCTGGTACATGCCAAAGAACAGACTGACCGTCTTATAGAGGAACACGATCACCGGCAGCGTGACAAACAGCTTGGGATTCGTAATCTGTTTTTCCCGGGCGATCCGGATCAGTTGGCGGACTGCCAGGAAATAGAATGCAATGCTCAGCAGGATGGTGCAGATGATGGGAACTGCGGGATAGTCAGTGCTGAACACCATCGTTATGCCCGGTACCAGCATGGTGCTGCACAGGTACAGAAACAGCGCAACAGAGCGGTTTATGGCATGAACGATCTTGATGTACAGGAGCAGGAACAGGATCTGGAAGGCGACCAGCAGCAAGGTGACTATGGTGCAGTACAGCAGCAAGCTTGAAACACTGTCGTCGGAACCGCAGACTGCCTCACCAATGATGGCTGAGAGCAGATGCGCCGTTGAAGGAGATAGCAGCAGCAGCAGGATTGCTTTATAGAACGGGAGCTTTTCAAAGAAGCATTTCTTTGTCACAAACACAAAGAAACCTGCTTCTGCAACATACAGCATGACCAGAATAATGTTGGTGATGTTGAAATCAATCATGGCATACCTCCTAAGCCTGTATTTTTGTCATCTGGTGTATGGGGGCGTCAGCATCCGAACCATGTGATGCCGCACGCAATATAGTTTCGGATCACCCCTCTGCGGATCTTCCATGTATTGTTGTATTCCTTCCCACACTCATGATCCGTGCGGGTAAAGGTCAGCAGCACATCGTCGGTATAGTGGAAGGTATGCGTCTGCATGACCGGCGGATTCATCCGCTTCGGCGGGCAGGCGGTATCCTCAAAGCCCGCAAATACCGGATCATCGTACAGCACCATCTCCCGTCCGGGCTCGTATTCGTAAATGCTCTCCGCCCGGATGATGCGGTCATTTTCATAGGTATAGGCTATGCTGCGGAGGATCTGGTAATGCGCCGTGACAATCTCGGTCAGGTCATAGGACAGCGGTCTCCCCTGCTCGTCAAAGCACGTCCGTGCAAGCTGCTGGAGAGAATGCTTTGCCGTATCGAACTGGACTTCGATGCGCTGCCCGGGCGCATTGCAGTAGAATTTCTCCAGAAAGCGCTCGTTCTCTTTGCGGTAACAGACCGTATACAGCGGCTCTGCCCCGTGCAGATAGTGCTGCATGAGGTATTCGAGCTTCCGGGGGCGCTTCAGGAGCTTCCGGGGCTCGACAGTATTGTCAAACAGGTCGGTGATATAGTCCGCACAGAACGGCTCGGAATGCCCCTTGCTCCAGAGCATCACATCGGCGCTGTCGAGGTCAAGCTGCGCATTCAGGCGGTCATAATCCGCATACTGCGCCGTCAGGTCACGGAGCTGTGCGGTGATCTCCTGTAGTTTTTCGGCTGTGTAGATCATTGCTTTCCTGCCTCATCAAGTAGTTTCTTCCGGTATACCGCCGCCGCCTGCTCGGTCTTGTTCTCACCGAAATTGTAGTAGACATGGTCGGCAATGGCATCCGGGAGGTATTGCTGGCGGACGTAGTGGTTCGGATAATCATGCGGATAGAGATAGTGCTGTCCGACAACAGCAGCGCCCTCGCCGTCATAGTGCTTGTTCTGGAGGTGGCGGGGGAAGTCGAGCGGACCGTACTTCCGGACATCCGCAATGGCGGCATCCATCGCAAGATAGGCGGAATTGGACTTCGGTGCCGTACACATCAGCACGATCGCCTCCGCAATGGGGATGCGTGCCTCCGGGAGCCCGAGGGCAAGCGCATTGTCCACACATGCCTTGACGATGACCGGTGCCATCGGGTAGGCAAGCCCCACATCCTCCGAGGCGATCACAAGCAGACGCCTTGTCAGAGAGATGAGGTCGCCCGCTTCAAGGAGCCTTGCCGCATAATGCAAAGCGGCATTCTCATCGCTGCCACGGATGGATTTTTGCAGCGCCGAAAGGATGTCATAATGCGCATCACCGTCCCGGTCATAGCGCATATTGCTCCGCTGGGTCAGCGCCTGCGCAAGCTGTAGGCTCACATGCAGCCCGTCCTCCGCCGGATCGGCTGACAGAGCGCAGAGCTCGGCGGCATTCATCGCCTTGCGGACATCGCCGCCGCTCCCGAGGGCAATGTGCGCTGTCACACCGTCCTCGATGTGCAGCTTCTGCCCCTGCATCTCCTCGATCTCCCGGAAGGCTCTCTGCACGGCACGTTCGAGCTCTCCGGCATCGACCGGCTTGAACTCAAAGACCGTGCTCCGGCTGATGACAGCGTTGTAGACGGCGAAGTAGGGGTTCTCGGTGGTGGAGGCGATCAGCGTGATGTCGCCCTTTTCGATATAGGACAGCAGGCTCTGCTGCTGCTTTTTGTTGAGGTACTGGATCTCGTCGAGGTAGAGCAGAATGCCGTTCATCGAGGCAAATGTCCCCACATCGGCAATGACCGTCTTGATGTCGGCAACGCCCGCCTGTGTGCCGTTGAGGATATGCAAGGTCATGTTCGTGCGGGCGGCGATGATGCTTGCCACGGTCGTTTTGCCCACGCCGGACGGACCGTAGAAGATCATATTCGGGATGGTGCCGCTCTCAATGATGCGGCGCAGCGGTTTTCCGGGGGCAAGCAGATGCTGCTGCCCGACCACATCGTCCAGCGACTGCGGCCGGATCCGCTCTGCAAGGGGTGAGGACATACTTTCTCCTCCTTAGAGATAGATCATCTGCCGAAAAGCCCTCTTCTCCGAGGCTTTTCGGGATGGCGGGGCTTTCCGTGCTCGGCAAGCACCTGATTGAACAGCGCATCCACATCCACCGGCGGCTTTTCGGTCACAGGGGTGGGAACGGGTGCGGGTGCCGGCTCGGACAGCTCCGGAACGGGCTCAGGCTGCTCGGCGGCAGGCTCCGGCGCTTGGACAGGTGCTGCCGGATCGGGGCGCCATGTCGGATCCGGGAAGCCCTGTGCTGTCGGATCCGGGAAGGCGGACGGCTGCTCGCCAAAGCTCTGCGGCAGGCGCATCTTCGCCATGCTCTCCGGGGTCACTGTCACGGCGGGCTTGGGCTTCGGCTGCTCTGCGAAATCCTGCGGCAGGCGCATCTTCGCCATACTCTCCGGGGTGACATTCACAGCAGGCGCAGGCTTGGGCGCCTGTACGGGCTGCGCCAGCTCCTCCGGTTCGGGCGGGAGCGCCTCTGTGATGGGCTTTTCCTTGATCGCCTTGCCGTCGGACACATCCGGGATCTCCTCTGCGGGAAGCTCCGGGATGTCCGTCATGTCCGTGATCTCTTTCAGCGCCGGAACGGATGCGGCGGTGACAACTGCCTTCTTCGGCGAGGAAGGATGACCGCCGCCGACACCAGCGGTGAAATTCGCCACAGAACTTTCGGAGACATTGTACTGCTGCATCATCTCCGCCAGGAACGAAGCGCCGGTGCCGCCGCTGCCGGCAGTTCTGGGATTCGGCATATTTATGATCTCACCCATCCCCCGCATCCTGGGTTTGTACTTGGGAAGGCGGGGCGCATCTGCGAGGAGACTTTCGGCCAGCTTGGCGGCATCGAGCGGCATCTGGGTCTGCCCCGTATCGGGCGGACGCAGCCCCTGCGCCGGGTCACTCAGGAAGCGGGCGTACATGTCCAGATACCGGTGGAAGCTCTCCACGCCGCTGTCACCGAAGGAATAGCCCTGATCCCGGGCGTCATCGAACATCATAAAGGCACGCAGCATCACGCTGTGCTGTACGCCTGCTGCCGTGAAGTACAGCCGGTCATAGGTATGGATCAGACCTCGGTAGGAATGGCTCGTGTCCGTCCGGATCTCCGTGATCTCGGAGACGTGGAAACGGGTCGTGCCCTTGAAGAACGACTGGATGCAGATCCAGCCCGTCTCGCCGTCAAAGGTGAGCTTCCAGCTCAGGACAGCCAGCAGACCGAGCGCTGTGGTCAGCAGGATCACGATGATGAGCAGCATCCCGAACAGTCCCGTCAGCCGGTTCATATACCGGAGCACCAGTGCGGCTAACGGGACCATCATCCCGAACAGCGGCAGCTTGATCCAGGCGCCCAGACGCACTGTGCCCTTGGCGTGCAAACAGACGCTCTTGGCGTAATCCTCGGCTTTTTTGGGGTCTACCGTGCTTAAAATGTCACCGATCTGCATAGACTTGCTCCTCTCTCTGTGCGATCACCGTTTTTTCTTAGGATACCACACCTTACCGTGCTCTGTCAATACATTTCCGGACAGTTCATCCACGTCAGGCGTCTGCTTCTGTTCCGGCGGGGCTCTCCTCTGCAGGAGGTGCGGGCGCCGGATCGTTTTCTTTGCTGTAACAGTACCGCCGGTACATATCCAGATAGGTGTACAGCTTTTCTGCATCGACATAGCCGCCGATCCCGTGAGTCAGGCGGTCGGAATGCCAGGAGGATGCCAGAGGAATGATGATCAACTCTTTCCCGGTATGGATGCGGATGGACTCCGATGTCGAGATCGTCCGGACACGGCGGAACATTTCGCTGCGCAGTTTTCTGGGGCGTGTCTGCGCAAAGACGATCGGCGCATTGGTGATACTGGAAAATTGCGTATCAAACGCCATCAGCTCGCTGACATGATAGGTCTTGGTCCCGCCGAACAGCGTATGATACTGTATAAAGCCCGTGCTGCCGTCAAATCGCAGTCTCCAGGCAAGCTTTGACCAGAAAAACAGGATCACGCTCAGCAGATAGGCGATGAGAAGCAGCGTATTCGCTATGTCGTCAAGCTTTATAGACAGCATTTTCAGCACCACACCAAGCAGGAAAAACAGCACGAACGGCACGCCGAGCGACAGCAGATTGACACGCACCGTGCCTTTGGTATTCTGAATGAAGGACTTGGAAAAGCGCTCCTCCGCATCGGGGGAAAGCCGGTACATGCCGGTGAGGGATCGCATGAACTCTCCGCCGGTCTGCGACTCTTTCCGGGAACTGCGCTTTCCGCCCGTCATCGCATCAAATTTTTCCTCCGGTGTCAAGCTGCTCACTCCTTCCGGGATACTTGCAGAAAAGGCGAACCCGGACAGGTTCGCCTCACCTTAATTACGTTCAGCCAGCCACAAAGCATTATAGACCTTGTGGAATACCATCTGGTTCGGCGCATAGCGATAGTCGGCAAAGACAAACACTCCATCGCCGAACAAATACTCATGGATCGCTGCTGCACAGCCTGCGCTCAGACTGCGGCCGTCCTCACATTGACAGATGATGTCCCTGCCCTCACGGGCAGCATCCAGCACAAAGCTCGCAAGCGCATCGGCTTCCTGGAAATAGGAGCCGTAATTGACTTTATGCTCTGCGGTCGCATCGAAACTGATGTCCTCAAGCGGCACCTGAAACACCTTCAGCTTGGACCACTCCGAAAAACGGATCTGCCTCGGACGTTCCCCTTCCTCGGGCGGGTCATAGAAACTGATGATGACCGTATCGGCAGGAGGATTTGTCCGCAGGAGTTTTTCAAGAGATTTGCGGGAATGTATCGTAATATTCATCGTATTGTCTCCACAGGGGCGGGGAGCCCCCGTTGGTATCTATTTCTTATGATCAATAGGCTTGGTTTATGCGCCCATACAAGCCCTGTGGCAATGCCAGAGGGCTTGTACTGTTGCATTGTGTTAGCGTCCGCCGCACAAAGCGGCTTTAAGCGATCTTACAGCGCATGAACTACGCTGTCAATTTACACTGAACCGGGGCGTGCGCCTGCCCTGTGCGGGCACGCACCTTATTCGTAGAGCGGGAACTTCTTGCAGATCTCGGTCACGCCTGCACGGATCTCGTCTGCCTTGTTCTCGAAGTCGGTCGCACAGAGATAGATATACTCTGCGATCTTCTCCATCTCCTCCACGCCCAGGCCTCTGGTGGTGACTGCCGGGGTACCGATACGGATACCGCTGGTCACGAACGGGCTCTGCGGATCGTTGTGGATGGCGTTCTTGTTGACGGTGATATAGACCTCATCCAGTCTGTGCTCGAGCTCCTTGCCGGTGATGTTGAACGGACGAAGGTCAACGAGCATCAGGTGGTTGTCTGTGCCGCCGGATACGAGGTTGAAGCCACGCTTTACCAGACCGTCAGCGAGTGCCTTGGCATTCTCGACGATGCGTCTCTGATAATCCTTGAACTCCGGCTTGAGTGCTTCGCCGAAGCAGACAGCCTTGGCTGCGATGACATGCATCAGCGGGCCGCCCTGTGTGCCCGGGAAGATGGCAGAATTGATCTTCTTGGCGAGGTACTCGTTGTTGGTCAGGATCAGACCGCCTCTCGGACCACGGAGGGTCTTGTGGGTGGTGGTGGTCACGATGTCGGCATACGGTACCGGGGACTCGTGCTGACCGGCAGCAACAAGACCTGCGATGTGTGCCATATCGACCATCAGCAGAGCGCCGACAGCTCTTGCGATCTCAGCCAGACGCTTGAAGTCGAGTGCTCTCGGATATGCAGATGCACCGGCAACGATCAGCTTCGGCTTGTGCTTGTTTGCCAGCTTGTAGACCTCGTTGTAGTCGATGACCTCGGTCTCGTCATTCAGACCGTAAGCCACGAAGTTGAAGTACTTACCGGACAGGTTGGCAGGAGAACCGTGGGTCAGATGACCGCCGTCTGCAAGGCTCATGCCCATAACGGTATCACCGGGCTGGAGCACTGCAACATACACGGCAGTATTTGCCTGCGCACCGGAATGCGGCTGTACATTGGCATACTTGGCACCGAACAGCTCGCAGGCACGGTCAATGGCGATCTGCTCCACGATGTCCACACACTCGCAGCCGCCGTAGTAGCGCTTGCCCGGATAGCCCTCTGCATACTTGTTGGTGAGCACGCTGCCCATAGCAGCCATCACTGCCGGGGAAACGATATTCTCAGAGGCAATGAGTTCGAGGTTGCGCTTCTGGCGAGCCAGCTCCTTCTGCATGGCATCACCGACTGCCGGATCCACATTCTGTAAATAGCCGATGGTATCGATCAGATCTTTGTACATGGGAAAAACTCCTTTGTCACGTATTTTTCGCTCCCGGAAGTGCCCCTCCGGAACCATACACTTCTATTATACATGATTTTTCGACAGAATGCAAGAGGTTTTTCATATTTTTTAGAAGAATCGCAGAAAGGGGTAAAAAACGGCACCCTCCGCCGCTTGCAGAGGGTGCCGCTTTCATACTGTTTCACTGGATATAGATATCGCCCTTGCCACTCGGGTTGCCGGGATCCTCGCCCTTGGTGAGAGGAGAAGCGGTGATGACGTCCTCGGTGTCAAATGTGATGATCTCCAGTGCGGGAGATCTGTACTGTTCTTTCATGTATGTTCCCTCCATCAATCAAACGCAAGCGTGCAGGTCAGCTGATCGCTGATGTCCGAGCCGCTCGAAACGGTCACGACGAACAGTGCACTGCCGTCTTCCGGGGTATAGTGAACGTTGTTGGTCGTCATGCCGGTGTAGTAATACGTCGAAGTGAACGTGTATTCCTTCCCGTTTCTGCCGTCGGTCACGGTATAGAGAACGCTGTCTGCGTCCTTGAATCCCTCCTCAGGCACGGCGAAAACAAATCTTGTGTAGAAGGTGCCGTCATTCTCAGCCGTCTGTCTGTAACACTGCGAAATGCCGGTATCCGGGATCTTCGATGCAAGCTGCATATCCTTCCAGCCGTCAGCCTGCTGGTACTTGCCGACGCTTTCAAACGGGACGACGATCTCTGCATCGAGCGGGATAATCTCATCCGATTCGTTTCTGTACGAGAGCGCACGATCGCCAAGTTCCGGCGGTTCAGCTGCATTTACTGTGACTGTTTGCAGGCCGGTACATCCAAAGAGCGCCTGGTCTCCGATGCTGTTTACGTTTTCCGGGATGCTGAGGGACTCCAGCTCCGTGCAAAAACCGAAGGCGTAAGGACCGATGCTGGTCACACTTTCCGGGATGCTGACCGACTGCAGATTTGTGCAATTATTGAAGGTCATGCTGTCGATGCTTGTCACGCCCTTCGGGATGCTGACAGACTTCAGATTCTTGCATTCCATGAAGGCGGCCTGGCCGATGCTTGTCACGCCCTCCGGGATGCTGACAGACTTCAGATTCTTGCATTGTATGAAGGCGGCCGGGCCGATGGTTTCCAGACCCTTCTGGATGCTGACCGACTTCAGATTCCCGCAATAGCCGAAAGCGCTGTCACCGATGCTTGTCACGCCCTCCGGGATGCTGACAGACTGCAGATTCCCACAGTTGTAGAAGGCACACATGCCGATACTATTCACGCCCTTCGGGATGATGACAGACCGCAGCATTTGGCAGTTATAGAGGGCAAAGTCACTGATACTGTCCAGGGTCGAAGGAAAGACGACGGTTTCCAGAGCATTGTAGCCCTGGAAGGCGCTGCTGAAGCCTGTCAAGCCTTCTTTGATCACGACTTTTTTGATTTCGGACGAAGTCATCAAAACTGGATTAAAAGTGCCTTCGCCGCTGAACGTGAGCGTGCCTGCAACGTTCAGGACAGCCTTGCATTTCATAAGGGTGTTACCTGAGCCGCAGGGCCATTCATCGACTTTGCTTGACCGTATTGCATCTTTATAATAGATGCTCCAGCTTTCAGCGTTTTTATAGTCCTCGACCAGTTCATCAGGGACGTAGATCGCCAGATCAGTCTCTGCATCATAAGTAGTACCAATAATGCCGCTAAATGTAGATTGATCAACAGCTACAACTGAAGCGTTCTCAATGACAACGGAACGCAGGTTTTTACAGCTGTAGAACATGGTTCGTGAAAGCGCTGACACCCCATCCTGAATGATCACAAGCTCCAGATCCGCACACTCTGCAAAGGCATAAGCCCCCGGGTTCTGAACGCTGCCGGGGATCGTAACGGAGGTCAGTCCGGCACCATAAAACGCATATTGTCCGATGCTTGTCACGCTTTCCGGGATGCTGACAGATCGAAGCGCTGAACAATTTTGGAAGGCACAATCCCCGATGCTTGTCACGCCCGTCGGGATACTGACAGACTGCAGTGCTGAACAATCATAGAAAGCATTTTTTCCGATGCTTTCCAGGCCTTCTTTCATGCTGACCTCTGTCAGAAAGGAACACTCCTGAAAAGCATAATCTCCGATCTGCTTCACGCTTTCCGGGATGCTGACAGACTGCAGCGCCTTACACCTATCGAAGGCTACGGCTCCGATGCTCGTCACGCCGTTTTCGATCACGATCTTTTTGACCTGGGATGCGATCGCGCTATGCCCCCAGTAGTCCTGCATAGCACCCTCGCCGCTGATGGTGAGCGTGCCTTCGTCATCCAGCGTCCACGTTACATTCTCCCCGCATTCACCGGAAGCGACCGCCTCGACTGCGTGTGCAGTCAGTACAGCACCGTTCAGCAGATCCTGTGCCGGTGCGATCGAAGGCGCAGCGCCCGTGAGCATCGTCAGTGCCAGCAGAGCCGCCGCCGCTTTTTTCCATGTGTGTTTCATCCTTTTTCCTCCCTTATATTAGAATTAAAAAGCCATTTTCATTATACCATGGCCGCCGGGAAATGTCAATGCATTATGTGCGCAAAAGCACCCTCCGCAGACGCAGAGGGTGCAAAGATCACAGATCATTGATCTGGTCATAAATATCCTGCATCCGCAGGTCGGTCTCCGCGATCGTGTCCGCCAGCTCCCGCAGTTCGTCCTTGAGCGCGGGCGGAACGGAGGCCTTGGTCTTGTAGTGGAGCTGGTGCTCAAGCGCCGCCCAGAAATCCATTGCGATCGTGCGGATCTGGATCTCCACCGGCACTTCCCGGCGGCTCGTGGAAAGATGTACAGGCACCATGATGATCATATGATAGCTCCGGTAGCCGGAGGGCTTCGGGTTGATGATGTAGTCCTTCACTTTCAGCACCCGGATGTCCGACCGCAGCGAGAGCATCTCCGCCAGGGCGTAAATATCCTCCACATAGTAGCACACCACCCGGATCCCGGCGATGTCCATCAGGTGCTCCTGCGCCGATTTGGCGCTGATCGGGAAGCCCTTGCGCTGGAGCTTTTCCACGATGCTCTGCGGCGACTTGATGCGGCTCTCAATGCCGTGGATGGGGTTGCGCTGGAACTTCATGCCAAATTCGCTGTCATAGATATTCAGTTGGGTCTTGACCGTCTCGGCGGCGGATTCATAGAGGTGTTCGAGTTCGAGAAATTCATAGAAAGCCGCCATGACTTCCTCATGCCGGTGCGGCACGACCTGTTCGATGGTGTTGAGATAGAAGCTCTGTTCATCCATAGCGGGTCTCCTTTCCGGAAAACATGGAAATATATCGGTTACTGCATAGTATAGCACATTCTCAGTAAAAATGCAAGCCAAAGCCGGGAGATTTCATAGAAGTTTCATCTATTCACAACTTATTTTTCGGTGCGGAGCTTTGCCTTCTGGACGTTGTAGACGATGGCGGCAGCGATCGGCTCCGGACAGAGCATCATGCCGACCATAGCGAGCTTGATCGGGATCGTCGGCAGAATGATGCCGATGCCGGCAAGGGCGCATTCCACGCCGTATCTTGCCACATAGCTCGGGCTTGCGGGCTTGGCGGAGAAGGTCACGCCGGCACGGTTGTTGAAGTTCGTGTCCACAGGTCCCGGACACAGCACGCAGACCTTGACATGGGAACCCTTGCGGCGCAGCTCCTCCCGGATGGCTGTCGTCAGGCGGACGACATAGTTCTTGGAGGCATAATAGCTCGACAGCAGCGGTCCGGACGTGAAGCCCGCCACGGAACCGACATTCAGGATGACGCCCTCGTCACGCTTCACGAAATCCTGCAAGAAGAGCTTCGTCAGGATGTGGAGCGCCCGGATGTTCACGTCGATCAGCTCCAGCTCCTGGTCGAGCGGGCTCTCCGTGAAGCTGCCGAATACACCGAATCCGGCGTTGTTGATGAGAAAGTCGATCTTCGTCCCCTTGCAGAAGGCATAGAGCTTTTCCGCAGCCCCACGCTCGGCAAGATCAAGGGCGATATACTTCGTCCCGGGGCCGAACTTCTTCGCCATCTTTTTGAGGACAGTTTCATTCCGACCGGACAGCACGAGCTGCCAGCCCTTTCTGTGGAGATAAAAAGCCATTTCACGCCCGATGCCGGAAGTGGCGCCTGTGATGAGTGCTCGTTTCATGTGAATACCTCCCAAATGATCAGATCACCGGATGTATTCCGGTGCACAATTCTGCTTCTATTGATAGTATAGCACAAATCTACAAAGGATTGCAAGCGGATTCTGAAAATTATGTGAAAAAACAGAATTTTTATGCAAAAGCTATGGACTTCTTCTGAAATATGTAGTATAATAGACAAGGATGCCCTCTGGACGGCAGAGTGGCACAGAACACGATTCTTTACGGAGGTTAGGACTATGTCACTTTTCAAGAAGGCGACCGCCTTTCTGACAGCGCTCGGCATCACAGCAACGATGGCGGGCTGCGGCTATAACACGAGAGATGCGCTCGAAGTCAACGGCTACAGCGTACCGGCGGGCGTTTACATCTATTTTGCAAATAACGCCTATAGTCAGGCGCTCTCCCAGCTGAAAGAGGAGAACGAAGACCTTGACACCGAGGATAAAAAGGCTGTTCAGGCTCTGACCCTCGAAGGCAAGGATGTACGCACCTGGGTCGAGGACAAGGCGACTGAGATGTGCGTGGACTTTGCAGCCACGGAGCTGAAATTCGACGAGCTGGGTCTTGAACTGAGCGAGGAGGACAAGCTCAACCTCGACAGCATGATGGAATACTACTGGGGCAACAACCAGGAGGTCATGGAGAAGAACGGCATCGGCGAATCTTCCTTCAAGAAGGTCATTACTTCGAGCTACAAGAGCGATGCCATCTTTGAGCATTACTATGGCATCGGCGGTGAGCTCGGCGTGACCGAGCAGGATCTCTATGATTATTATGTAGAGAACAACATGCGTGTACAGTATACCAGCTTCAAGCTGACCGATACCGAGGGCAACCTGATGAAGTCCGAGGAAAAGGCAGAGATGAAGAAGCGCGTCGAGGGCTATCAGAAGCGCATCGAGGATGCCTATGCTGCCGGCGGCGCAGATGCTGCCGAGGCGGAGATGAACGCCATCACCAGTGAATATAACGAGTACCTCGACTCCCTGACTGCGGTGGATACCGAGGATGAGACCACCGAAGCTGATACCGAGGAAGAGACCACCGAGGCTGCTGCTGAGGAAACGACCGAGACTGCCGCTGAGGAGACAACTGAAGCTGCTGCGGAGGAAACGACTGAGGCTGCTGCTGAGGAGACCACTGAGGCTGCTGCTGAGGAGACCACCGAGGCTGCTGCTGAGGAGACCACCGAGGCTGCTGCGGAAGCAGAGGAAGCTGATGCAGAGGAGACCACAGAAGCTGCTGAGGGCGAGACCGCTGAGACCGTAGAGGAGACCACCGAGGAAGCTGAGACCACGGAAGCTGCTGAGGAGACGACCGAGGCTGTTGAGGAGACCACCGAAGCCGCTGCAGAGGAGACCACGGAAGCATCTGAGGAAGAGACCACCGAGGGCGATGGCAAAGAGACCACCGAGGCTCCCACCGAGGACGAGGAGACCGAGGAGGAATCTGACCTGCATGAAAGTGAGCAGATCATCAGCGTGATCCATAAGGAAGATTACGACGACGAGAACGACATCTACTACAATCCGAGCGAGAAGGCCTATAACATGCTCCTCGGCATTGATCCTTCCGACTATGGCAAGCCCTTCTTTGTAGAAGAGGACGAGGAATACTACCTCGTGATCCGCTATGACATCACCGAGCGCATGACCGAGGATGACCTCTGGACGGAGAGCACGATGTCCAGCACCAACTACTCCATGCACACCAAGGATTTCGAGGATCTGCTCGATACCTGGACGGATACCATGGATGTCAAGCGCAACGAAGCCGCTTACAAGCGCTACGATCCCTTCAAGTTTGACTTCACCTGATGCAACAAATACAGAACATCCCCCGGAAGCGATTCCGGGGGATGTTTTTATCATGATGCATTTTCAGCGGCGGGGCTTCTTCCGTACCGAGAAGCCGAAATCCCCGCATTTTCGTCCGAGTGCGAAGTATTCGCCGTGCGCATAGGCAAGCAGCCCTGCCTGCTGGAGATTGAGCTTGCCCTTGCTGTCCACAAGACGCTCCTCCACCTGCACAGCGGTGATCTCCGCCAAGAACATCGTATGCGACCCGAGCGGGCGCATCTCCGTGACCTTGCATTCGAGGCTCACGGGGCATTCGGCGATCAGCGGCGCTGCGACCGTCTCCGCCGGGACGGGAGTCAGGCGGCATTTTGCCAGCTTATCGAGCTTGGCGCCCGTGCGCATCCCGCAGAAATCCACTGCCTTCGCCATAGAGGAAGTCGGCAGGTTGATGACGAACTCCCCGCTCTTCTCGATGATCCCGTAGGAATGCCGGGTCGGGCGCACGGAGATATAGGTCATCGCCGGATGTGTACACACGATGCCCGTCCAGCCGATGGTCAGGACATTGGGCTGTTCCATCGTGCCGCAGGTCACGAGCGCCGGCGGCACGGGGGCAAGCAGTGCGCCTGCCTTCCATGTGAGCTTTGCCATATCAATAGTGATCGCCGGGAGCAGTGTGCATACTGTTCAGCTGCTCCAGCGTTGTGTAGTGCTCGCATTCATGGCGGTTCGGTCTGCCCATGAGCTTGTGCAGGGACTCCCGGACATCGCCATGCTCATACAGGATATGATTGAGCTCCTCGGTGATGGGCATACTTACGCCCAGCTTCTTTGCCAGCGCCGCAGCGACCTCACAGCAGAAATAGCCCTCGACCGTGCCGACCTGGCGGACAGCTTCCTCCGGGGAAACGCCCTGCCCGATGAGCATACCGGCACGGCGGTTACGGCTGTGGACGCTCGTACAGGTCACGATCAGGTCGCCGATGCCGGTCAGACCGCCGAACGTGTCTACCTCTGCACCCATTGCCATGCCGAGCATGGTGATCTCGTGGATGCCACGGGTCATGAGCGCCGCCTTGGTGTTGTCGCCGTAGCCCAGACCGTCGCTGACGCCGCAGGCCAGAGCGATGATGTTCTTCATCGCACCGCCCAGCTCACAGCCGATCACATCGGTGTTGACGTACAGGCGGAAGGTCGAGGTCGTGAAAATATCCTGGATATATTCCGCATACTGCACATCCTTGCAGGCGACCGCCACGGTCGTGGGGATGCCGAGGGAGAGCTCCTCCGCATGGGAGGGACCGGTCAGCGCCACAACAGGATTGTTCGGGCACTCCTCCTCAACGACCTCGCTCATGCGCTTGAAGGTCTTCGCCTCGATGCCCTTGGAGGTGTCCACAAGGACGGTCTTTTTGTTCAGATAGGGCGAGATCTGCTTTGCCACACTGCGGACAAAGGAGGACGGGATGCCGATGATCGCCACATCCGTATCATCGAGACAATGCAGATCATCCGAGAGTACGATCTGCTCCGAGATCTTCACGCCCGGGAGCTTGGAGGATTCGTGCTTCGTGCGCAGCTCCTCGAGTTCGGGCGCAAATGCTGACCAGACGGTCACGTCATGCCCCGCATCCACACATGTATTTGCCAGTGCCAGACCAAAAGCGCCGGCACCGATGACTGTGATCTTTGCCATAGAAAACATCTCCTTCTCCGCCCCGCAAGTCCGGGGACTTTTTGCATTCATATAGTTAGTACCTATTACATGGAAAATGTTACAAGACGGACCCGGCATTTTTCCGACAAAGATCCCCTGCTCCGTGGAACAGGGGATCTATTAGAGTTTCTCGGAAGCTGGAGAAGTGCCGGATCGCGCAGGATCTTTGTTCTGTGCGAAGTGGCTTGACCGCAGCGATACTTGCTGTATTGCAAGGTCGAGACGCAAAGCACAGGGCAAAAGGAACAAGCAAGACGGTGCTTTGGAAGGTTCCGAGAAAGTCAGTTATTCATCCGCAAACTCACTAACCAGCGCCGATACAGTCTGTTTCGCATCGCCGTAGAGCATGACGGTGTTGTCGTTGGTGAAGAGCGGGTTCTCAACACCGGAGAAGCCTGCGCCCTTACCACGCTTGAGCACGAATACCGTTCTTGCCTCGAAGGCGTTGATGATCGGCATACCGTACAACGGAGAGGATTCGTCCTCCAGAGCAGACGGGTTCACGACGTCGTTCGCACCGATGACGATGGCAACGTCCGTGTTCGGCATCTGCGGGTTCATCTCGTCAGCCGTTTTCAGCTGCTCATACGGCACATTCGCCTCGGCAAGCAGCACGTTCATGTGACCGGGCATACGGCCTGCAACCGGATGGATCGCAAAGCTGACCTCTGCGCCGTTCTCTTCGAGCTTGTCACAAAGCTCCTTCACAGCGTGCTGCGCCTGCGCAACCGCCATACCGTAGCCGGGGATGAATACCACGGAGCTTGCGGCTTCGAGGATGAGGTAGGCATCCTCAACACTCATGGACTTGGGCTCCTTCGCAGGACCGTCGCCCTTCTTGGACTTGGATGCGGAGGTACTGCCGAAGAGGAGGGCGTACAGCGTGCGGTTCATCGCCTTGCACATGATGAGCGTCAGGATCAGACCGGAGGTGCCGACCAGACAGCCGGAAACGACCAGTACGGAATTGCTCAGTGCAAGACCTGCAAACGCCGCAGCCAAGCCGGAAAAGGCATTCAGCAGAGAGATGATGACGGGCATATCGCCGCCGCCGATGGCAACGACCATCGTGAAGCCGAGGATCAGGAACGCTGCGGTCGTGATGATGATGCCGATCTGTCCGAGCTGCACATCACCCGTTGCAATGCTCACTGCGTAGAGCACAACGCCCACCAGACCAGCCAGTGCGAGCAGCGCATTGATGAAGTTTTTGCCCGGGATATTGACATTTTTCTTGAAGAGCTTGCCGGAGAGCTTGCCCCATGCTACTACGGAACCGGTGAACGCGATCGCACCGATGGCAACGGTCAGACCGAGGGTCACGGCGGAGAACACATTCACATTCGGGTCAGTCATGTACTGGGTCAGCGCTACGAGCAGAGAGGAGAGACCGCCGAAGCCGTTGAACAGCGCAACGAGCTGCGGCATTCCCGTCATTTCGACCTTTTTCGCCCATACGGCACCGATGATGCCGCCGAGCACGACAGCCGCTGCCGTCCAGATATAGGCATTCTGGAGGGGCGGTGCGGTCAGGGTGTCAGTTACTTCTTTTTCAAGCAGCACCGTCACCACGGCGATGAGCATACCGACGGAAGAGAGCAGATTGCCCTTTCTTGCGGTGTCTGCCTTTCCGAGCAGCTTGATGCCACGGATGAACAGGATGGCCGAAACCATGTATAAGATCGTCGTGAGGACGACGCTGAGATTCTCAAAACTCACTTCTTGTCATCCCCCTTTTTCTTGAACATACCGAGCATTCTGTCAGTTACCAGATAACCGCCGACCACGTTGATGGTCGCCAGCACGATGGCAACAAAGCCCATAATATTGCTGATAAGCCCATCCGTATGCAGTGCCACGGCGGTCGCTGCGATAGCGCCGACGATGGTGATGCCGGAGATGGCGTTGGTACCGGACATGAGGGGCGTGTGGAGCTGCGAAGGGACCTTCGAGATCAGCTCAACGCCGAGAAATCCGGCGATCACGAATACAAATACAAGCAGTAAGATCTCACCGATCATCATGGCTTAGTCCTCCTTAAAGCGCTCGTGGATGATCTTGCCGCCCTGCGTCAGCAGGCAGCCACGCATGATCTCATCCTCGAGGTTGACCTGAAATTCCTTGGCTTCCTTGTTGTAAAAATGCGTCAG